>JAVLAV010000002.1:0-21445 GCA_031580735.1 Marinobacter sp.
GCCGACGATATTGTGCGCGCCGGCACACTGGGCATTCTGTATTTCGCCACCGCCTTCGTATTGCAAAGCATCTCAAAACGCATGATGCGCAGTGAAGAGCTCGCCCGCAGCCGCGCCAGAAGCATCGCCGAGCTGGAGCAGATCAATCGCCAGATTATCCAGCGTATGCGCACCGGCATATTGGTGCTGGACCAACGCGGCCATGTTCGCCTTGCAAACGCCGCCGCCGAGGAACTGCTATTCGGAACCCCGGAAACGCGGGCTTCTGCACCAGCCCACCCCATACCCTTGCCCACCCCCCTGATACAGGGCCTGCATGACTGGAAGGAAAACCCCGACCAACGCATTGATCCCTTTCAGGCCACCCCAACCTCGCCGTTACTGCAGGCCACATTCACCCAACTGGATCAGGAGCAGGGCGACCAAACCCTCGTATTCATTGAAGACATGAGTAAAATCACCCAGCAGGCCCAACAAATGAAGCTGGCCTCGCTCGGGCGGCTGACCGCAGGCATAGCCCATGAAATCCGCAACCCATTGGGCGCCATCAGCCACGCGGCACAGTTGATGGACGAGTCACCGAATCTGGACAACGGTGACCTGCAAATGCTCGACATCATTCACCGGCATTCAGGGCGGGTGAACGGTATTATCGAAAACGTTCTGGACCTTTCAAGGCGCAGGCCGGCGAGCGCTACGCTGGTGGATATCGCCGAATGGCTGAATGAATTCCAGGCCGATTTCCAGCAAACCCGGGACGAAGGCACGCCCGCCATTATCGAACTACAGTTAGATGACCGGATTCCTCCGGCCCGGTTCGACAAAAGCCAGATTGAACAGGTTATGGTGAATCTGTGTGACAACGGTTTGCGCTACAGCAAAGAGCGCACCGGAGAAAACAGGATACAATTGAAATCAGGAACCACCGCCGATGGCGAACGAGCTTACGTTGATGTGCGGGATTTCGGGCCTGGAATAGAGCCCAAACATCGCACCTCCATTTTCGAGCCTTTCTTCACCACAGAGCATACCGGCAACGGGCTAGGGCTTTACCTGGCACGGGAACTGTGTGAGGCCAATCAGGCTCACCTCTCGCTAGTGGAAAATGACGGGCAAGGGTGTCGCTTCCGGATCACCTTCGCCCACCCCGGGCGAATGATATGAGTCATAACACCGGCCATCGGGCGTTAGCAATTCAACAGGGAACCGAAAAGGAACAATGACAACACATACTGCGCTGATCGTTGATGACGAACCGGATATCCGGAGCCTTCTGGACATCACTCTCACCCGTATGGGCATTACCACCCACACCGCACCAGACCTGGCCAGCGCCCGGGCTTTGCTCGCACAGCACCAGCCAAATCTGTGCCTGACCGACATGAACCTACCGGACGGTAACGGTATTGAACTGGTGCAGTGGATTCAGCAACATGCGCCCAACACACCCGTTGCCGTTATTACCGCCTACGGCAACATGGACACCGCAATTGAATCCCTCAAGGCCGGCGCCTTTGATTTCGTGTCAAAACCCGTAGAGCTGCCACGCTTGCGGGAACTGGTAAACAGTGCACTCAAATTATCCGAACCGAACGTACAGACATCCACCAGTTCCGATGAACCCGGTCTGCTTCTGGGTGAGTCAGAACAGATCCGCAAGCTGCGCAACCAGACCCGCAAACTGGCGCGCAGCCAGGCGCCGGTGTTTATCAGCGGTGAGTCCGGTAGCGGCAAGGAACTGGTTGCCCGCATGATTCACCTGCAGGGCCCACGAAGTGATGGCCCGTTCATTGCCGTGAACTGCGGCGCCATTCCCTCCGAACTGATGGAAAGCGAGTTTTTCGGCCATAAAAAGGGCAGCTTTACCGGCGCCATAGAAAGCAAAGAAGGCCTGTTCCGGAGTGCCGACGGCGGCACCCTGTTTCTGGACGAAGTGGCCGACCTGCCCCTGGCCATGCAGGTAAAACTGCTTCGGGCCATACAGGAAAAAGCCGTACGGCCGGTAGGCGATACCCGGGAAATTCCGGTGGATATCCGCGTACTCAGCGCCACCCACAAGCACCTGGCAGAACTGGTGCAAAATGGCAGCTTCCGACAGGATCTGTTTTACCGTATCAACGTGATTGAACTGGCCGTGCCGCCTCTGCGGGACCGGGGCGACGACGTCCCCCTGCTGGCAGATCACATACTTAAACGCATTGCCCGCGAGTACGAGTGCGAGCCGGCACGGCTGACTCAGGCCGCCATCGAGCGCCTCAAGGCTTATCATTTTCCCGGTAACGTGCGCGAGCTGGAAAACATACTGGAGCGGGCCTTCACTCTATGCGATGAAGACCGCATAGACGCTGGCGACCTGCACCTGGGCAATGGTGTCGCGCCAGCGGGATCATCGACAATGCAGCCCAGAGAAGCCGACCATTCAGACCATGAAGCCACCCCCATACCAGAGGGCGAGATCGATCTGGAAAACTACCTGGAAGGCATCGAACGCCAGGCCATTGAAAAGGCGCTAGAAGCAACACGATGGAACAAAACGGCAGCGGCTAAGAGGCTGGGGATCAGTTTTCGGGCGTTGCGATATCGGTTGAAGAAGTTGGGGATGGATTAAAATCTTTAGGCTTTGAGTTATAGTTGGTGTGGGCAGGACGCCCATACCATGTAAAACCCGACAAGGAACTGTCTATGAAACCTGCAAAGCCAAGTGCTGGCTTCACGCTTGTGGAGCTTCTGGTTGTTATCGCGCTTATCTCCCTGATCGCCAGCTACACTATCCCGTCCGTGGAAAAACTGGTGGACAATTCCCGGCGACATGCCTCCGTCAGTGATATGGTTATGCTGATCAACCTTGCCAGAAATTCTGCCATTCTCGAACAAGTCACGGTGACATTATGTCCACTGGACGAAACCGACACCTGCACCCACGATTGGAACACACGGCCAATCACAATTTTTCGAGATCCAGACTCAGACAGGGCACTGGCAGATGACAGCGACATTATCCGGGTTAGCGAGGTAGTCGAGGGCGGGGAGTGGGACGCCAACACCTCAAGCCGTCCTTATTTCCGCTTTTTTCCTTCAGGAATGGCAAGCTATGCGGTCGGCAACATGATCTGGTGCCCCAAAGGCAACGATAGCCATCTGGCTGCGCAAATTGTCGTTAATATGGGTGGGCGCCTGAGACTTTCGGAAGATCAGGATGGAGATGGAATGATCGAAGATGCCAACGGCCATACAGTGACCTGCAGCTAAAAAGCTGCAGGTCTTACCCGACTATTCAGACCATGTGTCTTCGTTCGAACCAATGGTGCCGGAATTGTCGGCATCCCACTCACGCACACCATTTGAACGCAGTTGGAGGAAGCCATCACCCGCCTGGCCATTCTTCGGTACCGCCCGAAGAATAAATGAGTTCGCCTGTAGATCGTGGATATAGAGATCGTAGAATTTCGCGCTGCCATCCAAGGGCGCTTCATCCGGGAACAGGCCGGCCGGCGGTGATGTGTTAGTGGTATTGATGGCGGAGGTGCCACCGTCCGCCCCAATATAGGTATTATTTTGCGTGTAGTAGCGCTCCATCGCACTGGCGAACTGCATCAGTGCACCCTTGGCATCACCACGGCGGGTGCTTTCCACATAGCCCTGGTAGCTCGGGTAGGCAATCGCAGCAATAATGCCGATGATGGCAACAACGATCATCAGCTCAATCAGTGTAAAACCTGCATGGGCTCTGGTTTTCATCAAGCTCTATCCTTTCATTACCGTCTGTTCTTCGTCCGTCAAAGCGACAATCCGCCTGACCGCAGGTGCCTCAGTCGTACAGTTCCTGCCAGCTACGACGCCCCAAATCGCTGGAGCTACCACCGGTATCTACCTCATCGGGCAGGATGTCGCTGTTGGACAATGGCGTCAACGCGTAATCGTCAATGAAGCTGGTCTGATTGGGAATACCGCCCGTTACCTTAAAGCCAACTACCGGCTCACCCACTTTGGGCCAGATTGTGCGGTCCGGAGTTCTGCCGTCCAGGCCAAAGGCCATCAGCCAACCGCCACCGCCGATATCACAGGGATTGGTTGTTGGAACCAGAGAGTTAACGAACAGATAACCGTCACGAATCTGTGCAGGCAACGTGATTCGCTCGCCCGAATCGATCAAGTCCACGTACCAACCGTCGTAGGATGTTGAATCAAAAGTTTCGCCGGTGGAGAAACGGACATCAAAAGTAGTACCGTTATTGGTCACCTGATCATTGCTCAATGTACGCTCCAGCAAATCGGAACGGCCCAGGTTTCCAATCTGATCAAAGACGCCGTAAAACGATTGAACCGCCGTGTCATCGACGTCGCTTAACTCAAGGTACTTGCCTGTACCAAATGCAAGCATGATTCGCTGGGTGCTATCCGTGTCGCTCTCTTCATTGGGGTAGCGAAACGCCAGGGGCGTCACCGTGATCGGTTGCGGATTGGTTCCGTCCGTTGCTGTAAACAGCGGCGCCGGGGAGCTCTTACTGCCATAGGTGCTGGCCCAACCCTGGTTGCCATAAGACGCCACCCAGATATTACCTTTAAGGTCGCCCGCGTAAATACGGTCCACGATACTGTCGTTGCCTTCCAGGTCTACCTGCCGGATTGGAGACAGACCGCTGGCATCCGAGTCACCGTCAAACTCGATATACATGTAATCGTCGTTCTCACCCTCAGTCCAGGTTCCATCCAACCCGCCTTCGATGTCCAGCATGAAGAAACCGGTGCTGGCTGTTGTAGACTGGTAACCGTTCTGCAAAAAGACCGTCCAGCGATAATCGTTATTGCCCCATTGCGCAAGCGCAATCGTCGGCGGCTCCGTAATGTAGCCCAACCGGTCATCATCCTCGGCGGTAAATTCCCACATTGGAATATCACTTGCGCCACTACCGAAACCGCTGGGATCGGTGACATCCAGTGCAAAAATTCCTTTAGCGCCGGTGCGGGCACCGCCAATCAGGACACTGCGCCAGGCTTTGGTGGTATTCCCGGCTCCCTGCGTATTCACTTCGGAAACAACAGGCGTCAGATCCACATAATAGCGGTGACTGTAATTCGGGTCGGTGAGGTAGTGCAGACCATCCTGATCAGTCGCCGAAGCGACAAATTCCGGAATGTAAGCAAACAGCTCTTCCCCATCCTCGGCATCGAAGGCATGTAACATGCCGTCATTCGCACCAACGTAAATAACACCGGCCCTGTCTGACTGATCGGTTGCGAAAAGTGAATATCGATCATCACCCGTACCAAAAGCCTCAGACTCCGGCCATCCCATGGTCGCCTCTGCGATATATACAGGAGTGGAGTTCACAATATCACCCAGCAGACTGCCGCGAACCCGATACCCACTGACACTATTACCCCGAAGGTAACTGATGCGATTCTCTGCCACATCAGTGTTACCGCCAAAGGCCAGATCATCCTGCATGCTTTGAGTGAAGCTACTCAGATTAGTCGTGCTGAACTCAAGACCCGTGCCGCCGTCATAAGTGTAAATATTCCGGGGATTGGCACTCAGGTCCCGCTCATCCAGGAGATCCCCTGCTTCCCAGGTGTAATTGTCAGCAATCGTGGGTGCTCCTGAGGCCGAACGCTCAATCGCAGTTGCGAACAGGTTGCCGGTCCAGTCTGCGGAGTTAAATTGCGCACCGAAGAGCAGTGTGTCAGCTTCAATGGTGGCGGTATTAAAAGTAACACCGGTTGAGCTGCCAATGGCGTCCGTGACAATGCTGTCAAAGGCTTTGCCCAGGCTTTCCACCATCTTGGCCGCATCCCCAGCGGTATAAAAGTTCTCGGGACGAGTCATTGTCCCGGAATTACTACTACCACATGCTAGCGTATCGCCAGTGGTCCACCACTCCTCAGGGAGAGCTTCCGTACGTGTCGGGTCAAAATCTTCGGGAATAGTGAAACCACCGTATTTGGCGGCCAGATAGTATTGGTTAGTGGTGGCGCATTCCAGCTTCTCGTTCTCCATCACATCAACCCAATGCGTGGTCACTAATTGTTCACCATCCAGATCGGACCGCATGTCGTTGATGTGGTTATCGTAGGCCAAGCCAGCAATATATGCAGTGTTTTGTCGCCCAGTGAACTCGCCCTCTCCCAATGTACCGTCCAGACCAGGCTCCATAACGCCAATACGATTGGTCATGGTAGTTACATTTACTGTGTCATCATCACTGACTTCGGTCGGCAGTGTCGGTTCATCGCCTCGATAACTGGTTCCTGGAAGATTACCATCATCATGCGTATTCGCATCGCCAATACCCAGGATTGCTGTGGCCTGGCACTCATACTGAAACGGATCAGCCCAGTCAGTAATAACCGGGAAGTTATCTTTCATCTTATCCGTCAAATCATTGGAATAGGCAGGAACGTTACCCTGATTTTTTAGATACCGTGTCGCCGCGTAATAAAGCTCACTTACCGGATCCAGGGATTTATGGTTATTATCGTTTAGTTGACCGAACTTATTGATATAATTGATCACCCCGCTGTTGCCCTCACTGGTTCCATCGGGGTTGGTAACTATAACGCCAGTATCGGGATCCCACTCGCTACTCACGTCTCGTTGGTTAGCTCTCAAAACTGCCCCATCACGGGAACTGCTGTCATCATTCAGGTAGCCAAAAACGCTATAAGTCAAACTGTCAACATTCCGTTGAATCAACCCTTCCGGCTTCCAGGCCTGATCGTACTCGACACAGTTGTCTTCAAGGCTTTGTTCAGCTGTAAGACTGCCAACAGCGTCGTCACAGACTTTCACCCTTACTGAAGCCAGATACGCGTATTTGCTATTATCGCCAGAGCCCGCATTTCCATCGTCGTAAGGGAAGTTAGCTGGATTGTAAGCTTTTAGATCAGAGGAACCGATTGACTCAAAAGTATCGCTCAGAAGGCGAAATTGAAGAGACGTCCCCATCCCCTCAATCTTCAGATGAACTGTATCAGTGAACGGTGTCGCTCTAGCTAGAGCATCCCCACTGATCGAACGCTCATCAATTCCACTTTGCCCCGGATGACGCGCTTTCTCCAACCAGGTCTCAGTAGCCGTATCCTTTACCCGATACCCACCAGTCAGAGCTTTGCGGAAAGGATCGATGGTTTGCGTGGTCGCCCAGTTAAGAAAATTCCCGCTCCACTCATCGGTTCCGGAGCAGTTGTGCAAACTACCGCCCATCGAAGTCGGGTAAAAATGCCGCTCCAACTCTGTGGCTGAATAGCTATACTCGTAGCACTTGGCAGAATCAAAGTAACCAACGTAATCCGTCGTTTCGTCGTAACTGTCATCAATGTTCGCCAGGCTCTGAATTGTGGGATACTCAACGGAAGGCGTCAGCACAAGGTTTCCAGGCACGCCACGCCCTCCGGCCAGATACAGTGGCCGATCAGCCAAGTCCGTTACGCTGTTATTCGAGCCGGAATCCTGCGCCAAGGCCTCCGATAAAGGCATAAAACCGAACAAACCGGCCGTGAGATAAACCAGAAGTTGCTTGTGACCAGTCATTCCATATCCTCCCGATGAGCCGCGACGGCCATCAAATATTCCTTACATAATGAGCTTCAAGAACACGTTGTGATTCACCCGATTCACCGCCGGTCCAGATGACAATCCGGAACGCCTGAGTTTCTGCGCTTGAACCCCCGTTCTGTGTGCCCGCACTGCCAATGGCGATGTCGTCCAGTTGCTCCTCAGTGACCGCATCCCCCAGGTGTTGAATAAAATATCGCGGGGTAACACCGCCAACTGCATCGGCACTTCTCATATCGGTGCTGTCCGCCCAGTTATAACTCAGGGGATCTGGTGGATCATCGTCAGTTCCATACAGGCCATTTGTACCGTCAAAAATCGCGGGTATATTGAAGACCGTCGGAATAGTCATACTTTCCAACGCTTCTTCAGCATCCCTCAGACCTGACTCTGCAATTTCCAGAGACTGAATACCTCCAGTCAGGCCAGACACCATGCGTTGTTGCATCACGCTGCCCTGCATGCTTGAAAGCGCGAGCAAGGTGAGCACAAGCAGCAAGAGTAGAGAAAGTATTAACGCTGCCCCGTTTTGTTTATCACGCATACGCCCAAGACGCATTCTCATAGCCCCTAAATCCGATTACGCATGGTGGATGTGGTGGTATAAACCCGATAAAGGAATGTGTCATTCGCTCCGGAGGTGCTTAGCAGTGAGCTATCGCTCGCACAATCCAGCCAACCGGGATAACAGTAGCTCTGCCCCCCATCGGTCACTCCATCGTCGGGCGAACGAACAAGAATACTCATCCGAATAGCGATGGTTTCATCAGCCTGACCGGAATCACCGGGATCTGACCAGGTCTCGACCTGCCCATCATCATCGGTGTCTCGGCCAAACTGGAGCTGGAAATTCTGCACGTTTTCAAAGAGTGCCACTGGCGAACTGAGAGCCCCCACTGAACTACCCGAGCCAAGCACGGCGACCCCATCGACCACCAGTTCACGGTTGCCTGTTGTTGTGTTGTCTCGCAAATAAAATCTCTGTTGCCGCGGCCGAAACACCGAGGCGCCATCCGGATCCTCGTTATAACTGGGGTCAATATCCTTTGACGCATTACCCGGACCGGATGACACATTCCCCGTGTTATGAACCACCACTTCATTGGAAGAGTTCACATTGGTAATCTGGAACATGTGGCCACGCTGGCAGTTCGTGACGATGATAATGTCATTCTCCTGAAATGCAGACGTATCATCGATTTTGAGGTTGGCTGCCGTGGCACTGGGTTGCTGGGTCACGCGTATGGCAGAGTTGCTGGCAAGCCCGCCCAAAGACAACATGTCTGAGTTATTAGGGCCAAATGCGTCGTCTCCATCAAGACCGCGAAGCAGCAAGTCGGTGTCAAACCCCGCCCCAGTATTCAGCAGGCTATCAATATTTCCTTGCAAAGCCCCCTCTGAACCCTGACATCCCCAATAATCGGCATTCCGGATTTCGCGGGACAAAACCGACAAGGCTAAACGCCCTGTTTCCTGTGTTCTGGCGCTGGCTTCCGTCACATTGAACGTGCGACTGTTGGCAACGAAAATCTGGGTCAGCCCCGCGGTCAGAATCAATGACAGCGTCAGTGCAATCATTACCTCAATGATGGTGTAACCTTCCTGGGTTCGCTTCATGATCAGTCCACCCTCATCGTTACAGCCAGGGTTTGTTGCGCAGCATCATTATTCAGCTGCCGCTCATCCCAAGTAATCGTTACGGTGGCGGTGCCACTCGAAGCATCAAACGCCACATCACCATCAGCGGTTGGTACATCCTGGACAAGCTCAGCTTCCCAGGCATCAACCACAGCAGAGTCCAGTGCTGAATTTTCATTAGCGCGGATGCGCTCTATCATCGTCTGGGCATGAATAGCGACTTGGGAGCGGTGCTGTGAATTATTGACCTGTTTGAGAGACAGGTATTGCATACCCACCACGCCGAGCAGCCCGATCAGCAAAATTAACAGCGCCACCAGAACTTCAATCATGGTGAAGCCCGATTGCCGTTTACTCTCTTTCAACATTATTTGTTTCATTTTTGCATACCGATTCATGGGCAACCGCTATAGGCGCTGGTGTTGATTCGGCCACCGCGGGTAACCTCGATAAGGCGGCCATCAACATCGCCCGAACATACCGCTATATCCATATCATTTTCATCGTCAAGCATTCCGTTGCTGCGAAATCCAATGGCAACATCACTCCCGTCAGTTGCGGCCACAGAAGTGTTGGTAGCCCACTCTTCAACCCTCCTTATCAGCAGGTCGTTAATGTCACTGGCACTGCTCGGATCAAAGGCTGTATCCGAATCTCCCAGAATTGCCCAGGCACTATTATCCTCAACCATGACTGAAACCCTGACATTCCGACGAACGGCTTCACTCCGCGCAAAATTCAGCAACCCCACCACAGAATTAGTTGTAGAAACCACACGGTTGCGGTCAATCATGTTACCGAATTGCGGAATAACAAAACCGGCGATAATCCCGATCAGGGCGATGGTGATGACAAGTTCAATCAGTGTGAAGCCCTGGTTGGCTCTGGTGCGCATATGCAACTTCTTCCATTAAGACTTATCGGAAGGTTAAGAAACCTCCATCAAGGATGCCATCTTTAAACGACGAGCGGTGCACTTACGGGGATAAACGGAGGGTGAGAGTGCAGAACTGTGATGCGGGTCATAGTGGCTCGCAGCCGAGGTTACTCCACCTCGACCGCATCAATGCGAAGTTCCCTGGGCATGGAAAACACGATATTTTCCTCTCGCCCGTCCACTTCTTTCGGTTCTTCACCACCCAGCTCTTTCAGGCGGTTGATCACTTCGGCCACCAGCACTTCCGGGGCAGACGCACCGGCGGTGACGCCTATGGCGTTTTTATCGGCCAGCCACTGGGGGTCTATCTGCGCTGCTTCATCGATCAGGTAGGCGGGAGTGCCCATCCGTTCAGCCAGCTCGCGCAGGCGGTTGGAGTTGGAGCTGTTCGGGGAGCCCACAACCAGCATCAGGTCGCAATCGTTGGCCAGTTGTTTTACCGCATCCTGGCGGTTTTGGGTGGCGTAGCAGATGTCGTCTTTGCGTGGGCCTTCAATGTCCGGGAACCTGGCGCGCAAGGCGTCAATCACCCGGGCGGTGTCGTCCATGGAAAGTGTGGTCTGGGTGACGAATGACAGGCGTGCCGGGTCTTTCACTTCCAGCTTCGCTACATCGTTTTCGTCTTCAACCAGATAGATCTCGCCGCCATTGCTGGCGTCGTACTGGCCCATGGTGCCTTCCACTTCGGGATGGCCCTGGTGACCGATCAGTATGCACTCGCGGCCGTCGCGGCTGTAGCGCATCACTTCCATGTGCACTTTGGTGACCAGCGGGCAGGTGGCGTCGAAGACTTTCAGGCCGCGCCGGGCGGCTTCGCCCTGTACCGCCTGGGAGACGCCATGGGCGCTGAAGATCACCAGTTTGTCGTCAGGTACTTCATCCAGCTCGTCAACGAACACGGCACCGCGGCTGCGCAGGTTGTCGACCACGAATTTGTTGTGCACCACTTCGTGACGCACGTAAATGGGCGCGCCGAAGACGTCCAGCGCCCGGTTAACAATTTCGATGGCGCGGTCTACGCCTGCGCAGAAGCCTCTGGGGTTTGCCAGCCTGATTTGCATGTTTTTGCCTTTGGGGTTTGTCGCCCGTGGGCTGAGGGGAGGATCTGTCCGGGACACGCTGTGAATACGTCCCTGTACGCTTTACTGCAGCATCCATGCTGCAGACAGTCCCTGACAGATCCTCCCCGCATCCCACTAACTGTAAATAGTCGGCAGGCTTCAGTTCGGCTTCAGCCTTTAGTGCGTGGGCCCTGCCGGTTCAACGTCAATGATCTGTACATCGAATTCCAGTGTACGCCCTGCCAGCGGATGGTTGAAGTCCACATCCACCCGGTCGCCTTCCACCCGGCTGACTACGCCCGGCAATTCCTGCTGGCGCGCGTCGGCGAAAGACACCACAACACCCTCTTCGAGCACCATATCGGCACTGAATTCGTGGCGTTTGAAAGTCTGTACGTTGCTGGGGTTGTGCTGGCCAAACGCTTTTTCCGGTGACACTTCATAAATCGCCCGGTCTCCGGCTTTCATGCCGAACAACAGCGCTTCAAAGTTTGACGGCAGGTTCTCATCACCAATTTCCAGGGTGGCCGGGTCGTTCTCAAAGGTGGAATCCACCACGTCGCCGTCTTTGATTTTCAGGGCAAAATGAAGGGTTACGCGGGTTCCTTTGTCTACAGGTAAATCTTTCATGAGTGCAGTTCACTCCTTCAGGCATCGCCGCCATTGGCGGGTTTGCGGAACAGGTCGAGTATCATCATGCCGGCACCGATGGTAATACCGGTGTCGGCCAGGTTGAATGCGGGAAAGTGCCAGTCCTGCCAGTAAAAGTGCAGGAAATCGACAACGTAGCCGTGCACTACACGGTCATACACGTTGCCGAGGGCGCCACCTAGTATCAGTACGATAGCAATGGCGGTCCAGGTTTCATGGGCTTTGAGCTTTCTGAGCCAGCCGATCAGCACAGTGCTGACCACCAACGCCAGCACCACAAAAAACCAGCGCTGCCAGCCATCGGCATTGGCCAGGAAGCTGAAGGCGGCACCGGTGTTGTGCAGCAGTGTCAGGTTGAAGCTGGGCAGCACCGGCACCGGGTCGGCGTAGGTGAGCATGGCGGTGGCCAGGGCTTTGGTGCCCAGATCCAGCACCAGCACCAGGGCCGCCAGCCATAGCCACTTCAGCTTACTACCGGTTTTGCCTTCAATGACCCAATCCATCAGGCATAGGCGCGGGTTTCACCCGGCCCTTCCACGTTGGTTACACAACGGCCACACAGGTCGTCGTATTGGTCGTTCTGGCCAACGTCTTCACGGTGGTGCCAGCAGCGTTCGCATTTCGGGTTGCTCGCCGGTGTTACTTTCACCAGCAGCCCTTCCATGCCGGTCTGCTCAGCACCCTGAGCTTCAGCCACGGGTTTAACGGTTGCTTCGGAGGTAATCAACACAAAGCGCAGTTCTTCACCCAGGTGTTTGAGCTTTTCAGCCAGTTCGCCGTCGCAATAAAGCTCCACTTCCGCAGTCAATGAGCCTTTGATTTCACCACGCCCACGAACATCTTCCAGGCACTTGTTAACGGCTTCTTTCACCGCGTAGATGTCGCTCCAGTAGTCCCGGCCCAGTTCAACATCCTCTGGCAGTTCGGCCAGTCCGTCGTACCAGGTTTCGTAGAACACGGTGTCCCCGCGCTCGCCCGGCAGGTGCTGCCAGATTTCGTCGGCAGTGAAGCTCAGAATCGGAGCAATCCAGCGCACCAGGGCCTCGGCCACATGGAACAGCGCGGTCTGGGCAGAGCGCCGCGCCAGGCTGTCGGCCGGAGTGGTGTACTGACGATCCTTGATGATATCCAGATAGAAACCACCCAGTGTTGCTTCACAGAAGTTGTACACTTTGTGGTAAATACGCAGGAAGGCATAGTTGCCGAAATCTTCGTGGATTTCTTTCTGCAGCTGCAGAGCTTTATCAACCATCCAGCGGTCCAGGGCAATCATGTCTTCCGGTGCGACCATGTGTTGCGCCGGGTCAAAGCCGCTCAGGTTACTGAGCAGAAAGCGGGAGGTGTTCCGAATGCGCCGGTAACCATCCGCAGTCTGCTTCAGAATGCCCTTGGAGACGGTCATCTCACCGCTGTAATCGGTCGCCGCCACCCACAAACGCAGAATATCTGCACCCAGTTCGTTCATCACTTCCTGGGGAGCAATCACGTTGCCCATGGATTTGGACATCTTGTGGCCTTTGCCATCCACGGTGAAGCCGTGGGTGAGCACCTCTTTGTAGGGCGCCACGCCATTCATCGCAATGGACGTTTTCAGGGATGACTGGAACCAGCCACGGTGCTGATCCGAACCTTCCAGGTACAGGTCCGCCGGGAACTGACCCAGCTCTTCCCGGGCACGCAGAACCGAGTCGTGGGTAACGCCTGAATCGAACCATACGTCCAGGGTGTCGGTAACCTTTTCATACTGGTCGCTGTCGTCTCCCAGGAGTTCTTCCTGGTCAAGATCGTACCAGGCATCAATGCTGTCTGTTTCGATCAGTTGGGCAACTTTCTCGATCAGCTCCTGAGTGTTCGGATGCGGCACCTGGGTTTCCTTGTGGATAAACAGGGTAATCGGCACACCCCAGGTACGCTGGCGCGAGACACACCAGTCCGGGCTCTGCTCAAACATGGCTTCGATGCGGTTCTGGCCCCAGGCCGGAATCCAGCGCACGCCTTTGATGGCTTCCAGAGAGTCCGCACGCAGGTTGAGCTTGTCCATGCTGATAAACCATTGCGGCGTGGCGCGGTAGATCAGCGGGGTTTTGGTGCGCCAGCAGTGCGGATAGCTGTGGCGGAATTTCTCGGAATGCACCAGCTTGCCCTCGCGCTCCAGTGCGGAACACACCGGCTCGTCGGCTTTATAAACGTGCACACCGGCAAATTCGCCGGCCGCTTCGGTGTAGGTGCCGTCGGCTTTCACCAGGTTGATGGTGCCAATGCCGTATTCCTTGCCCACCTCAAAGTCTTCCATGCCGTGGTCCGGCGCGGTATGAACAGCACCGGTACCGGCATCGAGAGAAACGTGATCACCCAGAAGCAGCGGCACCTGCTTGTCATAAACCGGGTGCTGCAGTGCCAGTTTTTCCAGTTCAGAGCCGGCCACGTTGGCCAGCACCTTGTAGTCTTCCACGCCCCAACGCGCCATGATGCCTTCCACCATGTCGGTAGCCAGGATCAGGCGTTCAGGACCATTGCCGGTGTCGGCCTGAACCAGCGCGTATTCAAGATCAGCGCCCAGAGACACGGCCTGGTTGGCCGGGATGGTCCAGGGGGTGGTGGTCCAGATCACCACAGAGACATCACCCTCGCCTTCACTGGTGCCGAATTTGTCCAGCACTGCGGCCTGATCCACCACGGTGAAGCGCACATCAATCTGGGTGGAGGTTTTGTCCTGATACTCCACTTCCGCCTCTGCCAGTGCAGACTGACCAACCACACTCCAGTAAACGGGCCTGAAACCACGCACCAGGTGACCCTTGGCGACAATTTTGCCAAGCGCGCGCACGATGCCGGCTTCCACTTTCGGGTCCATGGTCAGGTAGGGCTTGTCCCACTCCCCCATCACGCCCAGGCGGATAAAGTCGGTTTTCTGGCCCTCAATCTGTTTGGTGGCGTAATCACGACAGGCCTGGCGGAAGGTTTTGTAATCCACTTTCTGGCCAGCCTTGCCGATTTCCTGCTCAACCTTGTGTTCAATCGGAAGACCGTGGCAATCCCAGCCGGGCACATAGGGTGCGTCGTAGCCCATGAAACCGCGGGACTTCACAATCATGTCCTTGATGATCTTGTTGACCGCATGCCCGATATGAATGCTGCCGTTGGCGTATGGAGGGCCATCGTGCAGGATGAACTTTTCCCGGCCTTCGCGCTGCTTGCGCAGATTGCCGTAGACGTCCAGATCCTGCCAGCGCTTGAGCATGTCCGGCTCGCGCTTGGCCAGGTTACCGCGCATGGGAAAGGCGGTTTCCGGCAGATTCAGGGTATGCTTGTAGTCGCTCATGTCTGTGTGCGCACTCTTTAGTTGGTCAGTTAAGGCGTTACGTTGGCCGGGTTGTCGGCCAGCCAGGCCCGGGCCTGCTCGAAATCCCGGGCGATCTGTTGGCGCAGTTCGTCAACAGAGTTGAATTTCACTTCGTCCCGCAGGCCATGACGGAACACGACTTCCAGATGCTGGCCGTAAAGTGTGCCAGCAAAGTCAAGCAGGTGCACTTCCAGTGAAGGCCGCTTGCCATCTACCGTAGGCCGCAGACCGATGTTGGCCACACCATCGAGCCAATGCCCGGCATCGGTTCTGGCCCGCACCACGTATACACCACGAAGGGCCGGCATACGGTGCAGCAGAATGTTGGCGGTGGGCGCCCCGATCTGGCGCCCTAGCTGGCGGCCATACACCACCCGGCCATGAATGCGGTACGGATGGCCCAGAAGCCGTTCGGCCTGCTCCAGCCCGTTCACGTTCAGCGCATTGCGTACCCGGGTACTGCTCACCCGTTTGCCATCAATGGTAACCGTACGGGTGTTTTCCACGGTAAAGCCACGCGTTTCGCCGACCTGCTCAAGCAGGTTAAAGTCGCCGGCACGATCGCAGCCAAAACGGAAATCGTCGCCTACCACCAGATGGCGAACCCCCAGGCCCTCGATCAGAATATCTTCCACAAAGTCCATGGCCGAATAGCTGCGGAACCGACAGTCAAAATGGATGCACACCACCACGTCCACGCCTTCGGCCAACAATGCCTCGAACTTCTGACGGAATGGCATCAACCGGGGCGGGGCTTCGGTACCCTCAAAAAACTCCCGGGGCTGGGGCTCAAACATCATCACCACCGACGGCACGCCCAGCGCCTGTGCTTTTTCCTTCACCTGATCAATGATGGTCTTGTGGCCCAGATGCACGCCATCGAAATTGCCGATGGTAGCCACACAGCCTGCGGCCAGCGGTGACTCTGCCCGCCCGGACAGCCGCTTCAGATTGGTCAGGCCTCGAATCAAGCGCATCTACTGCGAACCTTCCGTTGCCAACTGGCTTTGGGCGCATGTGCCCTGAGGCCATGCACTGGTGAGAAAACGCGCGATTATACCCCAGGAGCGGGTCGGGTAGAAATCATGCCGGGCTCTACTTCTGACGGAACTGCCGAACCCGCACTCCGGCCAGCGCCAGCACCACAAAATACGCAGCCACGCCAGCGACCACCAAAATACTCATATCTGTTGCCCGCTGAAGACCACCCATGGCCAGCCATTGCGACACCGGTGCATTCAACCAGAGAATCACTGCTGCCAACGCGCCATTGGCCAGGGCCAACTGTAGGAGGAATTTTGGCCAACCGGACTGGCTTTTCCAGGCGCCTTCTTTACGCAAACCGCGCCAGAGCAGATAACCGTTCAACCAGGCTGAAAGCGATGTGGCCAACGCCAGCCCGGCATGGGCGAGCGGTACAATTAACGCCAGATTGAGCGCCATATTCGCCACCATGGCGATGATGCCGATTTTTACCGGTGTTTTGGTGTCTTCGCGGGCGAAGAAGCCCGGAGCCAGCACTTTAATCAGCATGAACGCCAGCAAACCGGCTGAGTAGGCCCGAAGGCTTTGCGCCGACATGCTGACATCACGGTCGGTTACCTCACCATAATGAAACAGCGTGGCGATCAATGGCTCGGCCAACAAAGCCAGCGCCAATGCGGCGGGCACACCTATCAGCAACACGGCCCGCACCGCCCAGTCCAGAGTGGCGGCGAACTGGTCCGCCGAGGCGGCGGCATGCTTGCGGGAAAGGCTTGGCAGAATCACGGTGGCAATGGCGATACCGAATACCCCCAAGGGCAATTCCGACAAGCGGTCTGAATAATACAGCCAGGAGACACTGCCGGTTTGCAGGAACGAAGCCAGAACGGTATCCAGCAACAGATTGATCTGGCTGACCGACACCCCGAACAGGGCTGGCGCCATCAACTTGAGAATACGACTGACCCCTTCGTGGCGGTAATCCACCCTTGGGCGCGGCAGGAGTCCCAGGCGCATCAAAAAAGGCAACTGGAAAAACAGCTGCAGGGCACCCGCAATAAACACGCCCCAGGCCAGTGCCATCACCGGCTCTTCCATCAACGGCGTCATGAAAACAGCTGCGCCGATCATGGACAGGTTGAGCAATACCGGTGTGAAAGCCGGCACGGCAAACCGGTCGTAGCTGTTCAGAATACCGCCGGCAAAGGCTGTCAGCGAAATAAGCAGCAGATAGGGAAAGGTAATGCGCAGCATATCGCTGGTGAGCGCAAACTTGGCGTCGTCGTCCAGGAATCCGGGGGCGAATACCGCCGTGAGTACCGGCGAGCCCAGCATGGCGACCAGGGTAATTGCCAACAACACCAGCCCCAATGAACCGGCCACTGCATCCACCAGACGTTTGACGTCCGAAATATCCTGGTTTTGTCGATAAGACGACAGCACCGGCACAAATGCTTGGGAAAAAGCACCCTCGGCAAACAAGCGGCGCAGAAAGTTCGGAATCTTGAAGGCCACAAAGAAGGCATCGGCGCCGGCCCCAGCGCCAAAATAACGGGCAATTACCATGTCCCGAACCAGCCCGAGCACACGGGACAGCATGGTCATAACCCCGACCAGACCGGACGACCGGAGTAATCCGGGCGCTTTCACTGGCGGTTTCGCGGCAGGTTCAGGATTGGCTGGCGGCTTTGGCTCGGATGACATGGACAAAATCCGGAATATCGGGTTCAGGCCGGAGCGGCGTTTCGGTAATCCACACAGGGCACGACTCAACGCCGGAACAGCCCTGGTACCAGGACGCAGGAGTGTACCACAGGCCTTCGCAGCACAGGGATCGGGAGACTGAACATCTTGACATTAGCACCATTGAGCGGCATAGTTCCGCGTCATTTAAATCGACGCGCTGTTTTTGGCGCGCCCGCGATCTAAACAGTTTCAGTATCTCTAGCAACGAATTTCAGGAGTTTTACGGTGGCAAATACCCCGCAAGCCAAAAAGCGCGCTCGTCAGAACGAGACAAACCGCAAGCACAACGCCAGCCTGCGTTCCATGGCCCGCACCTACATCAAGAAGGTCGAAGCCAAGATCAACGCCGGTAATGCCGAAGAAGCCAAAGCTGCGCTGCAGGAAGCACAGCCGATCATGGACAGCATGGTCAACAAAGGCGTCTTCGCCAAGAACAAGATTGCTCGCACCAAGAGCCGCTTGAACACTCGGATCAAGAGCCTGTAAGGCACCTGATTCGGTGGCATTATAAAAAAACCGGCTTTCGAGCCGGTTTTTTTATGCCTGCTTATTACCTGAAAACGATAGTCAGACAATCACCAGGTTATCCCGGTGAATCATCTCGTCATCGGAAACATATCCCAGCGTTTCGGTAATCCGGTCACTGGAATGACCAACAATCGCGCGAGCTTCGCCGGCATCGTAGTTAACCAGTCCACGCGCCACCTCCCGGCCATTTTCATCGACACAAGAGACCATCTCACCACGCCGGAACTGCCCCGCTACCGCTTTCACTCCCACTGGCAGCAAGCTGCGACCGCCCAGGCATATAACCTTCACCGCCCCAGCATCCAGCGTTAACCGGCCACGGGTTTGCAGATGGCCGGCGATCCACTGCTTGCGCGCAGCCACCCGGCCCTGCTCCGGCAATAGTAAAGTGCCAATGACATCGCCCTGCCGCAGACGGGTAATGACATGCTCAATACGACCACCAACAATCACCGTGAAGGCACCGGAACGGGCCGCCAGCCTTGAGGCCCGTAGCTTGGTTATCATGCCACCACGCCCCAGGGCTCCGGCACCGCCACCCGCCATGGCATCCAGTGCCAGGTCGTTGGCCCGGCTCTCGGTAATCAGGGTCGCATCCGAATGCTTGCGGGGATCTTTGTTAAACAGCCCCACCTGATCGGTAAGGATAATCAGCCCGTCCGCGTCCACCAGGTTGGTGACCAGCGCTCCGAGGGTATCGTTATCACCAAAGCGAATCTCATCGGTGACCACGGTATCGTTTTCATTCACGATGGGAATCACACCCACGTCCAGCAGAGCCCGAAGCGTGCTCCGGCCGTTCAGGTAGCGTTTGCGGTCGGAAAGATCGTCGTGGGTCAGCAGAATCTGGGCAGTGTGGATATCGTGGCGCTTGAACTGGGCCTCCCAGGTTTGTACCAGGCCCATCTGGCCAACCGCAGCTGCTGCCTGAAGCTCATGCAGCTGATCCGGACGCTGATGCCAACCCAGACGGCTCATGCCCACGGCGACCGCGCCGGAAGAGACAATCACCACTTCCACGCCGTCATCCACCAGCTCGGCAATCTGATCCACCCACAGACCCAACGCTGCTTCATCCAGCCCCTTGCCGTCATTGGTCAGCAAGGCGCTTCCGATTTTGATTACCAGGCGGCGGGCCTGGCGCAACTGGGCTCGTTCAGTCATGGTGGTGCTCAGATCTCCGGGGTTTGTCGGCGTCAGTACGGGGCGTAAACCACTTCCACGCCGTCATCGTCATCGTCGTCGTCCAAGTCGTCATCGCTTTCACGGGCTTCACGGCGAGCCTGTTTCTCGGCCTCAATGCGGGCGCGGGCTTCTTCATCCATGCGGCGGCGACGCTCTGCTTCCCGTTCCGCCACTTCCGGATTTTCCTTTTCTGCTTCCGCCTGCTCTTCAATCCAGCGCATGATTGCCTGCACCAGCGGCTTGGTACCTTCACCGGTCAAAGCCGAAATCCAGAATACCGGGCCATCCCAGTCCAGCTCATCGACAATGGCCTGGCAATGCGCGTCACGATCCTCTTCAGGAATCATGTCGACTTTGTTCAGCACCAGCCAGCGCGGACGGCTGGCCAGCGTTTCACTGAACTTTTCCAGCTCGTGAGCAATGGTACGAACCGACTCCGCTGGTGAACTGTCATCGTAAGGCGCGACATCCACCAGGTGCAGCAACAGACGAGTGCGAACCAGGTGCTTGAGGAAGCGGATACCCAGCCCGGCCCCTTCAGCAGCGCCCTCGATCAGGCCGGGAATATCGGCAATCACGAAACTCTGGTGGGTCTGAACGCTGACCACACCCAGGTTCGGAACCAAAGTGGTGAACGGATAGTTGGCCACTTTCGGTTTGGCCGCCGACACCGACCGGATGAAGGTCGACTTCCCGGCATTCGGCAACCCCAGCAGGCCGACATCCGCCAGCACCTTCAGCTCCAGGCGAAGATTACGGAGCTCGCCTTCAGAACCGTTGGTGGTCTGGCGCGGCGCCCGGTTTATCGAGGACTTGAAACGGGTGTTGCCCAGACCGTGAAACCCACCCTGAGCCACTTTCAGGCGCTGGCCCACGTGAGTCAGGTCACCCAGCACTTCGTGAGTGTCTGTATCGACCACGGTGGTGCCAACCGGCACCGGCAGAATCAGGTCATCGGCCTTGGTGCCGGTGCAGTTGCGCCCTGAGCCGGGCTCGCCATTCCGGGCCTTGTGCTTTCGCTGGAAGCGGTAATCAATCAGCGTGTTCAGTGAGTCGTCCGCCTCCAGATAGACAGAGCCGCCATCACCACCGTCACCGCCGTCGGGACCGCCCTTGGGCACGTATTTTTCGCGCCGGAAACTGAGGCAGCCGTGCCCACCTTTCCCGGCTTCGACAATAATGGTGGCTTCATCTACAAATTTCATGATCAACCCTTTGCGCAATGCGCATAAACTAAAAAGCCCCGCAGCCTCTGGGAAGCACTGCGGGGCTCAAGGTTCGAAGAACCGGATCGCCGCTGCTTACGCAGCCGGAACGATGCTTACGAACTTGCGGTTCTGCGGGCCTTTGGTTTCAAACTTCACCTGACCGTTTGCTTTCGCAAACAGGGTGTGATCTTTACCAATACCAACATTGGAACCGGCGTGGAAACGAGTGCCACGCTGACGAATGATGATGCTGCCTGCAGGAACAGTCTCACCGCCGAAGCGCTTCACACCAAGTCGTTTCGACTCGGAATCGCGACCATTACGGGTACTACCTGCTGCTTTTTTATGAGCCATTACCAGCCTCCTTCTCTAAGGGGTTACTCGAGGGTCTTAGCCCTGGATACCCGTGATCTTTACTTCAGTAAACCACTGACGGTGGCCCTGACGCTTCATGGAATGCTTCCGACGACGGAACTTGATAATCTGGATCTTGTCGTGACGACCGTGATTAACCACTTCCGCAGTTACCTTGGCGCCATCTACAGCCGGAGCACCAACTTTTACGTTGTCGCCATCAGCTACCAACAGAACACGATCAAACTCAACGGT
>JAVLAV010000002.1:21539-44596 GCA_031580735.1 Marinobacter sp.
ACCTTGGCGCCATCTACAGCCGGAGCACCAACTTTTACGTTGTCGCCATCAGCTACCAACAGAACACGATCAAACTCAATGGTGCCGCCGGTTTCAACTTCCAGCTTTTCCAGCTTCAGAGTTTCGCCTTCCTTTACACGGTGCTGCTTACCACCGCTAACAATTACTGCGTACATTCAATAGTCTCCGCGATTGACCCATCCCTGCTCTTATCCACCTGGTTCTAAGGGAAGCGCTCTGGCAACCCTATAGCAGGGAGCGCAGGTTGGGATGAGTTGGGCGCGTGATTGTACGAGAACCGGGCACTTAATACAAGACAGCTACCGGCTCAAGTTGACAGTGTAGGCGGCAATACCTAGCATTGCTGCGACCTGCCCAAAAAACTCAACGAAAACACCAGCAAGGGATTCACAAGCCCGATGACAACAGAGCGCATTTACGACACCGTGGCGGACGACTTCAGCCGCGTGAATGACCTGATTATTCAGAGGCTTGCCTCCGACGTCCCGCTGGTGGAGAAGATCGCGCAGTACATTATTGAAAGCGGCGGCAAGCGTTTGCGGCCGTTACTGGTACTACTTTCCAGCCAGGCCGCCGGTTATCGTGCCGACGATCACCTCAAGCTGGCTGCTGTTATCGAATTCCTGCACACCGCCACACTCCTGCACGACGATGTAGTCGACACTTCGGACATGCGCCGCGGCCGAAGCACCGCTAATGCCAAATGGGGCAACGCACCCAGCGTACTTGTTGGTGATTTCCTCTATGCCCGAGCTTTCGAAATGATGGTGGAGCTGGAAAGCCTGCCGATCATGAATGTGCTGTCCCGCGCCACGGCAGTGATTGCCGAGGGCGAGGTAATGCAGCTGATGAATGTGAAGAATCCGGATCTGACCGAAGAACAGTACATGCAGGTGATTCACAACAAGACTGCCATGCTGTTCGAAGCGGCCTCACATACCGGCGCGCAACTTGCCGGCGCCTTTGAGGAACAGGAAGTGGCTTTGCGGGATTACGGCAAACATCTGGGCATGGCATTCCAGTTGGTGGATGACATACTGGACTACCAGGGCGATGCCGAAACCATGGGCAAGAACGTGGGCGATGACCTGGCCGAGGGCAAGACCACCCTGCCGCTGATCCAGGCCATGGCCACGGGCACCGACGAAGAACGGCAGCTGATCCGCCAGGCGATCCGAAAAGGCGGCTTGGATGATTTACCAAAGGTGCTGGAAACGGTGCGGCAGTCTGGTGCCATTGAGTACACCATGGACAAGGCGAAGGAACAGGCCCGGATTGCCAGAGAGCTTCTGAGCTGCTTGCCGGAGTCTGCTCACAAGGAAGCACTGGAGCTTCTTACCGAGGTAGCTGTTGCTCGGGTAAGCTGAGATGTCTGAGAAGTAAGCGCGTGGGGCTGGTAGGGCTTTCCAAAACCGTGCGGAGCCATGGATGGCGGAGCTCGAGCGTTACATGGATGTATTCACAGCGTGTTTTGGAAAGCCCTACCAGCCCCACACGCGAAGGCCCGCGACTCAGCTCAAGTCATCGCGCCCATGAGGCTCACTAAAATCCAATTCCGGCCCCACCGGCACGATCTGAGTCGGGTTAATGGTTCTCTGGCTCACGTAGTAATGGCGCTTGATCTGATCAATATCCACCGTTTCAGCCACACCCGGCACCTGATACAACTCCCGCAGATAGCCTGACAGATTCGGGTAGTCCCGGATCTGCTGCCGATTGCATTTGAAATGACTGTAATACACCGCATCAAAGCGGATCAGCGTGGTGAATAACCGCCAGTCGGCTTCCGTAAGCTGACTCCCGGCCAGATAACGCTGACCCGACAGCTTTACATCCAGCCAGTCCAGCGATTCGAACAGCTCTTTATAGGCCTGCTCGTATTTATCCTGAGCCGTAGCAAAGCCCGCCTTATACACTCCGTTGTTGACGGTGTGATAAACACGCTCATTCACCGCTTCGATCTCTGAGTGCAAAGATTCCGGATACAAATCCAGATCTGCGTTCACCCCTTCAAGCCCGTTAAACGCAGAATTGAACATCCGGATAATATCCGCCGATTCATTGCTGACAATCGTTTCCTTCTGCTTGTCCCAGAGCACGGGTACTGTCACACGCCCGGTATAATCAGACGCAGCACGGGTGTATATCTGATGCATAAAGTCAGCGTTATGCAGATGATCCCGGTGCTGCTCATCCCCGGGCCGGAACTCCCAGCCATTTTCCAGCATGTCTGGATGCACCACAGACAACGAGACGTGTGGTTCAAGCCCCTTGAGCTTCCGGAATATCAAAGTCCGATGAGCCCAGGGACAAGCCATGGAGACATAAAGGTGATAGCGACCGCTTTCAGCCTTGAAGCCACCCTCACCATCCGGCCCGGCTGAGCCGTCTGCCGTCACCCAGTTACGAAACCTGGCCGCCTCACGCTCGAACTTACCGCCTGTTTTGTCTGTGTCGTACCACTGATCGACCCACTTGCCGTCTACTAACAAACCCATAACTGATTCCTTTTTTTAGCCACGGAATCCACGGAAGAACACGGAAAAGGACACGGAAAAGGACAAAGATAAAAGCAAAGACTGTTTGCCACTAAACCCACGAAAGAACACGAAAAAGTTCACCAACATAAAAAATAAAGATCTTTGTTTTTTTACTTTCGTGTTCTTTCGTGGATTTCGTGGCTAAAAAATCTTTTCATCTTTTCTTCCGTGTTCTTCCGTGTTCTTCCGTGTTCTTCCGTGGATTCCGTGGCAAATAAATTCTTTAGCTTGAGGACAGGCTAACCCCTGCCCTGCTAGGCTGATAGCAAGCATTTCTGGCAAACAACTTCAGATTATTCGAACATGCATACAGCCATAACCATAGACGCACTAAAGGTGCTTGATGCCATTGACCGCAAAGGCAGTTTCGCGGGGGCGGCATCGGAATTATTCCGGGTACCCTCGGCCATCAGTTACACGGTCCAGAAGCTGGAAGAAGATCTGGATCTGCAGGTTTATGACCGCTCAGGGCATAAGGCCGCGTTAACACCCGCCGGGCGCTATTTGCTTGAGGAAGGCCGGGCCCTTCTGGAAGCCGCAGAGAATCTGGCCCATACCACCCGCCAGGTAGCCCAGGGCTGGGAAACCCGCTTGCGCATCGGCTTCAATTCCCTGATACCGGCCGAGAGCCTGTTCCCGGCCATAGAAGACTTCTACCAGTTGGGCGTGCCAGTGGACGTGCAGATCGTGGAAGAGGTGTTTGCTGGCGCCTGGGATGCTCTGCAAAGCCGTCGGGTCGACATGATTGTCGGGGCCGACCAGCTCAGCAAGCCCGCCGGGGCTTTCACCACCAAACCTCTCGGTGCGGTGCCGTTCGTATTTGCCGTCGCTCCCCATCATTCGCTTGCAAGCGCCCGGGAACCATTGCCCGATACTGAAATTGCCAGATACCCCGCAGCCGTCGCCGCCGATACCTCACGGTCGTTACCACCGGGCAATGCCGGCATTTTCCGGCGTCAACGCACACTGACGGTCAGTAATATTGACCAGAAAATTGCGGCGCAGGAAGCGGGACTTGGGGTTGGCTGGCTGCCACTGCCCCGCGTTCGCGAGCAGTTGGCCAGGGGCACATTGGTTGCCAAAGAGGTAGAGGGAGCCCGCGCACCTATCGATGTTCATCTGGCGCGACACAGTGACGACAAAGGCAAAGCCCTGATGTGGTTCTGGGAACGACTGGGCAAAGATGCCGAACTCAAAAACTGGCTGGAAACCAACAACCCATAAAAAAGCCGGGCAAAGGGCCCGGCTTCTACTCTACTGCGACTTATTCAAATGCCCAACGCAGGAACGAGCGCTTTTCTTCTTCGGTGGCATCCGCCCAGATTGTCTTCAGCTGATCAAGTCTGTCGCCAGTGGCGTTGCTACTTCCTGAGCTTTCACCCGAAGAAAAAACCGGAGTGCGGGCTTGCGTGAACGCAGACTTGCCATCCCAGTCAGTGGAACTGGCTACCTTCTGGCCATCAGCAGTAACGATATCGGCCGAGAAGTCTTCCATCATTGCCTCAGCATCGCGGCGGTTTGATGGCTTGTCATAGTCAAACTGATAGCTCGCGCCGGCTTCCGCAGAGAAACGGGCAACCTGCGGCTTGCTCTCAATCGTATGCACTTTGGATTCGCCGTTTTCAACCACGCCGGCCTTGGCCCAGATGGTTTTGTAGGTGAATACCACCTCGTTGTCACCTGGCAGCAGGCCATAATCCAGCGCCAGATCATCAATCAGATAGGTGGTCATATTCTGGCCATTCACACTCTTGACCTGAATTTCTCCCGGCGCGGTCAATACCGCCGGATTAGCCGCTTCCTGAGGGTTTCCTTCCCAGGTATTGATGCGGGCGGCGGACGAAGCACAACCAACCAGGACAACACTCATCATCAGTGCTGCCAATTTGAAGAATCTCGAAACCTGACACATACTCTTGGTACTCCTTGTGAGCGAATAGTTACCTTAATAATCAAACAAAACTGGCTCGGCTTCGCCAACTTGCTTTGCTGCCCGAAGAGTAAACCAAAACGGGCTCGGGAGACACCATGGACACCCAACAAAGGTCCGGAGAGGAAGGGCCAGTTCCTTTCCGATGCAGTCGTTTTTTCTGCGTTGGCAACAAGTGGTACTTCACCACTCGTGAAGGCTTTGACAGCGGGCCGTTTGCCACCAGGGAGCGGGCACGGCTCGGGCTCCGGCGGTATCTACATATAGTACAGATGCTTCCTGAAAAACAGCGCCTGCATTGATCTGGGTCAGACAATGAACGGCATCAGCCAGATATCAATCGCCCAGAGACAGGCAAGTGCCATGGCGCCGGCCAGTATGTCATCGACCATGATCCCGATACCGCCGGGCATGTGGTTGTCCAGCCAGCTGATGGGCCAGGGTTTAACGATATCGAACAGGCGAAACAGCATGAATGCCATCAACACGCCGTAAATATCGCCTGGTATCAGTCCGAGCGCAATCCACATGCCGGCAAATTCATCCCAGACAATACCACCATGATCATGCACCTTGAGATCCCGGGCGGTTTTGCCACACAGCCACACCCCCACCACGCAGGCAATCAGTACCACAAGCCAGTAAAGTGGTGCCGGCAACCAGGCGAAAAGATACCACAGGGGTATTGCAGCCAGACTGCCCCAGGTTCCCGGGGCTCGTGCGGCGGCTCCACTACCGAAGCCGAACGCCAGCAGGTGGACCGGATCCCGAAGAAAGCCGGGCGGCAGGATGGCCTGGGGCAGCTCAGGTTCCTGATTGTCGTTCTGGTCCGTCAAATTGTCCTCCCGAAGTGATCAAAACCTTTTTGGGACAAAGCCCCGGCCCTGCCTTCAAGGCGCAAGCCCGACTGCGCCTCGATGCAGCCGACGACTGTCATTTCGGACCGCACAGCCACCGGCAAATGCTGCCATTGTTCCGGCGCTATTGTGACACAAAGTTCGTAATCATCACCGGCTGTCAACGCCAGTTCGACGGCCTGATCGCCCTTGAGTTGTTTCAGAGCCTGACTCACCGGCACTTTGTCCGGTTCCAGCCACGCCCCGACACCGGACGCATCCAGGATATGCTGAAGGTCCGCCAGCAAACCATCCGAGATATCAATTACAGCGGAGGCACGGCCTGCCAGCTGCTGGCCCAGCATTAGCCGGGGTTGGGGGAAATGATACCTGGAGAGTACGGCCTGCGCCTCATGCGAAGGGCTCGGCGCATCCAGAAATGCCAGGGCCGCCCCCGCATCCCCGAGCTCGCCGGAAACGCAGATAAAATCACCCGGAAGGGCACCGGTCCGGCGCAACGCGCGGCCCTCGGCAACAGTGCCATGAACCTGTATAGAGAGGGTGAGCGGGCCCCTGGTGGTGTCGCCTCCGGCCAGCGCAATACCGAAGGCATCACTGGCCTGCGACAGCCCGTCCGCAAATCCGGTGAGCCAGTCTCGATCGGCCTCGGGCAAGGTCAACGCCAGGGTAAAACACACCGGCGTTGCACCCATGGCCGCCAGATCACTGGCGGCAACCGCCAGCGCGCGCCAGCCCAGGTGGAAAGGGTTATAGCGTTCGGGAAAATGAACCCCCTCAACCAGAGTGTCCACGGAAAACACCAGATCCTGGCCGGGCGGCACACGCTGGACAGCGCAGTCATCCCCCGGGCCCAGTATCAGCTGATCCTGCCGAGCCTGATTGGCCAGAGGCTGAAAGAATTCGCGGATCAGCTCGAATTCACCCATGGGCTCAGCGAGGACGGGTTTCTGCCAGTCGCAGACGACGGCTCAGCTTGTCGAGGATGCTGTTTACAAACTTGTGCCCTTCGGTGCCGCCAAAACGCTTGGCCATTTCAATACCTTCATTGATGACCACTTTATAGGGCACATCAACCCGGTGCTTCAGCTCATAGGCACCCAGGCGCACGATGGCCAGCTCCACCGGGTCCACTTCCTTCAGCGGGCGGTCGAGATAGGGTTCCAGCAAACGATCCAGTTCTGCCTGTTCCCTGTGCACGCCGCGCAGCAGGTCGCGGAAGTACACCTGATCCACCTTGGCCATGTCGTTGTCGATCATGAACTCCGCTTCAATATCAGAAATCGGAGTTTTGCTGAAATGCCGCTGATACAGGCCCTGCATCGCGAGAGCCCGGGCCCGGCGACGGTCGCCGGCCTTCGGTTTGTTGCTGTTACCGGTCTGGGGAGTGTTATCGCCTGCTTCGCTCATTACTCACCCAACTTTTTGAACAGACTGACCATTTCCAGCGCCGTGACGGCAGCGTCAACGCCTTTGTTGCCTGCCTTGGTACCGGAACGTTCAATGGCCTGCTCAATGGAGTCAACCGTCAACACACCAAAACTGACCGGCACATCGGTATCCAGGCTCACGGCGCCCAGACCACTGGCCGCTTCACCGGCCACGTAATCAAAGTGTGGCGTGCCACCACGGATCACTGCGCCCAGGGCAATCACTGCGTCGTATTCGGTGGTGTCAGCCACGCGCTTCACCGCCAACGGCATTTCATAAGCGCCCGGGACACGCACGATTGTGATGTCGTCTTTGGCAATACCGTGGCGCAGCAGGGTATCTACCGCGCCCTCTACCAGGCTCTCCACCACAAAGCCGTTAAACCGGCCAACCACCAATGCATAGCGACCGCTGCACTGGGTGAAATCACCTTCAATTACTCTGATATCTGTCATTACAAATTCCTTTGCAGGTAATCGACCACCAGGCCGACAACCGGATTGATCAATCTTGGGTATAGGGCACGTATTCCACCACTTCCAGGTCAAAACCGGAGATGGCGGAGAATTTTACCGGCGGGCTCAACAGACGCATCCTGCCGACGCCGATGTCCCGCAGAATCTGGGAGCCAGTACCCACAGTGAAGTAAACGCCGGAGCCACCCTTGGCAGATGGCGCCTGGTCACGGTCAAAAAATTCATGGATCCGGTCTTCCAGGTTGTAGCTGTCTTCTGCGCTGTTCAGGAGCACGACGACACCGTGGCCTTCTTCAGCGACTTTCTCCAACGCGTGGTTAAGTGGCCAGCTGCGTGAATCTTTACGGCGCGCACCCAGCAGATCCCGCAGGGTATCGGTAATGTGCACCCGTACAAACGTCGGCTGCTCCGGACTGATGTCGCCCATCACCATCGCCAAATGGGTCGCGCCCTGAATATTGTCGCGGTAGGTGCGCAGGGTAAACTCCCCATATTCGGTGTCCAGCTTGTTCTCCTCCACACACTCCACGGTTTTTTCATTCATGGTGCGATAGTGGATAAGATCAGCAATGGTCCCGATTTTCAGGTCATGCTCTTCGGCGAAGGCTTCCAGGTCTTCCCGGCGGGCCATGGAGCCGTCATCTTTCATGACCTCACAGATCACCCCTGCCGGCTCGCAGCCAGCCAGGGCCGCCAGATCGCATGACGCCTCTGTATGGCCGGCACGGCTGAGCACTCCGCCGGGATCGGCCATGAGCGGAAAGATGTGCCCTGGCTGCACCAAGTCGGTTGCCTTGGCATTACGAGCCACAGCCGCCTGAACAGTGCGCGCACGGTCAGCGGCAGAAATGCCGGTGGTTACACCTTCGGCCGCCTCAATGGACAGCGTAAACTTGGTACCAAAGCCGGAGGCATTCTGCTGAACCATCAGCGGCAGGCCAAGCTGCTCACAGCGGTCGCGGGTCATGGGCATACAGATCAGGCCACGACCAAATCGAGCCATGAAATTGATGGCTTCAGCGGTACAAAATTCAGCGGCCATGACCAGGTCGCCTTCGTTCTCGCGGTCTTCATCGTCCATCAGAATAACCATTTTACCCTGACGGATATCTTCGATGATGTCTTCAATGCTGTTCAGTGCCATACGGTTCTGCACCCTGCCTTCCCAATAGTGGCTGATAACCATCGGAAAAATGAATTGAACGGTTAGCGGCGAGCCAGGATCAAGCGCTGATCCTCACCCACCTGTCGGCGATCCTGTACGGTCCATTGTATCTTGTCAGCCATGGTTTCGATGGGCAGATGTGCCGTTGGCCGGCCAGTACTGCCCAGAAACACCGGGGCCTGATACAGCCAGAGCTCATCCACCAGGTTTTCTGCGATAAAAGTACCTGCCAGCGTTGGCCCCGCCTCTACCAGCAATTCGTTAATGCCCAGCTCACCCAGGGCATCCAACAACTCGGCAACGTCTACGCCGTTATCTTTCCAGGCCACACCGGTAAGGCTTACCCCAAGGGCAGCCAGATCCTGGGCCGACCCGGTTGCCAGCGTTGAACTGGCACAGAACACCTGAACATTGCCGCCCCGCAGAATGCGCGAAATCGAAGGTGTTCTGGCATCCCTGTCAGCGATCACCCGTAACGGCTGGCGGGAAGGTTCGGTCGCATCGCCGATGTCGCCCATCTCTTCCCTGCGCACATTCAGCGAAGGATCATCCGCCAGTACCGTGCCCACACCCGTCAGAATGGCATCACTGAGCGCGCGCAGGCGCTGGACATCACGGCGGGCCTGGGGCCCGGTGATCCACTGGCTTTCCCCCGAGGCCATGGCGGTTCTGCCATCAAGGCTCGCCGCCATTTTCAGGCGCACCCAGGGACGGCCGGTGTTCATGCGCTTCATGAAGCCGGGATTGAGCCGGCTGGCCTCTTCGGCCATCAAACCTTCCCAGACCCGAATACCGGCTTCGCGGAGCATGTTAAGGCCGCGCCCGGAGACAGAAGGATTCGGATCCCGAACGGCTGCGAAAACCTGCGAAACACCGGCATCAATCAAAGCCTTGGCACAAGGCGGTGTGCGACCATAATGGCTGCACGGCTCGAGCGTAATATACGCACGAGCCCCCCGGGCTTCGTGGCCCGCCTCGCTCAGCGCCCGCACTTCGGCGTGCGCCTCTCCGGCACGTTCATGCCAGCCTTCACCGACAATCCGGTTACCCCTGGCAATGACACAGCCAACCCGTGGATTCGGATGGGTAGAATAACGACCACGCCAAGCCAGTTGAATGGCCCGGGCCATCATTGCCCTGTCGCGGTCCAGAATCATGCCTTACCCTTGCCAGCGGGTTTCTCTGCCAGAACCTTGGCCACGTCGACGCTTGTTTCACCATTGCCCTGGGACAAACGTTCGATTTCTTCCTTGAACTCGTTGATGTCCTGAAAGCTCCGGTAGACTGAGGCAAAACGCACATAGGCAACTTTGTCCAGCTGACGCAATTCCGTCATCACTTCTTCGCCCAGACGCATAGACTTCACTTCACGCTCACCCGTAGCTCGCAAGCGATAGCGAATCCGATTCAGGGCAGCGTCAATCTGCTCGATGCTCACTGGGCGTTTTTCCAGAGCCTTCATCAGGCCGGCCCGCAGCTTTTCTTCATCGAAAGGCTGACGGGTGCCGTCCTGTTTCACCACACGCGGCATCACCAGTTCAGCGGTCTCGAAGGTTGTAAACCGCTCATGACAGGACAGACACTCCCTGCGGCGGCGGACCTGATCGCCTTCGGCCACCAGACGCGAATCAATCACCTTGGTATCGGCTTCACCACAGAAAGGACAGTGCATAACCCAAGCTCCGGAAAGGAAGCGCCCGGGCGTCCATTTCCAGAGGCGCCCGGACTAAAGCGTTCAGCGAATATCAGCCATAGACCGGGAAGCGGCCACAAACGGCTTCAACCTGCTCGCGAACGCGGCTGATAACCGCCTCGTCTTCGAGGTTGTCCAGAATGTCGCACATCCAGCCCGCCAGATCACGGCATTCAGCTTCACCAAAACCACGGGTGGTCACTGCCGGAGTGCCAATGCGCAGGCCAGACGTTACAAACGGAGAGCGCGGATCATTCGGAACCGCGTTCTTGTTCACGGTGATGTGCGCTTTGCCCAACGCAGCATCGGCATCTTTACCGGTGATGTCCTGCTTGATCAGGCTGACCAGGAACAGATGGTTTTTTGTACCACCGGAAACCACATCAAAGCCACGTTCGATAAACACATCTGCCATCGCTGAGGCGTTTTTAACGACCTGCGCCTGGTACGCTCTGAACTCATCGCTCATGGCTTCCTTGAAGCATACCGCCTTGGCGGCAATTACGTGCATCAACGGGCCGCCCTGGCCACCCGGGAAAACGGCGGAGTTCAGCTTCTTCTGCAGGTCCGCATCGTCACAAGCCAGGATCAGGCCACCGCGCGGCCCCCGCAGGGTTTTGTGCGTGGTGGTCGCAATAACGTGAGCGTGCGGAACCGGATCCGGGTATACGTCTGCGGCAACCAGACCGGCCACGTGAGCCATGTCCACAAACAGATACGCGCCAACCTTGTCGGCAATGGCGCGGAAGCGGGCAAAATCCAGCTCCTGGGAGTAAGCAGAGAAACCGGCAATGATCATCTTCGGCTTGTGTTCCAGCGCCAGCGATTCAATCTCGTCGTAATCAACCAGACCGGTGTCGGTGTTGATACCATACTGAACGGCATTGTAGATCTTGCCGGAAAAGTTAACGCTGGCGCCGTGAGTCAGGTGACCACCGTGGGCCAGACTCATGCCCAGCACAGTATCGCCCGGCTTCAGCAGCGCCATGAAAACGGCTGAGTTGGCCTGAGAACCGGAGTGTGGCTGCACGTTGGCGTAAGCGGCACCAAACAGCTCTTTGGCGCGCTCGATCGCCAGCTCTTCTGCCTTGTCGACGAACTCACATCCGCCATAGTAACGCTTGCCCGGGTAACCCTCGGCGTACTTGTTGGTCAGCACACTTCCCTGCGCCTGCATAACTCGCGGGCTGGTGTAGTTTTCGGAGGCAATCAGTTCAATATGGATTTCCTGACGGTTGCGCTCCGCTTCCATCGCGGTCCACAGTTCATCATCGTAGCCGGCGATTTTCATATCACGATTAAACATGGTGTGCTGCCTCTGTGTGATTGGCTGGCCCGGTGCAAGTCTGAGCATTCCGGAACCCCGTAAAAATTGGGCCGCTATTCTACCGTGAAAACGGGTTGAAAATCATCCTTTATAGGGTCCGCAGATACCGCCACATGGCAATCTGCAGTTTCTCCTCAATTGCTATAGCGAGCCCGTTTCGCTACCTTACGTCATTAATCTGCACGTCGCTTTTTATTACCTCCGAATTCAACAGAGGATACAGCCTGTTATGGCCCAGTACGTATATACAATGAACCGCGTGGGCAAGGTGGTTCCGCCCAAGCGGGAGATTCTGAAAGACATTTCCCTGAGCTTTTTCCCGGGCGCCAAAATCGGCGTTCTCGGCCTGAACGGTGCCGGTAAATCAACCCTGCTGCGCATCATGGCGGGCATCGACCAGGATTACATTGGCGAAGCCCGCCCGCAGCCCGGAATCAATGTTGGCTACCTGCCCCAGGAGCCGGAGCTGGACGAAGAAAAAACGGTTAAAGAAATCGTCGACGAATCCGTTGAACACGTTCACAACGCCCTGGCCGAGCTTGACCAGGTATACGCAGCCTACGCTGAACCGGATGCGGACTTCGACGAACTGGCAAAAAAGCAGGGCAAGCTGGAAGCAATTGTCCAGGCCACCGATGGCCATGACATCGAGCGCAAAATGGAAGTGGCGGCAGACGCCCTGCGCCTTCCACCCTGGGACCAGAAAGTAAAAGTACTTTCCGGCGGTGAACGCCGCCGTGTTGCTCTGTGCCGTCTACTGCTGTCCGGCCCGGACATGCTGCTGCTGGACGAGCCCACCAACCACCTGGATGCCGAATCCGTGGCCTGGCTCGAGCGTTTCCTGCACGACTACGACGGCACCGTAGTGGCCATCACCCACGACCGCTACTTCCTCGACAACGTCGCCGGCTGGATTCTTGAGCTGGACCGTGGCCAGGGCATTCCGTTCGAAGGCAACTACAGCCAGTGGCTGGAAAACAAGGAAAAGCGCCTGGAGATGGAGTCCAAGCAGGAAGCCTCTCACCAGAAAGCCGTTAAACAGGAGCTCGAGTGGGTTCGCTCCAACGCCAAGGGCCGCCAGTCCAAGAGCAAGGCTCGCCTGGCCCGCTTCGAGGAACTGAGTTCCCAGGAATTCCAGAAGCGTAACGAGACCAACGAACTGTATATCCCGCCCGGACCACGCCTGGGCAACAAGGTGATCGAAGTGGACGGCATCACCAAGTCTTTCGATGACCGCGTGCTCTACGAAGACCTTTCCTTCAGCGTACCGCCGGGCGCCATCGTGGGCATTATCGGTGGTAACGGTGCCGGCAAATCGACCCTGTTCAAAATGATCGGGGGATACGACAAGCCGGATGCCGGCAACATCGTAGTCGGTGAAACCGTGGACCTGGCCTACGTGGACCAGATGCGCGACCTGGATGACAGCAAAACGGTCTGGGAAGAGCTTTCTGACGGCAACGATATTATCAAGATCGGCAACTACGAGACCCCGTCCCGGGCTTACGTGGGCCGCTTCAACTTCAAGGGCAGCGACCAGCAGAAGCGAGTCGGCGACCTGTCCGGCGGTGAACGTAACCGCCTGCACCTGGCCAAGCTGCTGAAACAGGGCGGCAACGTACTATTGCTGGACGAACCGACCAACGACCTGGACGTGGAAACCCTGCGCGCCCTGGAAGAAGCCCTGCTGAACTTCCCCGGCTCCGCGCTGGTTATCTCGCACGACCGGTGGTTCCTGGACCGCGTAGCCACCCACATCCTGGCGTTCGAGGATGACGGCGAAGTGGTCTACTTCGAAGGCAACTTCAGCGAGTACGATGAGGACTTCAAGAAGCGCAAGGGCGACTCAGCCATGCAGCCCCAGCGCATGAAGTACAAGAAGCTGGCGTAATGGCAAAACCCAAAACCGCCTTTGTCTGCAGCGAGTGCGGCGCTGATTATTCCAAATGGCAGGGCCAGTGCACGGCCTGCCAGGCCTGGAACACCATCAGCGAAGTGCGCGGCGTTTCCGGCAATGCCAAAGGCTCCCGGGGAGGTCGCTTTGACGGCTTCGCCGGCAGCCTGTCGGAAGTCAAAAGCCTGGACGACGTCAGCCTGGCCGAACAGGCGCGGATCAGCACCGGCATGCAGGAGTTTGACCGGGTGCTCGGCGGCGGCCTGGTGGAAGGCTCAGCGGTTTTGATGGGTGGCCACCCCGGCGCCGGCAAGAGCACCTTGTTGCTTCAGGCCGTGTGCCAGTTGGCCGCCCAGCACTCTGCCCTGTACGTCACAGGCGAGGAATCCCTGCAGCAGGTCGCCATGCGCGCCAAACGCCTGAGCCTGCCCACCAAAGACCTGAAGATGCTCTCGGAAACCAGCGTCGAACGGGTGATGCAGGTGGCCGAGGCGGAGAAACCTCGCATTCTGGTCGTCGATAGTATCCAGGTGATGCACGTTGCCGATTCAGAATCTGCTCCCGGTTCGGTGTCACAGGTACGGGAAAGCGCCGCTTTCCTCACCCGCTTTGCCAAGCAGACCGGCACGATTCTGTTTCTGGTTGGCCATGTCACCAAAGACGGCAGCCTGGCCGGCCCGAAGGTGCTGGAGCACATGATCGATTGCTCCATCCTGCTGGAAGGCTCCAGCGATAGCCGCTACCGCACCCTGCGCGGCATCAAGAACCGCTTTGGCGCGGTCAATGAGCTGGGCGTGTTCGCGATGCTGGAGCAGGGGCTGAAGGAAGTAAAAAACCCCAGTGCGATTTTCCTGAACCGCGGCGAAGAAGCCTCGCCGGGCAGTGTGGTGATGGTGGTCTGGGAAGGCACGAGACCCATGCTGGTGGAAATCCAGGCGCTGGTCGATATGGCTCAGGGCAGCTACCCGAGGCGCGTGGCCGTGGGCCTGGACCAGAACCGCCTGGCAATGCTGCTGGCCGTTCTGCACCGCCATGGCGGCATGCATGTGGCGGATCAGGATGTGTTTGTGAATGTGGTTGGCGGGGTAAAGGTGGCGGAAACCAGTGCCGATCTGGCCCTGCTTTCAGCGGTGGTTTCATCCTTCCGCAATCGCGCTCTGCCGCAGGATCTGGTGATCTTCGGCGAAGTCGGCCTGTCCGGTGAAATCCGGCCGGTGCCCAGTGGTCAGGAACGCATCTACGAAGCCGCCAAGCACGGATTTACCCGCGCCATCGTTCCCAAGTCCAATGTGCCGCGCAAGCCAGTAGAAGGCATGAAGGTGATTCCGGTGACCAAGCTTTCGGATGCGCTTTCGGCGCTGGAGGAGCTTTAGGAGTCGGCCCTGGCCTGCCCTCTCTCTATGGTGCTGGACAGTGCTGGGGGAATGCTTTCCAAAAACCGCTACGAGCTCGTCCATGTGCGCTTCTCTCAGGCCATCCTTGGCCTTCGAAATTTTTGGAAAGCATTCCCCCAGCACTGTCCTCCTTACTTTGCAGTTATCTCTGAAACCAACCCGGTTGATCAATCCACCATATGTGCAAACTCCCGCTCCAACATCGCGGGGTCGCCCAGATTCAGTTCCACCAGCCGTTTCAAGTGAGTCACGCTGTCCAGATCAATGTACCGGCACTTGAAGCCCAGGTGGTCATCTTCCACGTGGCACAGCTCCACCGACATCACAATCGCCCTTTCATGATCATCCAGGTGAATCACCAGTTCGCAGGGATCGTTCAACGGCGCCTGCCAGCCTTCCGGCTTCTTGATCAAAACGCCTTTAAGCGAAATATCCAGAACCTCTGTTTGCCACACTGTCTCGCCACAATGCAGCTCACACAGAGCATCGAACTTAATACGATGAAATTGGCGTTTTTCGGGGGATTGTGTCGACAAGGGGGAAGCTCCTGACAAATCAATGTTTCCTGTCAGAACTATAGCCCTTCATTGAAAGTAAGCAAAGCGATACCCGCCAAGTTAGAACGCGGGCATTTAGGGCAGCCTCCGAAAAATTTCGAAGGCCAGGGATGGCCTGAGAGAAGCGCACAGGGACTGGCTCGTAGCGGTTTTTCGGAGGCTGCCCTAAATGGACGCCTCCATCTAATTTGTCAGGCTACGTAGCCAGCTCGCAAGTATCCGGCATTATTGATGATACTGAGGGCTAAGCTCTACAACGGCTTCAATAAACGCCCCGGCATGCTCCGGATCCACGTCCGGAGTAATGCCATGCCCCAGGTTGAAGATATGCCCCGGGCCGGAACCATAGCGCTTCAGAATATCCGACACTTCCTCGCGAATGCGCTCTTTCGGCGCGTACAGCATTGCCGGGTCCATGTTGCCCTGCAGGGCCACTTTATCCCCCACACGACGGCGGGCATCGCCGATATCCGTGGTCCAGTCCAGGCCCACAGCATCGGCGCCGGAATCTGCGATGGATTCCAGCCACTGGCCGCCGTTCTTGGTGAACAGAACCACCGGTACACGGCGTCCGTCGTTTTCGCGAATCAGGCCCGCTACGATCTTCTTCATATAGCGCAGGGAGAACTCTTCATAGGCCCAGCCGGTCAGCACACCACCCCAGGTATCGAAAATCTGCACTGCCTGGGCGCCGGCCCTGATCTGGCCGTTCAGGTAGTCGATCACTGAATCCGCCAGGTGGTCCAGCAGGCGATGCATCACCTGCGGCTGGCCGTACATCAGCTTCTTGGCTTCCGAGAAGGTCTTCGAAGAACCACCTTCAATCATGTAAGTGGCCAGAGTCCACGGGCTGCCTGAGAAACCGATCAGCGGTACGCTGCCGTTCAGGGCACCACGAATCGTGGAAACCGCGTTCATCACGTAGTCCAGATCCACTTCGGCCTCCAGGTTCGGCAAGGCCGCGACATCGGCTTCAGAGCGAATCACGTTGCGGAATTTCGGCCCTTCGCCGGTCTCGAAATACAGACCAAGCCCAAGAGCATCCGGAATGGTCAGGATGTCAGAGAACAGGATGGCGGCATCCAGCGGGAAACGTTCCAGCGGCTGCAGGGTTACTTCGCAGGCCAGCGGTGTATTCTTGCACAGACTGAGGAAATCGCCGGCTTTGGCCCGGGTGGCACGGTATTCCGGCAGGTAACGGCCGGCCTGGCGCATCATCCACACCGGAGTGCGGTCCACGGGCTGGCGCATCAGGGCGCGCAGAAAGCGGTCATTCTTCAGCTCAGTCATAGTTCCAGTCTTCTCGTCGATAAGTGGTCAGAGACAATGGGGAGCAATGATACCCCGTTTGCAGGAATAAAAAAGGGCGGCTTTCCCATAGAAAGCCGCCCTTCTGATACCGGTCAAGCGATCAATCAGACATCCAGATAGTCCAGAATGCCTTCAGCAGCCTGACGGCCCTCCCAGATTGCGGTTACTACCAGATCCGAGCCGCGCACCATGTCGCCGCCGGCAAAGATCTTGGCGTTGCTGGTCTGGAACGGGAATTCCACTTCTTCCGGCGCCGTTACCCGGCCGGAATCGTCGGTATTGATACCGAACTCATCAAACCAGGGCGCCGGGCTCGGGCGGAAACCGAACGCAACCAGCACCACATCAGCAGGAATGACTTCTTCGCTTCCCGGAATTGGTTCCGGACGGCGACGGCCGTTTTCATCCGGCTCGCCCAACTGAGTGGAAACCACCTTCACGCCTTCCACCTTGTCTTCACCAATAATCGCGATGGGCTGGCGATTGAACATGAAGTTCACGCCTTCTTCCTTGGCATTGGCAACTTCCTTGCGCGACCCCGGCATGTTGGCCTCATCACGACGATACGCACAGGTAACGCTTTCGGCCTGCTGGCGAATAGAGGTGCGGTTACAGTCCATGGCGGTGTCGCCACCACCCAGAACCACCACACGCTTGCCCTTCATATCGATGAAGTCGCTCTCTCTTTTCTCAAAGCCCAGACGACGATTCACGTTGGAAACCAGGAACGGCAGAGCGTCATGCACGCCAGGCAGGTCTTCACCGGGGAAGCCACCTTTCATGTATTCGTAGGTGCCCATGCCCATGAACACAGCATCGAACTCGTCGATAATGCTCTTGAGCTCCACATCTTTGCCTACCTCAGTGTTCAGGCGGAATTCCATGCCCATTTCCTCGAACACCTGACGGCGACGGGTCATGACCGATTTTTCCAGCTTGAATTCCGGGATGCCGAAGGTCAGAAGGCCACCGATTTCCGGGTAGCGATCAAACACCACCGGCTTCACGCCGTTACGGACCAGAATATCCGCACAGCCCAGGCCGGCCGGGCCAGCACCGATAACGGCGACTTTTTTGTCGGTCCACTTAACATCCGACAAGTCCGGCTTCCAGCCCAGAGCAAATGCGGTGTCGGTGATGTATTTTTCCACCGAACCGATGGTTACCGCGCCGTAGCCGTCGTTCAGGGTGCAAGCACCCTCGCACAGGCGATCCTGCGGGCACACACGACCACAGACTTCCGGCAGGGAGTTGGTCTGGTGGCACAACTCCACGGCTTTCATGATGTTGCCTTCCGATACCAGCTTCAGCCAGTTCGGAATGTAGTTGTGCACCGGGCACTTCCACTCACAGTAGGGGTTGCCACACTCCAGGCACCGGTGCGACTGAGAGGCCGCATGGGTTTCGCTGAACGGGTGGTAGATTTCCCCGAATTCTTTCTTGCGCTTTTTGGCAGGCACTTTTTTGGGGTCAACCCGCCCAACTTCCATAAACTGAAAGTCATTATTGAGACGTTCTTTCATAATGCTACTCCGATTACTCAGGGCGGGCCCGGGTGCTTGCCAGCAGACTGCGCAGATTTGCAGCCTTGGGCTTCACCAACCAGAAACGGCTGATATAGTCGTCGAAATCTTCAAGCAGGTGCTCTGCCCAGGCACTTCCGGTCTCGGAAATGTGCTCACGGATAACACCCCGCAGGTGGTTTCTGTGAGCCTCCATGTCTTCCCGGGAGATGCGCTGAATTTCGACCAGTTCGTGGTTGTACTTGTCCACGAAGGTGTTGTCCCTGTCCAGCACGTAAGCGAAGCCACCGGTCATGCCGGCACCGAAGTTGTACCCGGTGTTACCGAGCACTGTTACCAGGCCACCTGTCATGTATTCACAACAGTGATCGCCGGCACCTTCGACCACCGTATGGGCGCCGGAGTTCCGCACCGCGAAACGCTCACCAGCAGTACCGGCAGCAAACAGTTTGCCGCCAGTGGCCCCATACAGGCAGGTGTTACCGACGATGGAGGTTTCCTGAGTTTTGAAGTTACTGACACGGGGCGGCTTGATGACCAGCTTCCCGCCGGTCATGCCCTTGCCCACGTAATCGTTGGCGTCGCCCTCAAGAATCAGGTTCAGACCACCCACGTTCCAGACACCAAAGCTCTGCCCAGCGGTGCCCGTCAGATCCAGGGTGATCGGTGAACTGATCATTCCCTGGTTGCCATACCGGGCGGCAATTTCGCCGGACAGGCGGGCACCAATCGAACGGTCACAGTTGGTCACTTTATAGCTCCAGGCACCGCCGGACTTTTCGGCGATAGCTGCAGCGGTATCTTTAACCATCTGCTCGGCCAACTGGCCTTCATCGAAGGGGAGATTCCTCTCTACCTGGCATGTCTGTGGCTTGTCAGCCGGAATATGGTCGTTAGCCAGCAGACGGCTGAGGTCCAGTTTGTGCTGGCGCCCGGTATCACCCGGCAGGCGTTCCAGCAAATCTACCCGGCCAACCAGGTCTTGCAGATTGCTGACACCCAGTTTTGCCATCCACTCGCGGGTTTCTTCCGCGACAAAGCGGAAGAAGTTCATGGCCATTTCCACCGTGCCCTTGAAGTGCTCTTCACGCAGGTATTCGTTCTGGGTGGCAACACCGGTTGCACAGTTGTTCAGGTGACAAATACGCAGATACTTGCAGCCCAGGGCGACCATCGGCGTGGTACCGAAGCCGAAGCTTTCGGCACCCAGAATGGCGCCTTTCACCACATCCAGGCCAGTCTTGATACCGCCGTCTGTCTGCAGGCGAATCTTGCCTCGCAGATCGTTGGCGCGCAGGGCCTGCTGGGTTTCCGTCAGACCCAGTTCCCAGGGAGAGCCGGCGTAACGGATGGACGTCAGCGGGCTGGCGGCGGTACCGCCATCATAGCCAGACACAGTGATCAGGTCGGCATAGGCCTTGGCTACGCCTGCCGCGATGGTACCCACACCAGGCTCGGACACCAGCTTCACCGACACCAGCGCTTCCGGGTTGACCTGCTTGAGGTCAAAAATCAGCTGCGCCAGATCCTCGATGGAATAGATGTCGTGGTGCGGCGGCGGCGAAATCAGGGTCACACCCGGCACCGAATACCGCAAACGGGCAATCAGCTCGTTCACTTTACCACCCGGCAACTGACCACCTTCACCGGGCTTGGCGCCCTGGGCAACCTTGATCTGCATGACATCAGCGCTGCGCAGGTATTCCGCAGTGACGCCAAAGCGACCAGAAGCCACCTGTTTGATTTTGGAACGCTTGTTGCTGCCATAGCGGGCCGGGTCTTCACCGCCCTCACCGGAGTTGGAACGGCCGCCCAGCGTGTTCATGGCAACCGCCAGTGCTTCGTGCGCCTCTGGCGACAAAGCACCCAGAGACATGGCGGCGGAATCAAAACGGGGGAAAATGTTCTCAACCGGCTCCACGTCGGAAAGATCGATCGGCTTGAGATCTTTCTTGAACACCAGCAGATCACGCAAGGTCGTCACCGGCCGATCATTCACCAGGCTCGCGTACTGCTTGTAGTCGCTGTAATCGCCACTGATCACAGCGTCCTGCAGTGTCCCCACAACATCGGGATTGAAAGCATGGTATTCCTGGCCATGGACGTACTTGAGGATGCCACCCTGGGAAAGCGGTTTACGCGGCTTCCAGGCTACTGAAGCCAACAATTCCTGATCTTTCTGGAAGTCGGTAAAATCAGCACCCTGAATCCGGTTGGGCACACCCTTGAAGCAAAGATCCACCAAGTCGTCAGCAAGGCCGATGGCCTCAAACAACTGGGCACCCCGATAGGAGGTAATGGTTGAAATCCCCATCTTCGACAGGATCTTCAACAGCCCCTTGTTAATGCCCTTACGGTAGTTGTTCTTGGCATCGATCGGATCCATCAGCAATTCGCCGGTGCGGATCAGGTCGTTAAGCACTTGATAGGCCAGGTACGGATACACGGCCGTAGCCCCGAAACCGAACAGAACCGCAAAGTGATGGGGGTCGCGCGCCCAACCGGATTCAACAATCAGGTTGGAATCGCAACGCAAGCCTTTGGCAACCAGGTGATGGTGTACCGCGCCAGTCGCCATAAGGGCGTTCACGGGCAGCTCGCCTTCCACCAGGTCTTTGTCGGTGAGAATCAGCAGTACCTTGCCATCACGCACGGCCTGCTCAGCCTGTTCGCACACCTGGCGGATTCCCTGCTCAAGCCCGGTTTCTGGCGTGTAACTCATCGGGATACGCGCCACTTCAAAGCCCGGACGGTCATTCTCGCTTAACCGCAGGAACTTCGAGGGCGACAGAACCGGCGTACTGAGGATAATCCGGTCAGCATGCCCCGGCGTTTCCTCGAAAACGTTCTGCTCCACACCCAGACAAGTCTCCAAAGACATCACGATGGACTCGCGAAGCGGGTCGATCGGCGGATTGGTGACCTGAGCAAATTTCTGGCGGAAGTAATCAGCAACGTGCCGGACCTTACTGGAAAGCACGGCCATCGGTGTGTCATCACCCATGGAGCCAACGGCTTCCTGAGCGTTTTCACCCAGCGGCCGCAGAACCTGATCCCGCTCTTCAAACGAAACGTTGAACATCTTCTGATGAATCTGCAGTTCACTCTGATCCATCAACTGGAATTCGGCCGTGCCCTGGTTGAGAGTTGTCTCTACACGCAGGGCATTTTCCTTCAGCCACCGCTTGTAGGGCTGGGCGGTTTTCAGGCGCTGATCAACATCTTCTGTGTGCAGGACTTCGCTGGTTTCCGTGTCCACAACCAGCATCTGCCCCGGACCAACACGCCCCTTGGCAACCACATCCTCCGGTGCGTAGCTGTAGGTGCCCACTTCCGACGCCAGGGTGATGAAGTCATCTTTGGTAACCACCCAGCGCGCGGGACGCAGGCCGTTACGGTCAAGCATACACAGGGCATGGCGACCATCAGACATAACCAGACCGGCCGGGCCGTCCCAAGGCTCCATATGCATGGAGTTGTATTCGTAAAAGGCGCGCAGCTCGGAATCCATGGTGTCGACGTTCTGCCAGGCCGGCGGAATCATCATCCGAACGGCACGGAACAGATCCACGCCGCCGGCCAGCAGAACTTCCAGCATGTTATCCATGCTGGAAGAGTCTGAACCGGACAGGTTGACCAGTGGCTGCAGGGTTTGCAGATCTGGCAGGTCCGGCGAGCTGAATTTCGCAGCCCGGGCCATCGCCCAGTTACGGTTCGCCTCAATGGTATTGATTTCACCATTGTGGGCCAGGAAGCGGAACGGCTGGGCCAGAGGCCAGCGAGGCATGGTGTTGGTGGAGAATCGCTGGTGAAACACGCAGATGGCAGTCTGCAGGTCCGGGTCACTCAGATCTGGATAGAAGTTGGCCAGGTCGGCCGGCATCATCAGGCCTTTGTAGGCCAGCGTGCGATGCGACAGACTGCAAATATAGAACTCGGAGTCATCCACCATGTCGCGCTCGGCATGCCGACGACCGACAAACAGGCTGATGGCGAAATCCTTCTCAGATTTGCCGGCAGGCTCTACAAACACCTGCTCAATACGCGGCAGACACTCCAGAGCCATTGGCCCCAGGCAGCTGTCATCCACGGGCACTTCACGCCATCCCAGGATTTCCAGCCCCTGCTCGACCAGTCTTTGCTCAATAGCAGCCCGGCCGGCTTCAGCTTTGGTTTCGTCCGGTGCTAAAAAAACCTGGCCAACTGCAAACAAGTCGCCAGGTTTTTTACCGAACGCCGCTTGTGCAGCCTTTTCAAGAAAAGCCCTCGGGCTTTGAATAAGAAGTCCACAGCCATCGCCGGTCTTACCATCAGCGGCGATGCCTCCTCGGTGAGTCATACAGGTGAGTGACTCGATAGCCGTTTGCAACAGCTTATGGCTGGCCTCGCCCTTCATGTGGGCAATCAGGCCAAAACCGCAGTTGTCCCTGAATTCATCGGGATGATACAAGCCTGTTGTCATAAGCGTTCTCTCGCGTCGAAATGCTTTGCCATCAGCCGTTCGCGCACCATTACAGTGCACAAATTGTACTGACACCTGAAAAAAGGGGGATGGGATTTTACGCACGTAGAACTACGTATGCAATAAATTTCCCTTTTTCTGCCTGGAAAGCCACCTTTTCGCACCAATATAGTGCGGTCAGAAGCTATCGAAAGATCGCACCCAGGGTTCACCAACCCCCAAGGCAGATGGGAGGGTCGAGGTTGCAGCACGTGCCTGATCTTTGCTCTCGTACTGCCCATAAATCAACATAAACCAGGGCTCGCCCTGCCGCTCTCCGACGGTATACCGAAGGTTGGAATCTTCGGGCGCGCGCGCATAAACGTTCAGCACCGTTTGCTCCAACTGGCCTGCAACGAGTTGCAATGTCCATCCACTACGTTGCCTGAGTTCGGCTCTGGGCACAAAAATATCTGGATTCTCCGGGGTAAATCCTGGCT
>JAVLAV010000002.1:44693-49177 GCA_031580735.1 Marinobacter sp.
GCTCTGGCTCTGGCTCTGGCTCTGGCTCTGGCTCTGGCTCTGGCTCTGGCTCTGGCTCTGGCTCTGGCTCTGGCTCTGGCTCTGGAGCAGCCTGTTCTTCACCCCCCTCTGGCAACAAGGCCTCTTCTGGCTCTGGCAGCTCATCAGCCTGGGCGGCCACTGTGGGTTCCGGTAAAGACTCCGGATCAGGCAGGCTTGAAGCCTCTGAGGGCTCCTCTGTGGTTTCCGGGCCAACGGTAATACTCTTGCGCACCGGCTCAGGCTCGGGCTCCTGTTCTGTCTGACGCATGGCATCATTATACTGCTGGGAAACGAACCAGAACGAGCCGCCCAAAAGCACCAACGCAAGAGCTGGCCAGCGCAAGGAACGTATCGACGCCACAGAAGGTAAGCGCCGGCCAGCCGTCGAACCCCGAGCCATATCAAGCCAAACACCCGGAGTTACCCGCTTTAGCTTGCCGAAACTGCCCTCACTCAAAGCATGAATTTTCTTCAGCCTGGGCCCGGCCAGCAGCTGCTTGGCCGGGCCACCAGCCCGCTCAATCCGCGGGCGAAGGTAGGCATCAATATCGGCCGGGGATAACGGCAACAAATCGATCCGGTGCAGGCAGGCAGTCTCTGCCAGCTCGGCCACCACAGGGTAAAATGATTCCTTGCCGGCAAACACCGGCACAGCAGCTACGGCCCGGTCAGCACTCAGAAAGCCCGCCAACAACAGTTGCACCACTTCCGGCGCCCCCTGGTCCGCATCATCCACCAGCAGCACTTGTCTCTGACCCCGCCGGGCACGACTTTCCGACCAGCGGAAATAGCTGAACACCGCTTCTTTGGCATCAGCATCATCAGGAATGGCGGAGCGGGCAATCTTTTTCAGATCCCGCGCCAGCGCCTGGCCACTGGTCAGGGCTGACGCAGGAATGCGATGGATATCGAGGCGGCCGGCCTCATGACGAACAAACTCGGCCAGCAAACGCGTTTTTCCGGCGCCGGCGGCCCCTGTGATCACCGGCGCCATATCACCAAAACCACACAGGTGCCGCAATGACTCCAACGCATGCTGGCGCCCGGCGCCCGGGAAAAATGGCGCTTCCATTTCCAGCGGATTTTCCCGCATGCCATAACGCTGTTGCAGGCGAGGGAAAAGCCCACCGTCTTCAAGACTGTTCAAGGTGTCCTGAGTCACACGTATTCCTGCATTTGCCGTATCGAACCGGCAGGCGCTGCTGTCAGCCCTGCCGAATAAAAGCCTGCAACGTCGCCTGAAGATTCTCGGCGGTGGCATCCCCGGTTACATAGGCATCGCCCAGTGCCCGAAGCAGCACCAGGCGTAACGAGCCGTCGACATTTTTTTTGTCCACAGCCATCAACCTCATAAAATCGTCCGCCGTCATGCCTTCCGGTGCGCGGTCAGGAAGTGATGCCCGTCCGATCAGTGCCACGGCTCGTGCCCGGTCTTCCGGGCTGACATGCCCCTCTCGTACAGAAAGGTCCGCTGCCATCATCATACCGGTGCCTACAGCCTCACCATGCAGCCAATTGCCATACCCGGCAAATGTCTCAATGGCGTGACCAAAGGTGTGACCAAGATTCAGAATTGCACGCAACCCACCTTCCTTCTCGTCCAGAGCCACCACATCGGCCTTGCACTGACAGGAGCGGTAAATCGCTTCACCAAGGGCACTGACATCCAGAGCCATCAGGGATTTCATGTTCTGTTCCAGCCACCCCAGAAACGGTTCATCCCGAATCAGCCCGTACTTGATAACCTCTGCCAAGCCGGCAGACACTTCCCTGGGGGGCAGTGTGGCGAGGGTGTCCACATCAATCAAAACGGCGCGCGGCTGATGGAAAGCACCCACCATGTTTTTGCCCAGCGGGTGATTGATGCCGGTTTTGCCACCAACAGAAGAGTCGACCTGGGAAAGCAGTGTGGTCGGGATCTGGATAAAAGGCACGCCACGCTGGTAACACGAAGCGGCAAAGCCCGCCATATCGCCCACCACGCCACCACCAAGAGCCGCAATGGTCGTTTTCCTGGAGTGGCGATTTTCCAGGAGTCCGTCGAAAATCAGGTTAAGCGTTTGCCAGTTTTTGTATTTTTCTCCGTCCGGCAAAACCACAACATCAATATCCTTGCCGGGAAAACAGGCTCTGGCCTGCTCCAGATACAAAGGCGCGACCGTTTCGTTGGTCACGATCATCACCTGACTACCGGCCACCCAGGGGGTCAGGTCATACGCCCCCAACAGGCCCTGGCCAATAATGATCGGGTAACTGCGGTCACCCAGATCAACCTCAAGCTCACGAAGTACCTTTTGCATACTGACGACCTTCTTTGCGCCGCTGACGTTTGTGCCGGGGCGTTTTCGGATTCACTCTGTTGACCAGTTGCCGAACCACAAGCCGCGGACTTTTGCGATCTGTGTGCATCACAATGTCTGCCAGCTCGGTGTAAATGGGATCGCGTATCGCGAACAGCTTGCGTAACACGGCTTCCGGATCATCGTTCTGCAACAGGGGGCGATTACGGTCTTTCCGGGTTCGCTCCACCTGCTGTTCGATGGATGTCCTCAGGTAGACCACCACGGATGCCTTCTTCAGCAACTCATGATTTTCCGGGCGCATTACCGCACCCCCACCGGTAGCAAGCACGGTGCCTTCTTCCTCAGCCAGCTCCCGGAGCATGGCAGTTTCGCGTTGCCGAAAGCCATCCTCGCCCTCGACATCAAAAATCCAGGGAATGTTGGCGCCGCAACGCTCCTCGATAATACGATCGGAATCGAGAAAACGGTACCCGATCTCCTTCGCAAGCATTCGGCCGATGGTACTTTTTCCGGCCCCCATGGGCCCAACCAGAACTACACGTTTGGGCAAAGACATAATTTCCGCTCAACAGGTTTCAAGCGGGTGAGAATAGCACAGGGTGCCGCTTTCCATAAGCCGGACACATAAAAGCCGCCGTGGAAAACGGCGGCTTTTATGTCATTGCCCCCTCTGAATCAGCGGAGCAAATCAGTTTTGATGATCTTTGGGGTGATGAAGATCAGCAGCTCTGCACGCTCATCAATCTTCTCCGTACGCTTGAACAAGCGCCCCAGATACGGGACATCCCCAAGAAACGGCGTTTTGGTAACTTGCGTAGCCAGTTCAGACTGGAAGATACCGCCCAGCACCACTGTTTCGCCATTCGCAACCAGCACCTGGGTGGCTACTTCATTGGTATTGATAGAAGGGATACCAGCAGTTACCTCACCACGGGAATCCTGGCTGACCACCAGGTCCATGATGATCTTGTCATCCGGCGTAATCTGCGGAGTCACTTCGAGGGACAGCAGCGCTTCCTTGAAAGAAACCGAGGTAGCACCACTGGAAGAAGCTTCCTGGTAAGGAATCTCTTCACCAGACTTGATTGTGGCGGTCTGGCGGTCAGCGGTGACAACTCTCGGCTGGGACACGACTTCGGCCTTACCATCCGTTTCCAGCGCCGAAAGTTCGAGGTCCACCAGGAAGTCGTCACTGCTCCAGCCAATCGCAACAGAGGAGGCTCCATCACCGGTCACTCCCAGGTCCACTCCCAGAGCTCCGGGGAAAGTGAACACATTATCCTCCCCTGACGCCAGATCACGCGCTTCCTGTACACCGCTCAGTGAGCCGCCAACGCCCATCACGGTATCACCGTCGCGGGTGAAACCGCCGCCACCCCAGCGAACACCGAGGTCTTCAGAAACATTCGTCTGGGCGCGCACAATCCGGGCTTCAATCGAAACCTGGCGAACAGCGACATCCCAGGTGTTAACCAATCGACGAATTTCTTCCAGCTTATCGGCGGTTTCACGCACACTGATAGTGTTCGTGCGGCCATCGGAAGACACAAACCCGCGAGAGCTGATCAGATCTTTATCCGCCTGGATCAACGATACAATATCCTCAGCCTTGGCGTAATTCACCTGAATGATATCCAGGCGAATAGGGGCCAGCTCAGCAATCTGCTTATTGGTTTCCAGCTCCAGCTTTTCGCGTGCAGCAATTTCATCTGCCGGAGCAACCAGTAGCACATTACCGTTCTGGCGCTTGTCCAGGCCCTTGGTCTTCAGAATCAGATCCAGTGCCTGATCCCAGGGTACATTCTGCAGCCGCAGAGTAATGCTGCCGCCGACGGTATCACTGGCCACCAGATTGAGACCGGTGAAATCTGCAATCAGCTGCAAGACGGAGCGGACCTCAATGTCCTGAAAGTTCAGTGACAGCTTTTCACCACTGTAAGGGAATTTCTCTTCCTGCCGGCTCTCCGCCTCCTCTTCGGTCAGCTTTTCAACACTGACCGTAAATCGGGAGCCGGACTGATAGGCGATGTAGTCGTAGGCGCCCTCCGGACGAATTTCGACCACGGCGCCCCCGTCTTCAGTAAAGGTATCCACCCGGGTTACGGGCGTCGCAAAATCGGTTACATCCAGTCGGCGCCGCAAGTCCTCCGGCACGCCGAG
>JAVLAV010000002.1:49273-82091 GCA_031580735.1 Marinobacter sp.
AGTAAAGGTATCCACCCGGGTTACGGGCGTCGCAAAATCGGTTACATCCAGTCGGCGCCGCAAGTCCTCCGGCACGCCAAGGTCCGGCATACTCAGACGAATACGGCCGGCTTCTTCCACCAGATTCACTTCGGCATTACTGCTGCCAAGGTCAATAACTACCCGGCCTTCACCATCTTTACCACGACGAAAGTCCACACCTGCCAGCGCATTCTCCGCTCTGGCCAATGAGGATTCAGCCCCCTGAAGTTCAGGTTGTTGAGCAGAGGCAGGCTCTGTTGAAGCTATGGCCGGGGCATCACCACCGCCGATAGTCATAACCAGAGAATTGTCTTTACGCTCGGTTTCGTAGGGAACAAGCTCCACCAGATTGAAAATCAGGCGTGTGCGCTCTCCTGCCTCAACCACCGTGAGGCTCTGGGCATTGCTGGTACCCAGTGAAATACTGCGTTTATCCAACCCGCTCTTCGTACCCCTGAGATCCAAAGCAATCCTGGCCGGCCGCTCAATGGTATAGCCTGACGGCTCAGGAGGTTCACCATCAAACACCATTTTTACTTCCAGAGCATCCCCCGGCAGCGATGTAAATGACACATCTTCCAGCGTGACCGCGCTGGCCAGGCTGCTCCATAACCCCACGGCAATCACGCCGACATAGACCCTGAGTTTCTTGAACATCGCTAGCCTCGACCCCAACACATTTTCTGCAAACATGGTTCTTTTGTTCATTTTGTTACCGCTCCTCAGCCTTCATCCAGAGACAGGGAGCGAGGGCGTTCTACCCATCCGCCCTGACCATTGGGAACGATTTCAATTAATTCGATGCGGGTTTCGGTAACCCCCACGATCCGGCCGTAATTACGCCCCATATAGTTACCCTTACTTACCCGATGGACTGCACCTTCGCCATCCCTAACCAGAGCAAACAGTGTACCTTCAGTCCCCTGCAGGGTACCCACCATTTCCAGAGAACTCAGATCGTGGTTTTCCAGCACTTCTCTGGGACGATCCAGGTCCGGCTCCACTTCACTGGCCGGCTGCTTATCTATCGCAGTCAGCTGAACCTCAATAGGCGGCTCAAACGGCGGCCGCATGTCTGCCGCAGAATAACTAAACGCCTCATAAGCCTGAAACTCCGGCAAGGGCTCAACATGTCCCCGGGGCTTGGCCCTGGTGTCGGCCATGAATTTGTCCAGATCCGAGAAGCCGTCGCCCTGGGAGCAGGCCGTCAGCAACGACGCCAGACACACACCCAGCCAGGCCTTTCCTGCATGCTTTCCTGTCATGCTCACTCTCCAGCCCGGTAGCGGTAAGTTCGGGCCACAACCTGCATATCAAGCCGCTCACCTTTTCCGCCAGTTGGTTTGATCGTCAAATCGTGCAGCGTCACAATGCGAGGCAGCCCCGCTACACTGCTCACGAAAGAAGCCAGCTCGTGGTAAGAACCGGATACCCGGATATTGATAGGCAATTCCGAGTAAAAGTCACGCCGCTGCTCAGGCTGCAATGCCACCTCCTGCAGAGAAAGCCCGCTCCCCAGCGCTGTATTGGTGATATCTTCAAGCAGTCCGGGCACTTCGGTTTCACTCGGCAACTGGCGCACCAGGGCTCCGAATGTTTCCTCCATTTCCTCCATCTGCTGTTTGAAAACATCCAGATTGGCGACCTGATAGGCCTTTCGCTCGTAAGTCTGCTTGAGCTCCTGCTCTTCGCTTTCCACCCTGTCCAGTTGTGCGTACTGGTCCTTGATGAAGAACCAGTATCCACCGCCCAGAATAAGACCAAACACGATCAGCGCTACAATGGCTTTAACCGGTGCAGGCCAGATGCCGGCGTTATTGAGATCCAGATCGTTGATATCGAAGTCATTCAGTTTCTTCATAGAGTCCGCGAGGCTCATTCTTCACCCTCCCCTTCGGGCTCTGGAGTTTTCTGCTGCACAGAGAGATTGAACTGACTGTATCCGGCCCGGCGTTCGTCGGCGGCCGACACATTGGTGAGGTTCGGGTCAGCAAACCATTCGGAGTTGTCAAACTGTCGCATCAGGTTCGAGATACGACTGTTCGACTCGGCCATACCCACGATATCAATGCGCTCGCCTGCTTTTTTGAGATCGGTATAGTAAAGGCCGTCGGGAAGGGTGCGAACCAGCTCATCGAATACCCGCACAATCACCGGGCGTTTGCCCTGCAAGTCCTGAATGACCTGCATCCGGGCCAACAGTTCGTCCCGTTGACGCTTCAGATTCTCAATTTGCTTGATCTGCTTGTTCAGTTCCTGAGTTGCCCGCTCAATGTAAGCATTACGGGATTCCTGATAGGCAATGCGGCTGTCCATGTCGGCCTTCCACAAATAGCCAAGGCCGCCGGCAATAATGATGGCGCCCACAATCATCACAATAAACTGTTTCTGCTTCTCGGCCCGAAGCTCTTCACGCCAGGGTCTGAGGTTGATCTTCGCCATCAGTCGAAACTCCTCATTGCCAGGCCGCAGGCAATCATCAACGAGGGCGCATCGTTACCCAGCGCTGATGCATTTACCCTGGAAGCAACCGACATACTGGCAAAGGGATTCGCCACCAGAGTCGGCGTACCGGTTTTTTCTTCCACCATTTCAGTCAGTCCCTGAATTGATGATGTACCTCCGGCAAGAACGACATAATCAACCACATTGTATTGACTTGCCCCGAAGAAAAACTGCAGCGCCCGGGCCACCTGCTGTACGACTGCTTCCCGGAACGGCATAAGCACTTCGTCTTCGTAGTCGTCCGGAAGGCCACCCTGTTTCTTGGCCAGGCCCGCCTCCTCCAGAGACAAACCGTAACGACGCTGGATTTCCTCAGTCAGTTGCTTGCCACCGAATATCTGCTCGCGGGTATATACCGTTTGCCCCTCTGCAAGCACGCTCAGCGTTGTCATGGTAGCGCCAATGTCGACAACGGCCACCACAAGCTCTTCACCGTGGGAGTCAAGCTGTGGCTCAACCAATTCATAGGCACGCTCAAGCGCGTAGGCCTCGACATCGACGACTTTTGTTTTCAGGTCGGCGATTTCCATAACATCTTCGCGCACATCCACGTTTTCTTTACGGCATGCGGCAAGGAGTACATCAACCTGATCAGGACTGACTTCTGAGGGGCCCTGCACTTCGAAATCAATAGCCACTTCATCGAGGGGATAGGGAATATACTGATCGGCCTCCAGAGCAATCTGATCCTCCATTTCAAACTCGTTCATGCCCGAGTCCATCTGGATAACCTTGGTAATTACCGCCGAACCAGAGACAGCAACTGCCACCTGCTTGAGACTCGTGCGAGATTTGGAAACCACTCGCTTGAGCACTTCGCCCACGACCTCAACATTGGTTATATTCTTTTCCACCACCGCATCAGCCGGCAGTGGTTCGACAGCATAGCTTTCGACTCTGTAACGGTCGCCATGCTTAGACAGCTCAAGAAGCTTTACAGAACTGGAGCTTATGTCCACTCCCAGCACCGCACTGGATTTTTTTCCTGGTAATCCGAACACGCGCTCACCTGTACCTGGTTGACTACACCCTGCCCCGGAACCCCGAAATTTCTCCCTGTTAAGGTGACTATGGCAGCGGAGCCCCATCTGTTTTTTATGTAAGAGAAATTCTTGTCTATTCAGTCTACAATGCGTTTCTTTAAAAGCAGAGAGGTTTTACTTGCAAAAGGGAAGATAATCCCGTCTAAAGTAATTTCTCAGATAATAGACCTATATCCAACATTTGTCAGGAAAAAATGTCCTATTTGCTGCGCACGTCTCGTATTTTTACATGGTTTATGCTTACCGGCCTGAGCATCGGCATCATCCTCGCTTCAAGCCTGTATCTTTACCTGCGCCCGAATCTGCCACCAGTGCAACAGCTGATGGATGTAAAGCTGCAAACCCCTCTGAGGGTATATAGCAATGACAACAAATTAATAGCAGAATTTGGCGAAAAGAGAAGGGAGCCTGTCACAATCGGGGAAATCCCCCAGCTGCAACTGCAGGCTTTCCTGGCCGCGGAAGACTCCCGCTTCTTCGATCACTTTGGTGTCGATATAAAAGGTCTGACGCGAGCAGCGCTGGAGCTGGTGTCCACCGGCGCAATCCAGTCAGGCGGCAGCACCATCACCATGCAGGTGGCGAAAAACTACTTCCTGACCCGAGACCGGACTTTCATTCGAAAATTCAATGAGATACTTCTCGCTCTTCAGATTGAACGTGAGCTCAGCAAAGACACCATTTTCGAGCTGTACCTGAACAAAATCTATCTGGGCAACCGCGCCTACGGCCTGGCTGCCGCCTCCCGGGTCTATTACGACAAACCGGTCAACGAGCTTTCCCTGGCCCAGATGGCAATGATCGCCGGTCTGCCCAAGGCGCCCTCTGCCTACAATCCACTGGCGAATCCGGAAAGAGCATTATCCCGCCGCAACTGGATTCTGGGCCGGATGCAAGAACTGGGGTACATCACCGAAGATGCACACTCCCTGGCGACAGAGGCACCGATCACTGCCAGCTACTACGCCCGCGAAACGGAAGTTGATGCCGATTACGTGGCAGAGATGGCACGCGCCGAAATGGTTCGCCGATATGGCGAAAAGGCCTACACCGACGGCTACACGGTAAGATTGACCACCGACAGCCGGAAACAGCAAGCGGCTACCACTTCCCTGCGCGCCGGCCTGGAGGCCTATGACCGCCGGCACGGGTTCCGTGGCGCCATTGGCCAGTTCGACATCAGCGACATGTCAGCCAAAGAACTGTCCGACCAGATGCTCAACTACGTTCAGGTGGAGTCACTGATTCCCGCTGTGGTCACCCATACTGACGATGAAGCCGGCAAGGCCCGGGTACACCTGCGCCGACTCGGGGCCGCCACCATGGCTTTTGAAACCATGAGCTGGGCCAGACGCTACCGCACTGAACGTCTGACCGGCCCGGAACCGGAGAAACCGTCTGACGTTGTATCGCCGGGTGATGTGATCTATGTAAAGGTCCTCGACCTCCCTCAGGTTGCCGAAGAGCCTGAAAACTCAGAAACCAGCGCACCCGTCGGCGCTCTGCAAGACAATCTGAACGTTGCCCTGGCTCAGGTGCCCCGGGTTGAAGGCGCACTGATCTCACTGGATGCCCAGACCGGCGCCATCGAAGCGCTGAGCGGTGGCTACAGCTTCAACCAGAGCAAATACAACCGGGCCAGTCAGGCCGAACGCCAGCCAGGCTCCACCTTCAAACCATTCCTGTATCTGTCGGCACTTGAAAACGGCAAGACACCGGCCACGATCTACAATGACGCGCCAATTGTCTTCGATGACTCGGAGCTCGAAACCTCCTGGCGCCCACAAAACGCATCCGGGCAGTTTTACGGGCCAACCACCTTGCGTGAAGGCCTGTACCGGTCCAGAAACCTGATTTCCATCCGCCTTCTGAGAGACCTGGGAACCGGGACAACGCTTGATTATCTGGAGCAGTTGAAGCTGCCCACCGACAAAATGCCGGACGACCTTTCCCTGGCACTGGGCAGCGGTCAGTTAACCCCCATGGAACTGGCCCGGGGTTTTGCCGTCATCGCCAATGGCGGCTACGACGTTCAGCCCTACCTGATAGAGACGATAAAAGAGGCGGACGACACGACTGTCTACGAAGCGCCTGAAACCATACTGTGTGATGACAACTGCGATGACCTGACCGAAAACCGGAACAAGGCACAAACAGAGATCGAAGATATTCCGGAAATCGAAGGCATGGCGCTGCCTGCTTCCGCAGACGATGCCGATAACCCACGCATCATGCGCCGCCTGGCTGATGAGCGCGCCGTTTATATCCTGCACTCCATGATGCGTGATGTTATCGAACGAGGCACCGGCCGGCGCGCACTGGCCTTGAACCGGAGTGACATAGCAGGCAAAACCGGCACCACCAACGAACAGAAAGACACCTGGTTCGGCGGCTTTAACCACTCCCTGGCCACCACCGTGTGGGTCGGCCTTGACCAGCCCGCGCCACTCGGCCGCGGCGAGTTTGGCTCCACCACCGCACTGCCCATCTGGCTCGATTACATGAAAGTGGCACTGGCAGACACTGAAACTTCGACCATGCGCCGACCCAACGGTATTGTCAGCATCCGGATCAACCCGGAAACCGGCGAGCGGGCACGGCCCGGTGATGATGGCGTCTTTGAAATGTTCCGGACCGAGGAGGCGCCGGCTCCCCTGCCGCCGGAAGACAACAACGATAATAATGGCAACGACCAGGCTGACGACCTGTCCCGCGAAATCTTCTGAAGCCCCAAAGATCCAGGGCACAAAAAAACCGGCGGGATCTCCGCCGGTTTTTTTAACTGAAGACGAAACGATCGATCAGATGATGTCGTCCATAGACTTCAGCGGATAATGTGCCGGGTACGGGTTGCGGGCAACACCGGAATCGACAGCGGCCCTGGCTACAGCGGCGGGCACTGTCTCAAGCAGGCGCACATCCATTGGCTTGGGAATGATGTATTCCTTGCCAAACTCAAGCTTGTCGACACCATAGGCCTCACAGATTTCCTGAGGCACAGCCTCCTTGGCCAGCTCACGGATCGCGTGAACTGCCGCCACTTTCATTTCCTCGTTGATGGCAGTTGCACGAACATCCAGCGCGCCACGGAAAATGAAGGGGAAGCCAAGCACATTGTTCACCTGGTTCGGATAATCCGACCGGCCCGTCGCCATAATCAGATCATCGCGCACAGACAGAGCCACTTCCGGGCTGATTTCCGGATCCGGGTTCGAGCAGGCAAAGACAATGGGGTTCGCCGCCATCTTCTTCAACTGATCTCCGGACAACAGATCCGGGCCAGACAGGCCAACAAATACATCCGCACCATCGATAGCATCATCCAGCGTGCGCTTGTCGGTGTCATTGGCAAACATTGCCTTATACTGATTCAGATCTTCACGACCAGAGTGGATCACACCCTTGCGGTCGAGCATGAAGATGTTTTCAGAGCGAATGCCGCAGCTGATTAACAACTTCATACAGGCAATGGCAGCAGCGCCAGCGCCCAGACAAACCACCGTTGCCTCTTCAATTTTCTTGCCCTGCAGTTCAAGGGCATTGATCATGCCGGCTGCGGTGACAATGGCTGTACCGTGCTGGTCATCATGAAAGATGGGCACGCTGCACTTTTCGATCAACGCACGTTCAACCTCAAAGCACTCCGGTGCCTTGATGTCTTCGAGATTGATACCGCCAAACGTGTTGGCAATACGCTCAACCGTTTCAATAAACGCCTGCGGGCTTTCAGACTCGACTTCAATATCGAAGACATCAATACCGGCAAAACGCTTGAACAGTACGCCTTTGCCTTCCATTACCGGCTTACTTGCCAGAGGTCCGAGATTACCAAGACCCAGGATAGCCGAACCATCAGAGATCACGGCCACCAGGTTACCCTTGCCCGTGTACTTGTAAGCATTCTCGGGGTCCTTTGCGATCTCGCGGACCGGCTCGGCAACCCCGGGGCTGTACGCCAGGGAAAGGTCGCGGGAGGTTTTGGTCGGCTTGGTGATTTCAACACTCAGCTTACCCGGCCGCGGTTTGGCGTGATATTCAAGGGCTGCATCTTTTAGATCTTGAGACATTGCCACTGTTCCGTTAGTCACGTTTTTAGAGTTGAGTCCCGCCCGAACCAATCAAGCGGGAAAGCCATTATGGCCCGGGCATTTACAAACAACAACCCACTAAATAGGCTTTTTGGCATTCGTCAATAGTTCATTTTGCGTAGACGAGATCATTCTGGCAGCCACCAAAACAAAAAAAGCGCCAAAAGGCGCTTTTTTAACATTCCGGTATGGATCAGTCCTTCTTGGCACCGATACGACCACCGAAACGCTTGTTGAACCGCTCGATACGACCGCCGGTGTCCATTACCTTCTGCTTGCCAGTGTAGAACGGGTGGCACTGTGAGCACACGTCCAGTTGCAGATCCTGGGTAAAGGTAGAACGGGTCTTGAATGAATTCCCGCAAGAACAGTTTACGGAAATCTCTTCGTACTTCGGGTGAATACCTTCTCTCATGGCGAACCTCTTTCGGTCATGCCGCTACCAGATCACCCGCTGAAGACAGCGTCAGCGCCAGGCACCGCATGTTTGAATCCATTGAAAAGACCGTGCACAATCAGGCCCGGCCATAAACAGACCGCGAATCTTACTGACAAACCCGGCAACAGGCAAGTATCTTCAACATGCCGTACCGGCAGGAACCGCCCGCGCCCCGCGCCAACACCCGTTTTCGGCCTTTTTCCCAGGATAGGCACATACCGTGACACGGCCAGCAACCGCCCGCATCGCCCTCAACCGTCCGCTAAGACGGCTGTTCGACTACCTGATTCCAGAACACTTGCAACTGGCACCAGGCCAGCGGGTAAAAGTGCCATTCGGTCGTCAAACGCTGACAGGTCTGGTGGTAAAAACCGGCGTACAGCCACCCGAAGGCATCACTCTTAAGCCGGTCACTGCGGTTCTGGAAGATTGGCCGGCTTTGCCGAAGAATACCTTCCGGCTGCTCACCTGGGCCAGCGACTACTACCAGCACCCTCTGGGGGAGTGCCTGTTCACCGCCTTGCCTCCGGCGCTGCGCCGTGGTCGACCGGCCCATGAAAAAGCCGATGAAAGCTGGCACTCACAACAAACCGAGGCCGCCCTGCCCGCGAACGCCCATAAACAGAAGGCACTGTTTGACACAGTCACCGGAAAACCCGGCATTACCTCCAGCGAACTGGTGCAACGCGGTTTTACCCGCGCGCAGATTCGCAACCTGGAAAGCAAGGGGCTGATCGGTCAAGGCGCTGCCCGCCAGCCCGCCATTACCGACGACAATCAGAACCTGCCGGCACCAACACTCTCGGAAGCCCAGCAACAAGCCGCCAGCCAACTCCCGGAGCGCACTGACCGCTTCTCTGCGAGCCTGCTGTATGGCATCACCGGCAGCGGCAAAACCGAAATCTACCTGCACTATCTGAAAAACCACCTGCAAACCAACGAACAGGCCCTGGTACTGGTGCCGGAAATCAACCTGACCCCACAAACCCTGGCCCGTTTTCGCCGCTATTTCGGTGACCGCATCGCGGTGTGGCACTCAGCGCTGAACGATGGCGAACGCCTGCGCACCTGGCTGAAAATCCGAAATGGCGAACCCGTCATCCTGATTGGCACCCGTTCGGCGGTATTGCTTCCTTTCACCAACCTGCGCTGTATTGTCGTCGACGAAGAACACGACAGTTCCTACAAACAGGGCGAAGGCTTTCGTTATTCCGGGCGCGATGTCGCCGTCTATCGCGCCCACCTGAACCAGTGCCCCGTCATTCTGGGCTCTGCCACGCCTTCTCTGGAATCCTGGCACAACGCCAGACAAAACAAGTACCAGTTGATCACCCTGAAAGAACGCGCCAACAACGCCAGACCGCCAGAACTGGCCCTGCTGGACATCCGAAGCCGTCCGCTGGAAGCAGGCCTGGCCCGCCCCGCGCTCAATGCCATTAAAGAAACCCTGACCCGGGGCGAACAGGTGCTGGTGTTCGTAAACCGGCGCGGCTATTCCCCGGTGATGATGTGCTTCGACTGCGGCCACCTGGAAGAGTGTCCGCAATGCGACACGCGGCTGACCTACCATCGCCGCGATCGGGCCATGCGCTGCCACCACTGCGACTTCCAGAAAGCCGCCAGCCACATCTGCCCGAAATGCCAGAGCGAAAATTACAAACCCGTTGGCCAGGGCACCGAGCGAACTGAAGACACCCTGGCCGAACACTTTCCCGATGTGCCCGTGGTTCGGGTAGACCGGGACAGCACCCAACGCAAAGGCAGCATCCAGACCATTCTGAACAAGGTAAACAGCGGCGAGCCCTGCATTCTGGTGGGCACCCAGATGCTCGCCAAAGGCCACGACTTCCCCAACGTTACCCTGGTCACCGTGGTTAACGCTGACGGCGGCCTGTTCAGCGTGGATTTCCGCGCCCCCGAGCAGATGATCCAGACACTGTTGCAGGTCAGCGGCCGTGCCGGCCGGGGCGAAAAAACCGGCAAGGTACTCATTCAAACCTGCCACAGCGACCACCCCCTGCTGAACGCCCTGTGCAAAGGCGATTATGCCACCATGGCTGAACAACTGCTGGCCGAGCGTGAAAGCGGCCAACTGCCCCCCTTCCGCGCCATGGCCATACTCCGGGCCGAAGCCGACACCATGCAGAACAGCCTGCAGCTGCTAGACACCATAAAACCCCTGGCGCAGGCACCCGGCATCGAGGTCTGGGGCCCCCTGCCCGCCGTAATCGCCCGCAAAGCCAACCGACACCGGGCCCAACTGATCCTGAACACCGACAACCGCAAACAACTGAACCACCTGCTGACCTACCTGTGCCAGCACCTGGACCAGACCAAGCAGCCAGCCAATACCCGCTGGATAATTGATGTGGATCCGCAGGAAACCGGCTGAAGATACCGGGCCTGATCCCCCCAGAGCTTTTTGCTTACACTCCGACTTTCCGCGATAATACCCGCCTTCTTGTGGGCTCCCGGCCCAGACACCCATTTTCCTGCAAACCGAGTCACCTGACAGCATGAAAGAAACCGTATCCGAGCTTCTCCAGTCTGCGCTGGCCGCCCTGCAATCTGACGGCACCCTCCCGGCAGACCAGACGTTCAACCCGCAAGTGGGCAACACCAAAGACAAGGCCCACGGCGATTACGCCTGCAATATCGCCCTGGCCGCGGCCAAGTCGGCGGGTAAGCCACCGCGACAACTGGCGGAAGCACTGATCGCCAACCTGCCGGAAAGCAGCGCGGTGGAAAAGGTAGAAATTGCCGGACCCGGCTTTATCAACTTCTTCATGAGTACTGCCAGTGCCTTTGGCGTGGTGAACACCATTCTGGACGAAGCCGAACAGTTCGGCAGGAACACCCGTGGCCAGGGTGAAAAGGTTCAGGTGGAGTTTGTGTCAGCCAACCCGACCGGCCCCCTGCACGTGGGTCACGGCCGGGGAGCGGCCATCGGCGACAGCCTGTGCCGCCTGCTTGAGGCCAACGGATACGATGTTACCCGGGAGTTCTATTACAACGACGCCGGCGCCCAGATCAACAACCTGGCGCTGTCCGTCCAGGCCCGGGTAAAGGGCCTGACACCAGAGCATGAAAGCTGGCCTGCGGATGGTTACCGGGGCGATTACATTACCGATGTCGCCAACGCCTACCTCGCCGGCGAAACCGTAACGGCCGACGACCGTGAAGTCACCGCCAAGGCCGATCCGGAAGACCGGAGCGCCATCCAGGAATTTGCCGTGGCCTATTTGCGCCGGGAGCAGGATCTGGACCTGAAAGCCTTTGGCGTGCAATTCGATGTGTACTTCCTCGAATCCTCTCTTTATGACGACGGCAAAGTGGAAGCCACCGTAGAGCGCCTGAAAGAGAATGGCTACACCTACGAGCAAGACGGCGCCATGTGGCTGAAAACCACCGAATTCGGTGACGACAAAGACCGCGTGATGCGCAAAAAGGATGGTGGCTACACCTACTTCCTGCCGGATGTGGCTTACCACCTGGACAAATGGCAGCGCGGCTTTACCACCGTCATCAACGAACAGGGCGCCGACCATCACTCAACCGTAACCCGCGTACGCGCCGGCCTCCAGGCCCTGCGGGAAGACATCCCGCAGGGCTGGCCAGACTACGTACTGCACCAGATGGTCATGGTCACCCGCTCCGGGGAAGAAGTGAAAATTTCAAAACGCGCCGGCAGCTACGTCACCGTGCGCGACCTGATCGACGAAGTCGGCCGCGACGCCACCCGCTTCTTCCTGGCCGCCCGCCGTGTCGACAGCCAGTTGACGTTCGACATCGACCTGGCCCGCTCCCAGACCAACGAAAACCCGGTGTACTATATTCAGTATGCCCACGCCCGGATCTGCAGCGTACTGCGCAAGCTTGCCGATGAAGGTGTAGAGCGTGGCCTGAACGAGTGTGTAGGCGATCTTTCCATCCTGACCCTGGATGAAGAAAAAGAAATCGCCAATCAGCTGGCCAAGTACCCCGAACTGGTGGCCAACGCCGCCATTCAGCGCGAGCCACACCACGTGGCCCACTACCTGCGCGACCTGGCCGGCCTGTTCCACACTTATTACAACGCCCACAAAGTATTGATTGAAGACACCGCCGTACGCGACGCCCGGATAAGCCTTTACCTGGCCGTCCGGCAGGTCATCGCCAACGGCCTGAGCCTGCTGGGCGTGAGCGCACCGGAGGAGATGTAACACCGCCATGGCCAGAGACTACGCCAAAAAGAACCGCTCGACCGGTAAGGGAGCCGCTGCGCCGAAACAAAAGCCCGGCCCCAAACCCAGAAAAGCGGCACAACCCAAACAGAGCGCGCCCGCTCGCGCCCAACACGGGAGTCTGTCTTTGAAGTGGATACTGTCTTTGGCCGTCGTCGGCTGTTTTGTTGGTTTTATTGTCTACCTGAACACCCTGCCCGGCGGCGAAGAGCCTTCGGCCTCAAAACCGACATCCTCCCGGGAACAAGTGACTGAATCACCGAAACAGACCAAACCTGCTCCGGAATCGGCCACAGCAAACCAGGAGAAACAGAAATTCCGCTTCTACGACATGCTGCCGGAATCTGAAGTGGTGACTCCGGAAATCAACGAGTACACCCCGGGGCCGAACATTCAGGATTTCAACTACATTGTTCAGGCCGGATCCTTCCGCAAACAGCAGGACGCTGAGCGCTTGCGGGCAGAGATCGCCTTCCAGGGATTGCGTGCCCAAGTGCAAACCGTGGAGCAGGATAACGGCAGCATGTGGTACCGGGTAAATGCCGGGCCGTTCAAATCCCGCAGTAAAATGAACTCGGCAGTAGACAAGCTGGTCTCCATCGATATTCAGCCGCTGGTGCGGAAGATTCCCAAAGAAGGCTAAAGGTCAAAGAAGCGATCAGCACTTAGCTTGGCTGGCCAGGTTGGGTAAGGCTTTCCAAAAATTTGCGTAGCCATGGGTGAAGAGCGAATAGCTCTTCACGGGCTGGCCATGGATGGCCTGCCCAGGACCCTCAGCGCGACGCAGGAGCAATAAGCGCTGAGGGGCGGAGCAGAAGCGCCACAGGGATGTGCCGCAAGAAGCGTTTTTTGGAAGGGCCCTCCCCAACCTGCCGTATCCCTGAAGCCTGAACTCTTGAATTCCTCCCCGCCGCCTCCATAACATCGGGATAACCATTCCACTCAGGCAACTGGAGCCCGAATGACTACCATTGTTTCTGTCCGCCGAAATGAAGAAGTGGCACTGGCCGGTGATGGCCAGGCGACCGTCGGCAACACCGTAATGAAAGGCAACGTACGAAAGGTACGCCGGCTCTACAACGGCCAGGTGATTGCCGGATTTGCCGGTGGCACCGCAGATGCCTTCACCCTGTTCGAACGTTTTGAGGCACAGCTGGAAAAACACCAGGGGCACCTGACCCGGGCTGCCGTAGAGCTGGCAAAAGACTGGCGCACAGATCGCGCCCTGCGCAAACTTGAAGCCATGCTGGCGGTTGCCGACAAGACCACCTCGCTGATCATTACCGGTAACGGCGATGTAATTGAACCGGAACAGGGACTGATCGCCATGGGATCCGGCGGCCCCTACGCCCAGGCCGCAGCCCGCGCGCTTCTGGAAAACACGGACCTGAGCGCCCGCGAAATCACCGAAAAAGCTTTGGAGATTGCCGGCGACATCTGCATCTACACCAATCAGAACCGCACTCTGGAAGTGCTGTCCACCAAAGACTGACCGGAGCGACCATGTCTGCAATGACTCCCCGTGAGATCGTCCACGAGCTGAACAAACACATCGTGGGCCAGGAAGAAGCCAAGCGCGCCGTGGCCATTGCCCTGCGCAATCGCTGGCGCCGGATGCAGCTGGACAGCAGCCTGCGTGACGAGATTACGCCCAAGAACATTCTGATGATCGGCCCCACTGGGGTGGGCAAAACTGAAATTGCCCGCCGGCTGGCCAAGCTGGCCGATGCCCCCTTTCTCAAGGTTGAAGCCACCAAGTTCACCGAAGTGGGCTACGTAGGCCGTGATGTGGAATCCATCATCCGAGACCTGGCCGACATGGCTGTGAAGCTTCTCCGCGAAAAAGAAATGAAACGCCATGAAAGCCGGGCCCTCGATGCAGCCGAGGAGCGTATTCTGGACGCTCTGCTGCCACCGCCCCGGGATCTGAACGAAGACAGCCAGCGCAGCAGCAATGATTCTTCTACCCGCCAGCTGTTTCGCAAGAAACTTCGCGAAGGCGAACTGGACGACAAGGAAATCGAAATCGATCTGCGCAGCGGCGGTGCCGGCGTGGAGATCATGGCCCCTCCTGGCATGGAAGAGATGACCAACCAGTTGCAGAGCATGTTCTCCAACATGTCCTCCGACAAACGCAAAACGCGTAAAATGAAGGTCGCCGATGCCCTGAAACAGGCCCGGGATGAAGAAGCCGCCAAGCTGGTCAACGAGGAGGAAATCAAGCACAAAGCCATTGAGGCAGTAGAGCAGAATGGCATTGTCTTCCTGGACGAAATCGACAAGGTCGCCAAAAAGGCAGAGAACAGCTCTTCGGACGTTTCCCGCGAGGGCGTTCAGCGCGACCTGTTGCCGTTGATTGAAGGCAGCACCGTAAGCACCAAATACGGTTCCGTGCGCACGGACCACATCCTGTTTATTGCGTCCGGCGCCTTCCATCTGTCCAAGCCGTCAGACCTGATTCCGGAATTGCAGGGCCGACTGCCAACGCGGGTGGAACTGCAGGCGCTCACACCGGAAGACTTCAAGCGCATTCTGACCGAGCCGGATGCGTCACTGGTGCAGCAATATGAAGCATTGATGGCGACCGAAGGCGTCAAGCTGTCGTTCACGGACGATGCCATTACCCGCCTGGCTGAGGTCGCACACAAGGTGAACGAAACCACCGAGAACATTGGTGCCCGTCGCCTGCATACTGTGCTTGAACGCTTGCTGGAAACGCTGTCGTACGATGCCGGCGACCAGGTAACGGAGGACTTCGAGGTCACCGCTGCCTATGTCGACGAAAAACTCGGCGAGCTTTCGGAAGATGAAGACCTGAGCCGCTACATTCTGTAATTCTGACAAGCCAGGCATAAAAAAAGCCGGGAAGGAAACTTCCCGGCTTTTTTATTGGCAATGGCCTCGCGATCAGATCAGGAGGCGCTCTTTTCAGCAAGCGCTGTGCTGGAAGACCGGCCCGGACGAAGGTACCGGCCAAAACCGGCGTTTCGCAGCGCCAGATCAACACAGCTCTTGATCACGTGTGGTGAATCCAGCAGCAGCACGTCTTCCAGCAGCTGTACAGCCCACTCCCGGCTGACATTGCGAATAACCGATTTCACTTTCGGCAGACTGGCCGCGTTCATGGACAATGAATCATAGCCCATGGCCATCAGCAGCAAGGCCCCGCCCGGGTCGCCCGCCAGCTCACCGCAGATACCCACCGGTTTGCCAACCGAATGGGCATCCTGGGCCACCCGTACCAGCGCCTGCAGCACTGCCGGGTGGAAAGAGTGGTACAGCTGGGCCACGCGCGGATTGTTGCGATCAACCGCCAGCAGATACTGGGTAAGGTCGTTGGACCCCACTGACAGAAAATCCACCCGCTCGGCCAGTTCCCGAATCTGATACACCACCGCAGGCACCTCCACCATCACACCTACCTTCGGCATGTGGATCTGATAGCCCTCTTCCCGCACTTCGTGGTACACGCGGTAGATCAGGTGCAGCGACTCCTCCACTTCGGAGATGTTGCTGATCATCGGCAGCATGATCTGCAGGTTGTTCAGCCCCTCACTGGCCTTGAGCATGGCCCGCACCTGCACCAGGAAGATTTCCGGGTGATCCAGGGTAACCCGGATACCACGCCAGCCCAGGAACGGGTTTTCTTCCTGAATGGGGAAATAGGTCAGCGCCTTGTCGCCACCGATATCCAGTGTTCGCATAGTCACCGGGTTCGGGGCGAAAGCTTCAAGCTGTTCCCGGTAATATTCACGCTGTTCCTGCTCGGAAGGAAAGCGGTCTTTGATCATGAACGGCACTTCGGTGCGGTACAGCCCGATACCCTCAGCACCATGGGACAGCGACCGGGCAACATCGGTCATCAGACCGGTGTTCACCAGCAACGCCACCCGGTGGCCATCGGTGGTTTCACAGGGCTTGTCACGCAGCGCTTCGAGGCCACGGAAGAGCTCGTCTTCCTCGTCGCAGATTTCCTGATAGAACGCCCTGAGATCTGGCGAAGGCGAAGCAAAGAGCTGGCCTTCAAAGCCGTCTACAATCAGTTCCTTACCATCCAACTGATTCACAGGAATGTCGACCAGCCCCATCACCGTGGGCACGCCCATGGCCCGGGCCAGAATGGCAACGTGGGAGTTGCTGGAGCCCTTTACCGACACCAGGCCAACCAGATGCCCCTTAGGCACCTCACCAAGCATGGCCGGCGTGATTTCCTCGCTGACCAGCACCGTGCGTTCCGGGTATTCCAGGGTTTTTTCTTCGCCTTCCTGCAGGCGGGACAAAAGACGCCTGCCAAGATCCCGGATATCCACCGCCCGCTCGCGCAGGTAATGATCATCCATCATCTCAAAGTGGCGAATGTACTGCTGCACCACTTGCTTGAGGGCGCCCTGCGCCCAGATACCCTCACGAATGCGGGTGGTCACTTCGCCCGGCAAGGCCTGATCACCCAGCATGCTCAGGTACACATCAAACAACGCCAGCTCTTCCGGACGTAACTGGGACGACAGACGCTTGGCCACCCGCTGAATGTCTTCGCGGACAGTTTGCACTGCCGCACGGAACAGCGTGAGTTCCTGTTCGATATCATCGGTGGGCTTTTCCGGCACAACATCCAGATCCGCCGTGGAATACACCACCACACCAGTACCGATGGCAACGCCCTGAGCACCGGGCACACCACTGAAGCAGATATCTTTGGTTTCTTCACCAGTCAGCGACAGACCACTGATGGCACCGGTCGCTTCGCTGTGCGCAATAACACTCGCCAACTGGGCCGATACGGTCACCAGAAAGGCTTCTTCGCCCTCGTCGAAACACCGTGAGCTTTCCCGCTGCTGAACCACCAACACGCCCAGCATGCGACGGCGATGGATGATGGGAACACCGAGGAACGAGCGGAAACGCTCTTCCCCGGTTTCAGGAAAGTAGCGATAGCGGGGGTGCGAGGGGGCATCTTCAAGATTAATCGGTTCTTCACGGGCACCGACCAGGCCAACCAGGCCTTCCGAATAACCCAGACTGACATTGCCCACCGACTCCTGATACAGACCTTCCGTAGCCATCAGGATATAGCGGTTTGAAGACGGATCAAGCAGATAAACGGAACAGACTTCTGTGGCCATGGCCGCCTGCACCCGCGATACAATAATACCCAGCGCCTCGTGCAGATCGCGGGCGGCATTTACCTCTTGTACTATGTTTCGCAAGGTGCTCAGCATCGGGTCAGTCCGTCATTGATGGTATTCCTTCCGGCGCCGGTTTTGCTCACGGCTCCGGAGCCACTGCTCCATATTGTGAAACAGCCTGGGTGCGAGCTCGCGCAACGCGCGTCTGTACACTTCTCTTTTGAATGAGACCACCTGCCCCAACGGATACCAGTAGCTTACCCACTGCCACCCGTCGAATTCCGGTGAATCGGTGCCATCTACGCGCACATGCGCATCTGGCGACAACATCCTCAGCAGGAACCATTTCTGTTTTTGCCCCACGCATACGGGGTGCGAGTTATGGCGAACCATCCTCCTGGGGAGCCGGTATCGCAGCCAGCCCCGGGTGCAGCTGATGATTTCCACATCACTGGCACTGAGGCCGATTTCCTCTGCAAGCTCCCGGTACAGTGCATCTTCGGGCGATTCGTTATCTTTGATACCGCCTTGTGGAAACTGCCAGGAGTTCTGCCCTATTCGCCTTGCCCAGAGAACTTCGCCTCTGTGGTTGGCCAGAATGATTCCGACGTTGGGTCTGAAACCGTCCGAGTCGATCACGGCACAGTCCTCTTGATAGTCGGCAGCCGGCCATTTTTTAACCGGCGATAATTGTCCAAGTTGCTCTCATTCTTGCAGAATCCCAAGGCATGGGCAAACACAGCCTGAACACAGCGCTCATGGTAGACTGTGCACTTTGCTACAGAGCCTTTAACAACAGGAGGACGCGGCTTGACGCTCGCAATTTTTGATCTGGACAACACCCTGCTGGCCGGCGACAGCGACCACGCCTGGGGAGAGTTTCTGGTAGAAGAAGGCATGGTGGATGCCGAGGACTACAAGCAGGCCAATGATCGCTTTTATCAGGAGTATCTGAATGGCGAGCTGGACATCTTCCATTATCAGCGTTTCATCCTGCAGCCGCTGAGCCGCCACAACATGGAAGAACTGGAGGCCTGGCGCGACGACTTTATGCGTAAAAAAGTCGCCCCGATGATGCTGGACAAAGCCGCAAAGCTGCTGGCAGAACATCGTGAGCAGGGCCACACCTTGATGATCATTACTGCCACCAACCGGTTTATTACCGAACCGATCGCCCACAAGCTTGGCGTGGAGCATCTGATTGCTACCGAGCCGGAGCTGGTAAACGGTCGCTTTACCGGTGAAGTGGCGGGCACGCCCAGTTTTCAGGAAGGCAAAGTGGAGCGCCTGAACGACTGGCTGGCCGGCAATGGCGAAAGCCTGGCTGGCGCCTGGTTCTACAGTGATTCGCGCAACGACGTACCGCTGCTTGAGAAAGTGGACAACCCGGTGGCGGTCGATCCTGACCCCACCCTTGAGCAGATCGCCCGGGAACGCGGCTGGCCGGTCATGTCTTTGCGGGATTAACCCCCGGGGCTTTGCTGATCCGGCAAAGCCCTTTTAACAAAGAAGGTACGTTTAACCTTCCGAAGCGGCGTGTGCAGCGTAAGCGGTGGCGTCCATCAGACCATCCAGCTCGCCGGCATCCTCCAGCTGTACCCGGAAAAGCCAGCCATCACCGTACGGATCTTCGTTGACCAGTTCCGGCTCGTCTTCCAGCTTTTCGTTGACCTCGATAACCTCACCGGTCACTGGGCTGAAAATGTCCGAGGCAGACTTTACCGATTCCGCCACACCGGCTTCCTCACCTCCGGTCACGGTAACGCCCAGTTCCGGAACGCTGACAAAAATCACATCACCCAGCTGTTCCTGGGCAAAATCGGTAATACCGACCGTAGCAGTGCCGTCGTCAGCAGCCCGAACCCACTGGTGAGTTTCGATGTACTTGAGAGTGGCAGGTGTCTCGCTCATGTTCATAGATCCTGTTCAAACTTTTGCGCAGTTTAACCGAAGAGTTCAGTTCCAGCGAATGCTTCGGGCCAGTTCCATAAACGCGTTCAGATAATCCACCTCGGCATCCAGCTCCCGGAACCCCAGGAAGATCTGCTTGGGCATACCCTCGCGCCCCAGTCGCAGAGCTTTTATAGGCATCTGCCGGGCGTATTCATCCACCAGCCAACGGGGCAAAGCCGTCACTCCGCGCCCCGCCGCCACCATTTGCAGCATAATGTCGGTGGTCTCGATGGTTTTATGGCGCCCCGGCGAGGCATGGGCCGGCAGGAAGAAACGGGTGAAAATATCCAGGCGCTCTGCAGCCACCGGGTAGGTAATGAGTGTGTCCTTTGCCAGTTGCGTCGGTTCTGCCCATTCCTGCCCTGCCAGCGGATGCCCGGAGCTGACCACCAGCACCTGTTCATAATCGAACACCGGCTCAAACGTCACCCCCGGACGGTGCAGGGGGTCTGGTGTGACCAGCAAATCAATGTCATGACCAAACAGCGCGCCCATGCCGCCGAACTGGAATTCCTGTTTCACATCCACGTCTACATCCGGCCATTGCTGCAAATACGGCCCGACAATTTTCAACAACCACTGATAACAGGGATGACATTCCATACCGACTCGCAGACTGCCCCGCTGGCCCCTGGCAATCTGCTGCACCAGCATTTCAGCATGCTCAAATTGCGGTAGCAGGCGGTTTGCAAGGGTCAGTAGCTGCTCGCCCGCCTGGGTGAACCGTAACTGCCGCCCCTCGCGCACCCACACTGGCGTGCCAAGTTGCTGCTCCAGTTTGCGAACGGCGTGGCTCAGCGCTGACTGGGTCAGATTCAATTGCTCCGCCGCGGCGGTCAAAGAGCCCTGACGCTCGATGGCCCTGAAGATTTCCAGATGGTTTCGTTCAATCATGCGCCCTATCCGTGAATTTTTCTCATTGATCAGTGAAATAATACCATTTTTATTCATCGGAAGACCTGAATAACCTTGGCAGTCGATTCACACAGACAACGTTCAAGGAAAACTCATGGTAACCACACACAATCTGGGTTTCCCTCGCATTGGCGCGAAACGGGAACTGAAGTTTGCACTCGAAGACTACTGGGCCGGCCGGCAAACCGGGCAGGAACTGACAGCGACTGCCGAAGATTTACGCCGCCAGCACTGGCAGCAACAGGCCGGCGTTGACCTGAGCCCGGTCGGTGATTTCTCGCTGTATGACCAAGTACTGGATATGTCTGTCACCCTGGGCAATCTGCCGGAGCGCGTGGCCAGCCAGGCCGGCTCGCAGACAGACGCCTACTTTCGTGCCGCCCGGGGCCGTGGCGCCGACGACAATGCCTGCTGCGCCACCGCCGCCGGTGAAATGACCAAATGGTTCGACACCAACTATCACTACATCGTGCCGGAGTTCAGTACTGACACGGAATTTGAGCTGAACCCCGAGCGCCTGCTCACGCAGCTTGCAGAAGCCCGGGCACAAGGGGTAAATGCCAAACCGGTGATTATCGGGCCGGTGACCTATCTCTGGCTTGGCAAAACCTCGGACAACAGTAACCGGCTGGACCTTCTGGAGCGGCTTTTGCCGGTTTACGCCCGGTTGCTGGAAACGCTGGCAGACGCAGGCGCTGAATGGGTCCAGATTGATGAACCCGCCCTGGTCACAGACCTGGACGCCAACTGGAGATACGCCTTCAATCTGACCTATCACCAACTCAAGAGCAACCGTCCCAGACTGCTTCTGGCCACCTATTTCGGCGAGCTCCGGAGCAATTTGCAGCTGGCCTGTGAACTGCCGGTGGCAGGCATTCACCTGGATGCCGTTAGCGCGCCGCAGGAAGTAAGCCGGGTTGCAGACTGGCTTCCGACCCACAAAGTGCTGTCTCTGGGCGTGATCAATGGCCGGAATGTGTGGAAGGCCGACCTCAACACACTGCTGGACTGGCTGGAACCCTTGCACGCAAAACTGGGCGAACGCCTGTGGCTGGCACCCTCGTGCTCCCTGTTGCATGTACCGGTCGATCTGACCCGGGAAAACGAGCTGGACGGGGAAATCCACGCCTGGCTGGCATTTGCCGTGCAGAAACTGGAAGAACTGCAGGTACTGGCCCGAGCTCTGAATCAGGGGCGCAGTTGTGTTGCCCAGGCACTGGCAGACAACCAGCAGGCCATCGACAGTCGTCGGACCTCCTACCGGGTAATCAACCCTCAGATTCGGGCAGCCGTTACCGGGCTGCAGGCATCTCTGGGCAATCGCCAAAGCCCATACCCGCAGCGTATTGCGCTGCAACAACAGGCATTGAAGTTGCCGGCCTTTCCGACCACCACCATAGGGTCGTTCCCGCAAACCCGGGAAATCCGCCAGGCCCGGTTGCAGTTCCGTAAAGGTGAGCTGACCGACCAGGCCTACCAGGAACAGATGCAGTCCGAGATTGCCCGATGCATTCGTGTGCAGGAAGACCTGGGGCTGGATGTCCTGGTCCACGGTGAACCTGAACGCAACGACATGGTGGAATACTTCGGTGAACAACTCGATGGCTTCGCCTTCACCCGTTTCGGCTGGGTGCAATCCTACGGCTCACGCTGCGTCAAACCCCCCATCCTGTTCGGTGATATCCAACGCCCCGATGCCATGACGGTGGACTGGATTCGCTATGCGCAATCTCTGACGGACAAGCCGGTCAAGGGCATGCTGACGGGCCCGGTGACCATCCTGAACTGGTCCTTCGTGCGCGATGACCAGCCCCGGAAAGACTCGTGCCTGCAGCTGGCACTGGCCATTCGCGAGGAAGTTCAGGATCTGGAAAAAGCCGGTGTGAACATCATCCAGATCGATGAAGCTGCCCTGCGCGAAGGCCTGCCCCTGCGCCAGGCTGACTGGGAGCAGTACCTGGAGTGGGCTATCAACAGCTTTCGCATAGCCGCTAACGGCGTGCAGGATGCAACCCAGATCCACACGCATATGTGTTATTCGGAATTCAATGACATCATCGAGGCCATCGCCCGCATGGATGCGGATGTGATTACCATCGAAACCTCGCGTTCTGACATGGAGCTGCTGGATGCCTTCAAGGATTTCGAGTATCCGAACGACATCGGGCCGGGCGTGTACGACATTCACTCACCGAATGTGCCGGCGCAGAAGCAGATCACCAAGCTGATGAAACTGGCTGCCGAGCGGATCCCCGCCGAACGATTGTGGGTAAACCCGGACTGCGGCCTGAAAACCCGGAACTGGGAAGAAGTAACACCCGCGCTCGAGGCCATGGTGGCAGCAGCCAGGGAGCTCAGAACCTGACCGCAGGAAAATCAGTAGCCGCCACTCTTTTCGTCGAGCTCGAACCGGAATTGAGTGGCCCGGCCAACGTCTGTGCTGAAGTTGCCGGAAGGCTGCAGTTCAAACCAGCGATAGCCGGGCGCCAGGGATTCAACGGCAAAGTCCGTGGCACCGGCCGCAAACTGGATGCAGGTGGATGGCGAGGCAATTAACTGAACACCATTCCTCTGTTGTTCCAGGTCCTGGTGAATATGGCCCCAGAGAACAATTTCTACTTGCGGATGTTTGTCCAGGATCTGCCAGAAGGCCTCCCGGTTTTTCAGGCCGATGCCCTCCATCCAGTCCGCACCAACCGATACCGGATGATGGTGCAGGCAAACCATGGTGGGCAGCTCGGGGTGCGCACAGAGGGCTTTATCAAGAAAGGCCAGCTCCGATTCGGGCAGTTCTCCATAAACCTTCCCCGGCACGGCAGAGTCCAGCATGATGAAATGCCAGCCACCCTGCACTCTCTGGCGCTGATTGGCCTGATACTCTGCCGCAATCTGGTTGAGCACACCGGCATCGTCATGGTTACCGGCAATCCAGAGCGACGGGCAGTGGAATGCCTGAAGCTTCTCACCGAAAACACGATAGGCCTCGGCAGAGGCATCCTGAGTAATATCACCGGTGGCCACCAGCAGGTCTGGCTGGCCATGGACAGCCAGCACTTCGTCAATCACTGCAGACAGGCTGTCCCTGGTATTCACGCCCAGCAGACTGCCATCTGCTGACGCCATCAGGTGAGGGTCTGTCAGTTGCAGAACCCGGAGGGGGTGGTGAGACTGAGTCTGGGTCATACCTGGCCTGTGTGCTTTCTTTGCAGTCGATTACGAATTGTTATCAGTGTACGACAGCCAGACGCAGGTTGATCTCCCCGGAATGGAGAATGGTTCACATTCTGTACAGCTCAGTGGGAAGTTTTACAAACTTTCACATCTTCGGCTCACGCCAGTGCCGGGCTCAAGGATTGAGGGGGAGGATCATCAGTCCAGACCTTCACCTGCGGTCCAGGCGGCATGTTCCATAGGAAGGTGACCAAAGCGCAGGCAGTAATCCAGCCAGTCGGCCAGAAAGCTGTTTACCTGAACTTTTTCGTCCGGGTGGTGCATGAATCGGTTGGGATAATCATTAACCGGCGCAATTTGCCGTTGCCGATAACAGCTGATCACTTCGGCCATGGCGGCATCGTGGTAGACACGCACGGTCATCCGCGGATTATTGAGCCAGCGGCCGTTGTTGTGTACCTGTTCAAGCAGCAGGGTCTCGGTGAACTTTGCGGTTTGCAGCACTTCAATGCGCACCCGGCCCAGATACTGGTTTTCCCGGTGCAACTCAAACTCACAAACCGGTTTTCCGCCCGCCTCCAACTGGCGCAATTTGCGCAGGCGTTGATAATTGCCATCGCACAGGGCACCAAACTGACGCAGATCCGGCACATACTGCTTTGGCCGCTTCACCCATTCGGTCATGCTGACCATTCCCGGCGCAAGCGATCATGGTTCAACTGCAACCACTGGATGGCAATAATCGCCGCAGCGTTGTTGATGCGACCATCCTGAATCATGGCAATTGCCTCGTCTGTAGACACCACATGGGCGCGGATGTCTTCGTGTTCGTGTTCAATACCAAACAATCCACCGGCCTCAGCCGTGCTGACCTGGCCGCAATACAGGTGAACCATTTCCGTGGTGCCACCCGGCGAAACCAGGTAATCACAGACTTTTTCCAGCCGGCTGAACGTGAGCCCGGCCTCTTCCTGACCTTCACGCTGGGCGACGTCTTCAGGGCTTTCGCCCTCTTCGTTCATGCCGGCGACCAGTTCAAGCAACCAGGGTGACTGGTCACGGCCAAGGGCGCCGAGGCGGAATTGCTCCAGAAGTACGACTTCGTCCCGTGCAGGGTCGTAGGGAATAACACAGGTGGCGTCGCCGCGAATGAAGAGTTCGCGGGTGAATGTGGGCATTTCACGGCCATCAAAGCGCGGGTGGGTCAGCCAGAGCTTGTCCATGCGGAAGAAGCCCTGGAAGACGGTTTCACGCTTTTCGATTTTGATGTCGTCTGCGTTGAATTGGAATGGTTTGGGCATTCGGCTGTCCGGTTCAGAATTCGATTTTGAACGATAGCCGGAACTACCGTGCTACTGCAAGTTACGGCCCCAGCCTTCGTATACGGTGCTGGGCAGTCCTTGAGGTACGCTTTCCAAAAACCGCTCCTGCGGCACGTCCTTGTGGCGCTTCTGCTCCGCCATCCCTGGCTCCGCAAATTTTTGGAAAGCGTACCCCAAGGCCTGCCTTCTGGCTCCCAGTCAGACGACTGACTGGGAGAGCTCAAACATCCAACCTAGACTTTGTCGTAAATTTTGGCTCCAGACTCAACAAACTCCCGCGATTTCTCCTCCATGCCGGCATCAATGGCGAGTGTTTCGTCCAGGCCGTTTTCCTTGGCGTAGTCCCGAACTTCCTGCGAGATCTTCATGGAGCAGAACTTCGGACCGCACATGGAGCAGAAGTGGGCGACTTTGGCTGAGTCCTTCGGCAGGGTTTCGTCGTGATAGGCCCGTGCCGTGTCCGGGTCGAGGCCCAAGTTGAACTGGTCTTCCCAGCGGAACTCGAAACGGGCCTTGGACAGCGCATTGTCACGGATCTGGGCGCCCGGATGACCTTTTGCGAGATCTGCAGCATGCGCGGCGATCTTGTAGGTGATGATGCCGGTTTTCACATCATCCTTGTTGGGCAGGCCCAGGTGTTCTTTCGGGGTGACGTAGCAGAGCATGGCACAACCATACCAGCCGATCATCGCCGCGCCGATGCCGGAGGTGATGTGGTCGTAGCCCGGGGCGATGTCAGTGATCAGTGGGCCGAGGGTGTAGAACGGCGCTTCGTCACAGCATTCCAGCTGCTTGTCCATGTTCTCTTTGATCAGGTGCATGGGCACGTGGCCGGGGCCTTCGATCATGCACTGCACGTCGTGCTTCCAGGCAATCTTGGTGAGCTCGCCCAGGGTTTCCAGTTCGCCGAACTGGGCAGCGTCGTTGGCGTCTGCGATTGAGCCCGGGCGCAGGCCGTCGCCGAGGCTGAAGGCCACGTCGTAAGCCTTCATGATTTCGCAGATGTCTTCGAAGTGCTCGTACAGGAAGCTTTCCTTGTGATGAGCCAGACACCACTTGGCCATGATGGAACCGCCACGGGAAACGATGCCGGTGGTGCGCTTGGCGGTCATGGGCACATGGTGCAGACGAACACCGGCATGGATGGTGAAGTAGTCCACGCCCTGCTCTGCCTGTTCAATCAGGGTGTCGCGGAAGATTTCCCAGGTCAGGTCTTCGGCTACGCCGCCAACTTTCTCAAGCGCCTGGTAAATGGGCACGGTGCCAATAGGCACAGGAGAGTTTCGGATAATCCATTCGCGGGTTTCGTGGATGTTCTTGCCGGTAGACAGGTCCATCACTGTGTCTGAGCCCCAGCGGATACCCCAGGTAAGCTTTTCCACTTCTTCTTCAACGGAAGAGCTGACCGCCGAGTTACCAATGTTGCCGTTGATTTTCACCAGAAAGTTGCGACCGATGATCATCGGCTCGGTTTCCGGGTGGTTGATGTTCGCGGGGATAATGGCACGGCCACGGGCCACTTCGTCACGCACAAATTCCGGAGTGATTTCTTTCGGCAGATTGGCACCGAAAGACTGTCCCGGATGCTGATCTTCCAGCAAGCCCTGTTCGCGGGCTTCATGCAGCTTCATGTTTTCCCGGATGGCAATGTATTCCATTTCCGGGGTGATGATGCCTTTGCGGGCATAGTGCATCTGGCTGACATTCCGGCCGGCTTTGGCACGCAGGGGCTTACGCTCGTCCATAAAGCGCAGCGGGTCCAGCTGCGGATCTTTCATGCGCCGGCGGGTGAATTCGGAGGTGTAATCTTCCAGCTTTTCGACATCGCCGCGCTCCGCAATCCAGGCGGCACGAACGGGCTCAAGTCCCTTGCGAAGATCAATGGTTGCGGCTGGGTCGGTATAGGGGCCGGAGGTGTCATACACCCGTACTGGCGGGTTCTTTTCGCCGCCCATTTCGGTGGGCGTGTCTTCCACAGTAATTTCCCGCATTGGCACCCGGAGATCGGGTCGGCTACCCTGCACGTATATTTTTCGTGAGCTTGGTAATGGTTTGATTGCTGCGGAATCCACTTTTGCGGAGTCGCTGAGGTAGGCTGGCAGTTCCGTCATGGTTTGCTCCCGGTTCGTTTGGTGGTCGGGTCGCGTATGACGGAGCAAAGCCAGTAAATGCCCAGAAGGCATTGCGGGCCTGGTCAGGTAGTCTTAATCCCTACGCCGGTATTATCCGGATCAGGTCGCGGGTTCTGCGATGCAATCTCAGCCGATCGCCAGTTTTGGCGAACAGCACCCCGTCAAGACGCGAACATATTGTGAGGCGAAACCTCACAAAAATGAGTGATAATAGCGAGTGTAGAGACGGAGACCATTATTGTCCATAATGGTCTTCTTTAGCCCTGTATCCAGCTCACGGATGCCCCGGAGACAGCTTTTCAGGAGAAATGATGAAGAAACGTTTACTTTCAGGACTGATCACCCTGCTTGCAGCTCAGCCTGCATTTTCTCTGGATCTGATGGAAACCTACGAACAGGCGCTATCTTACGATTCCGGCATCGCCTCGGCGCGGGCGCAGCTCGAAGCGCAGCAGGCGGCGACGGATGTGAGCAAGAGTACGCTTCTGCCGCAGATTTCAGCTTTCGCCGAAGGCAGCCATACCGACTTTGAGTCCAAAAATGGTCAAAGCGACGACAGCTACCGCACCCTCAACTACGGCGTTCAGTTAACCCAGCCAGTCTTTCGGGCCGGTAACTGGTTTGAATTTGATGCCAGCCAGTTCCAGTCTGAAGCAGCAGAAGCCCAGTACAACCTGGCCCAACAACAACTGATGCTGGATGTTTCCACCGCTTATTTTGATGTTTTGCGGGCACAGGACACCGTCACCACCGCCGATGCCACCGAAGCGGCCATCCAGCGCCAATACGAGCAGGCTCAGGAACGCTTTGATGTGGGGCTGATTGCCATTACTGAAGTCTATGAAGCCCGCGCCAGCTATGACGACGCCAAAAGCCAGCGTATTGCTGCGGAAAACCAGTTGAACGTGGCCAGGGAACAGCTGGCCCGGCTGACCGGCGAATACCCGAACGATCTGGAAAACCTTCGCCAGAATTTCCCGCTTGGTCGCCCGGAACCCATGAACCCCAACGCCTGGGAAGCCACGGCACTGGAGCAGAACTGGTCAATTCAGGCCGCCCTATACGAGCTGAACGCCAATGAAGCAAACCTGAAGGTCGCGAAATCCGGCCATCTGCCGACCGTTGACCTGGAAGCCTCTTACGGAGAAACGGATTACCATGGCCGTTTGAACAGCCAGGGCGAAGGAACACAGGCGGTTATCGGACTGAGCCTGAACATGCCGCTGTACATGGGCGGCGGCACCCAGGCCGGCGTTCGCCAGCAGCGTTCCCTGGTAACCGCCGCCGAAGAAGACCTGAATACCGCCCGCCGCGACGTTCAGGTAAACACCCGCAGCCTGTTCCTGACGGTGAACAACAACATTGAAACGGCCAACGCCTTCGAGCAAACCATTGTCTCGCGTCGCAGTGCGCTCGACGCCACCCGCGCCGGTTACGATGTGGGCACACGCAATATCGTGGAAGTGCTGGACGCAGAACGCGCCTATTACGTTGCGCTGAGAGACTATGCCAATGCCCGGTACGACTATGTGGTCAACGCACTGGAGCTGAAACAGGCAGCTGGCACCCTGAGCCCGCAAGACCTTCTGGAGCTGAACAACTGGCTCAGCGAAGGCGCGCAGGGCATTGAAGCAATGGCAAACGATGAGGAAGTCCTGGACGACCCGATGCAGTAATCTTCCCGGCATTTACGGCAGCCACAACGGGCCTCCTGACTCAGGAGGCCCGTTTTTTATAGGCGCTCAACAATGCCCTCAACCACCCGGTTCAACGCGCCGCGATTTTTATTCACCACCGCCAGCGCCCGCTCACCAAAAGCCTGACGCTCTTCCCGGTTCGCCATCAACCGGGCTACAGCCTGACCCAACTCTCCACTATTCTGAATCATCGCCACGCCGCCACCGGAACGAAGGTGCTCGTAAACGGTTTCAAAATTGAACACATGAGGGCCGGAAAGCACCGGGACGCCCCATGCCGCCGGCTCCAATGGGTTGTGCCCTCCCCGCTTGATCAGTGAGCCACCAACAAACGCCATATCACTGGCGCCATACAGCATCATCAACTCGCCCATGGTATCGCCCACATAAACCTGGGCTGACTCCGATTCCTGCCCCGTGGAACGACGAACAACCGCAAAACCCTGGCTTTCAGCCATCTGCGCCACTGACTCAAACCGGTCCGGATGGCGCGGCACAAGAATCAACAACGCATCGGGGTGTTGTTCCAGAATCTCACGATGGGCGGCCAGAACCTGTTCGTCTTCGCCACCGTGGGTACTGCCAGCAGTCCAGACCGGTCGCGGCCCGAACTTTGCCCGCAAGCCCATCGATGCTTCCCGCACATCATCGGGAATGTCGACATCGAATTTCATACTGCCTGTGACTTCAACCTGAGAAGCCTCGACACCAATGCGCCGGAACCTTTCGGCATCCGGCTGCGCCTGGGCCGCCACCCAGGTAATGCTTTGCATCACCGGTGCTGATAGGCTTTTCACCCGCTCATAACCATGGGTGGAGCGCTCAGACAAGCGGGCGTTAATCAAAAACACCGGCACATTACGGCAGCGACACTGACAGATCATGTTGGGCCAGATTTCGGTTTCCAGAATCACCAGAATGCGCGGATCCACTCGCTTCAGAAAGCGATGGATGGAGCCCGGCGTATCAAGAGGAACGTAGGCGTAGTCGACTGAACTTCCGAACATTTTCCGGGCCTGGGCCAGGCCGGTATCGGTCATCGCGGTTATCAGTATTCTGGCCTCAAGCCCGCAGGCCAATAACCGCCGGACCAGCAGGCCCGCCGCGATCACTTCGCCAACAGACGCGGTATGAACCCAGATCACCGGGCCCGAAATCCCCGGCACCAGCCCCACGCGATGCCTCAGGTTCTTACGCAACTCCGGCGCATGCCGGCCCTGCCACCAGAAGCGAAGGAGCACAAACGGCACCAATAGCCGCATCAACTGTGAATAAAGAAAGTGCAACACACACGACTCCAAGCGAAACAGTGCGTTATCATAGAGGGAATAATATCCGGGCGCATCTCGCCCAAACGTAAAGTTTTGCCGATTCAGGACCAGGAATTTTGAAGAAGAAGTACCGCCAAACGTCCCGGAATACCGACTACTCAGCCTACCTCCATCCACGCTGGTGGCCAACCTGGGCCGGCATTGCAGTTATGTGGCTGATTGCACAATTGCCCATCCGCGTTCAATGGTGGCTGGGGAAAATGGCAGGGCTTGCCACCTGGAAACTGGCCAAAAGCCGCCGACAGATTACCGAAACCAATATCCGCTTGTGCTTTCCCGAATACAACGACAAGCAACGGGCAGCCCTGGTGCGCAATTCATTTATTGCCAACGGCATTGGCCTGATGGAAATCGGGATTGGCTGGTTCAGAAATACCGAGAAACTCAAAAAAATCACCGGCATTCATGGCCTTGAGCACTTTGAGAAAGCCAAACAGGAAGGCCGGGGCATTTTGCTGATTGGCGGGCACTACAGCACTCTGGAAATGGGCGGCTCTCTGGCAACGCTGTACATCGATTCCGATGTAATGCAGCGCGACCACAACAACCCCCTGATGAACGCCGTAATGACCCGCTCCCGCGCCAAGCGCTACGGCAAGGTACTGGCAGCCAAAGATCTCCGGGGGCTGTTACGCAGCCTGAAAGACAACCACGCCGTGTGGTACGCCACCGACCAGGATTACGGCCGCAAGGACATTGTCTTCGCCCCTTTTTTCGGCATACCGGCAGGCACCATTACCGCCACCTCCCGCATCGCCGAGCGCAGTAAATGCGTGGTGATGCCCTTCAGCCATTTCCGTCGCGAAGACAAACCGGGTTACGACATTTACTTTCATCCGCCACTGGAAGATTTCCCCAGCGGTGACGATCTGGAGGATGCCACCCGAATAAATGCCGTTATCGAACAGGAAATCCGCAAGGCGCCCGACCAGTATTTGTGGATGCACCGGCGGTTTAAAACCCGGCCAGATCGTGACGATCCCGGGTTTTATGGGAACAAACGCAAGAAAAAAACCGGAGCAACAGGATGATACAACCCGTCATAATGGCCGGTGGAACCGGCTCGCGCCTGTGGCCGTTATCAAGGCAACTGAACCCGAAACAGTTCCTGAAACTGACGGACGACCGTTTGTCCATGCTGCAACTGACGGTCGCACGACTGAGCGGTATGGAATCAGCCGACCCCTTATTGATCTGCAATGAAGAGCACCGTTTCCTGGCTGCCGAGCAAATGCGCCAGTCAGGCTATACCGATGCCCGCATTATTCTGGAGCCCTGCGGCCGCAACACGGCACCGGCCATTGCCCTGGCGGCACTGCAGTTGACAAAAGAAGCTGACAAAGAAGAAGACCCATTGATGCTGGTTCTCGCCGCTGACCACCTGATTCAGGACGTTGAGGCGTTCCAGAACGGCATCGCCAATGCCGTGCCTCTGGCCCGACAAGGCAAACTGGTTACTTTTGGCATTGTACCCGGCCATGCGGAGACCGGTTACGGCTATATTCAGCAAGGCCCGGCACTGGCGGACAACTGTTTCAACGTGAACCGTTTTGTTGAAAAACCCGACCTGCAAACCGCCGAAAGCTATCTCGCCTCCGGAGACTACCTCTGGAACAGCGGCATGTTCATGTTCGGTGCCCAAACCTACCTCCAGGAACTGCAAAAACATCGCCCTGACATTCTGGCGATCTGCCAGGCAGCGCTCGACGATGCCGCCGAAGACATGCACTTCACGCGCATTAATGAAAATGTGTTCGCCGAATGCCCGGAAGACTCCATTGATTACGCCGTGATGGAGAAAACCGACAACGCTGCCGTGGTCTCGCTGGACGCTGGCTGGAGCGACATCGGTTCCTGGTCTGCGCTGTGGGAAGTCTCTGAAAAAGACGAAAACGGCAACAGCTTTGGCGGTGACGTAATCGCTTACGACACCGAGACCACTCTTGTGCGCGCTGACAGCCGGTTAGTGGCAACAGTTGGCGTAGAAGACCTGATCATTATCGAAACCAAAGATGCCCTGCTGGTTGCCCACAAAGACAGGGTTCAGGACGTCAAAAAAGTCGTGGCGCAGATAAAGAGCGATGGCCGCCACGAACATATGAACCACCGTGAGGTCTATCGCCCCTGGGGTGTTTACGATTCCATTGATAACGGCAAGCGTTATCAGGTGAAGCGCATCACCGTGAAGCCCGGCGCCAAGCTGTCCGTGCAGATGCATCACCACCGGGCGGAGCACTGGATTGTGGTAAGCGGCACAGCCAAAGTCACCAATGGCGAGAAAACCTACCTGGTGACTGAAAACCAATCCACCTATATTCCGATTGGTCAGGTTCACTCCCTGGAGAATCCCGGCGTGATTGACCTGGAATTAATTGAAGTCCAGTCAGGTTCCTACCTCGGTGAAGACGACATTGTGCGCTTTGAAGACAAATATGGAAGATCATGAGTAGACTGAAATACTACATGATTGCCGGGTTTCTGCGGATTGCCGGCTCTCTACCACTGAAAGCTGCCCAGGCAATCGGCAAATGGGGCGGTCTGCTGGCCTGGAAAATGCGCGGTCGCTCCCGGAAGGTAACCGATACGAATATCAAGCTGTGCCTGCCCGAGTTGTCCGAAGAACAGCAAAGAGAGCTGTCGAAAAACTCCATGATGCATACAGGCATGACGGCACTGGAAATTCCGCTGATGTGGGAATGGCCGGTTGAAAAGTGCCTGGGTCTCGTTAAAGAAACTCAGGGGCTGGAGCTGATCGATGAAGCATTAAAGTCCGGGCGAGTTTGTAGAGGTAATTGATATCTACCATCGAAGCTTCATCAACCACGATCAGAGTAGGAGTGTTTTCGTCTTTG
>JAVLAV010000030.1:0-33112 GCA_031580735.1 Marinobacter sp.
CATGAACGGCTGGCCGATGGAGTATTTGTAGCACCATGCAGCGATGGTGGGCATCTTGGCGATCAGGCGATGGCCGGTGATTTCACGCTGCTTGGGATTGGTGATGTCCATCTGGTCATGATAGAAAGCAGACAGGGCACCAACCACGCCACACATGATGGCCATCGGGTGCGCATCACGGCGGAAGCCGTTGAAGAAGTTGCGCATCTGATCATGCAGCATGCTGTGGTTCTTGATGGTGCTCTTGTACTGGTCTAACTGTTCGTCAGTCGGCAGTTCACCGTTCAGCAGCAGGTAGCAGACTTCCAGGAAATCGGAGTTTTCTGCCAGCTGGTTGATCGGATAACCGCGGTGCAGCAATACACCCTTGTTACCGTCAATGTAGGTAATGGCAGACTCGCAGGCTGCTGTGGAAACGAACCCGGGGTCGTAAGTGAAAACGCCTTCCTGTACCAGGCTGCGAACGTCTATAACGTCAGGGCCGATGGTGCCAGAATAAACCGGTAGCTCAATGGACTTATCACCCACCGAGAGCGTGGCTTTCCTGTCGGTCATGGTGCTCTCCTGTTGATTAGCTGAAGCAGCTTTTCTGCATTTATTGATGCGCCAGAAAGCGCGTATTTTCGCAATTCCGGAGGCAAAATATAGGGCTTCATCTTTTTTTGTCAATGGAAGCGCCAGAAAATCTGCAAATTTTACTATATGTGTAAATCAGTGATATCCCCGATTATAGGGTTTCTGACCTATAAAAAGGTTTGTCAATACTCCTAAAATAGGGTTCTGAGGGCCCGATAGAAGGAGTCCAGGGTATTTTACGCGTTTGTAATCCTAAGGGGTACTCCTTATAATCCTGAGCCCGGAATAGGGGATAAACCTTTGTGCAGAAGTGAAAACAACGATCTGTGAAAAGGTGATCCGCCCTCCTGAACCGATCGGTTATCGGTAGCGTATCGATTTACCGACCCAAACATACCAACCATCCGCCGCCATTTCGGTCCCGCGGAACCAAAAGAGAGTGTGAGAGCGCTGTGAATAGCAAACGACCAGTAAATCTCGATCTCGGCGAGTTCCATTTCCCGCTGCCAGCCATTACCTCGATCCTGCATCGTGTCAGTGGCATCATCATCTTTGTTGGTGTTGCCTTCCTGTTATACGGTCTGGATCTCTCCCTGTCCGGAGAAGATGGCTTTAACCGGGTAAGTGAACTGCTGGACAGCTTCCTTGCCAAGCTGATCACCTGGGGCATTTTGTCTGCTCTGCTTTATCACCTGGTTGCAGGTATCAAGCACCTGCTCATGGATATGGGCATCGGTGAAGAACTGCAGAGCGGCCGTGCCGCCGCCAAAATCACAGTTGTGGTTTCCGTCATTCTCATCATTCTGGCAGGAGTCTGGGTATGGTAAACAGCGTAACGAACCTCGGCCGCAGTGGTGTATTTGACTGGCTAATCCAGCGAGTTACCGCCTACGTACTGGCTGTGTACACCATTTTTATTCTGGGCTTCATGATTGTCAGCGATGTCGATTTTGAAGTGTGGAGTGCACTGTTTGATCAGACCTGGTTCCGGATCTTTACCCTGCTGGCGCTGCTCTCACTTGGAGCACACGCATGGGTTGGTCTCTGGACAGTAACCACTGACTATATCAAGCCAATGGCACCGCGGTTTCTGGTGCAGGCTGGGTGCGGTCTGGTTATGTTCGTGTACCTGATCTGGGGCATTCAGATTCTTTGGGGGCTTTAATAGATGGCTAACATCAAAACCATGTCTTACGACGCGATTGTTATCGGCGGCGGTGGTGCCGGCATGCGAGCCGCGCTGCAGTTGACCGAATCCGGCGTCAATACTGCCTGTATCACAAAAGTGTTTCCGACCCGGTCACACACTGTATCTGCCCAGGGCGGCATCACTTGTGCGATCGCAAGCGCCGATCCCAATGATGACTGGCGCTGGCACATGTATGACACCGTCAAGGGTTCCGATTACATCGGTGACCAGGACGCGATCGAGTACATGTGTTCTGTAGGCCCTCAGGCTGTTTTCGAGCTGGAGCATATGGGTCTGCCGTTCTCCCGTACCGAACAGGGCCGCATTTACCAGCGCCCATTCGGCGGTCAGTCCAAGGGTCCGGATGATCCCACCCAGGCAGCCCGTACTTGTGCTGCGGCAGACCGTACCGGTCACGCACTGTTGCACACGCTGTATCAGGCGAACCTCAAGGGCGGTACTTCCTTCCTTAATGAGTGGTACGCGGTAGATCTGGTCAAGAACGCCAAGGGTGATGTCGTCGGTGTTGTTGCTATCGAGATTGAAACTGGCGATGTCTGCTACATCAAGTCCAAGGCAACGGTTCTGGCGACTGGTGGTGCAGGTCGAATCTATTCTTCCACTACCAACGCCCTGATCAATACCGGCGACGGTATCGGTATGGCTCTGCGTGCCGGTTTCCCGGTTCAGGACATGGAAATGTGGCAGTTCCACCCGACTGGTATCCACGGTGCCGGCACACTGGTGACCGAAGGTTGTCGGGGTGAGGGCGGTTACCTGATCAACGCCGAAGGCGAGCGATTCATGGAGCGTTACGCTCCGAACGCAAAAGATCTGGCCGGCCGCGATGTTGTGGCCCGTTCCATGGTTATCGAGATTCTGGAAGGTCGCGGTTGTGGTCCCGAAAAGGATCACGTTCTGTTGAAGCTGGATCACCTGGGTGAAGAAACCCTGAACCTGCGCCTGCCCGGTATCTGCGAGCTGTCCCGTACCTTCGCACACGTGGATCCGGTTAAAGAGCCGATCCCGGTTGTGCCGACCTGTCACTACATGATGGGCGGTATTCCGACCAACGTTGGCGGTCAGGCGCTGACCCAGGACGAGAACGGTAATGACCAGCCTATTCCTGGCCTGTTCGCCTGTGGTGAAGCAGCCTGTGTATCGGTTCACGGTGCTAACCGTCTGGGCGGTAACTCTCTGCTCGACCTGGTTGTATTTGGTCGTGCTGCCGGCCTGCACATCGAAGAGCAACTGCGCGGAGGCTTCGAAGTAGACGGTGCCAGCGAAGAAGACATCAAGAATGCCATGGCCCGCCTTGATCGCCTGAATGGTGCATCGGAAGGTGAGAGCGTTGCGGATGTCCGTAAAGATCTTCAGGCTTGCATGCAGCTGTACTTCGGCGTGTTCCGTGACGGCAAGAGCATGGAAGAAGGGCTGAAGAAGCTGGAAGCGATTGGTGAGCGCGTGCGCAACACCAAGCTGGCTGACACCAGCAATGCCTTTAACACTGCCCGGATTGAGGCGCTTGAGCTGGACAACCTTTATGAGGTGGCGCTGGCGACAGCAATTTCAGCGTCCGAGCGTAAAGAAAGCCGTGGTGCTCATGCCCGTAACGACTTCACCGAGCGTGACGACGAGAACTGGCTGAAGCACTCTATGTACTTCCCGCTCGATAAGCGTGTTGGCAAGCGTGATGTGAACTTCGCGCCGAAGACGGTTCCGACGTTCGAGCCGAAAACCCGGACTTACTAAGGGGGATATTCAAGATGTTGGTAAGCCTTTATCGCTACAACCCGGAAACCGATAATGCCCCTTACATGCAGGACGTAGAGGTAGAGATTCCGGAAGGCAAGGATCTGATGGTTCTGGATGTGCTGAACCTGATCAAGGAAGGGGATCCTTCCATGGCCTACCGTCGTTCCTGCCGTGAAGGTGTCTGTGGCTCCGATGGCATGAACATGAACGGCAAGAATGGCCTGGCCTGTATCACTCCGGTTTCTGATGTGGTCAAGAACAACAAGATTGTTCTGCGCCCGCTGCCGGGTCTGCCGGTAATCCGTGATCTGGTTGTCGATATGAACCTGTTCTATCGTCAATACGAGAAGGTTACGCCGTATCTGATTAACGATACGCCGGCGCCAGGAATCGAGCGCCTGCAAACCCCGGAAGACCGAGAAAAGCTGGACGGCCTGTACGAGTGTATTCTGTGTGCCTGCTGCTCCACTGCCTGTCCGTCTTTCTGGTGGAACCCGGACAAGTTCATTGGTCCGGCTGGCCTGCTCCAGGCCTACCGGTTCCTGGCTGACAGCCGGGATACCGCTCAGGCTGAACGCCTGGCCAACCTCGATGACCCGTTCAGCGTATTCCGCTGCCGTGGTATCATGAACTGTGTCAGTGTTTGTCCGAAGGGTCTGAACCCGACCCGTGCAATTGGTCATATCCGTAACTTGTTGTTGCAACGGGCAACCTGATCGGAGAAGTTCTAGAAAATGCCATACTGGTGAATTGAACCAGTAGGCAGCCCCTTGAAGGCCTCGCTTTATGCGGGGCCTTCAACCAATGGCTTATAGGCAATGGTATGATGGGGGTGCAGAATCGTTGCCGCTGTTTGGAGGCTTGACCGGCCGCCGGGCAGTGTCGCTGATACATAATCACAGGGGACGGATCACTTCCTGGTCAGGAACGGTGGCCGATGTCATGCTGTAATAACCCGTATTGACTCTGACCCGCCGCCGGCCGACTATGCCGATTCCCCCGCACCAGCCCAAGGTGAGCTATTCAAAATGCACGAAAGCATCATGGAGCAGTTATGGCAGACCTCCCACCTCCAGGGTGGAAATCTGGCCTACGTTGAACAGCTTTTTGAAACCTACCTGACAGACCCGAACGCTATTCCCGAAGAGTGGCGCAGCTATTTCGATCAGCTGCCCAGTGTCGATGGCAATGGCGGTCCCGATGTCGCCCACTCCGTTATTCGTGAACAGTTTGGCTATATTTCCCGCCACCAGCGTTCTCTTGGCGGTAGTGCTCCGGCCAACGCTACATCGGCGTCGGAAAAGAAACAGATCCGCGTGCTCCAGCTGATCAATGCGTTTCGTTTCCGTGGCCATCAGGAGTCCAGACTTGATCCGCTGGGCGTCTGGCAGCGCCAGTCTGTTGAAGACCTTGACCCGAGTTTCCATGAGCTTGGCTCTTCCGATATGGATCTGGAATTCCAGACCGGTTCGCTGAATTTCGGTTCCGAGACCATGAAACTGGCCGATATCGTGAGCGGCTTGCGTCAGACCTATTGCGGAAGTATCGGTGCCGAATACATGCACGTGGTCGATACCCGTATCAAGCGTTGGTTCCAGCAGCGCATGGAACCGGTTCGCTCCCGTCCGGAATACGAAGTTTCTACCCGTAAGCATATCCTTGAGCGCCTGATCGCTGCCGAAGGTCTCGAGAAATATCTGGGTTCCCGGTATCCGGGCGTCAAGCGCTTTGGCCTTGAAGGCGGCGAGAGCCTGATTCCCTGCCTGGATGAACTTATCCAGCGTGCCGGCTCCTATGGCGCGAAAGAGATCGTTGTGGGTATGGCCCACCGTGGCCGCCTGAACGTTCTGGTCAATACCCTCGGTAAAAACCCGAGAGAACTCTTCGACGAGTTCGAAGGCAAAAAACTCGCAGATTTCGGCTCCGGTGACGTCAAGTATCACCAGGGCTTCTCTTCGAACGTCATGACCCCGGGTGGTGAAGTGCACCTGGCTATGGCGTTCAACCCTTCCCACCTGGAAATTGTATCGCCAGTGGTAGAGGGCTCGGTACGTGCTCGCCAAGATCGTCGTGGTGACAATGTCGGCAATCAGGTAGTGCCGATTGTCATGCACGGTGATGCGGCTTTTGCCGGCCAGGGCGTGGTCATGGAGACCTTCCAGGGCTCCCAGACCCGTGGTTATGGCATCGGCGGTACCATTCACATCGTTATCAACAACCAGGTCGGCTTTACCACCCACAAACAGGAAGACGCTCGTTCCACCGAGTACTGTACTGATGTGGCCAAGATGGTTCAGGCTCCGATTCTGCACGTGAATGCTGACGATCCCGAAGCTGTCATGTTTGTTACCCGCATGGCGATGGACTACCGCAACGAGTTCAAGCGTGATGTGGTGATCGATCTGGTTTGCTACCGTCGTCGCGGTCACAACGAAGCCGACGAGCCCGCGGCAACCCAGCCGGTGATGTACGACAAAATCCGTAAGCTGAAGACTACCCGCGTGCAGTACGCGGACGATCTGATTGCCGCCGGTGTTATCACCGAGCAAGAGTCCAAGCAGATGGAAAGCGAGTACCGCGATGCTCTGGATAACGGCGAGCATGTGGTCAAATCTCTGGTCAAAGAGCCAAATACCGACCTGTATGTGGACTGGACCCCTTATCTGGGCCATGAGTGGACCGCCAAGTGCAAGACCAGTGTTCCGATCAAGACCATCCAGGAACTGGGCAAAAAACTGACCCGGCTTCCTGATGGCTTCAGTATCCAGCGCCAGGTCTCCAAGATCGTCAAGGATCGCGAGAAGATGACCGCTGGTGCCCTGGCCCTGAACTGGGGCTATGGTGAGATGATGGCCTATGCGACGCTGCTGGACGAAGGACACCCGATCCGGATTACCGGTCAGGATGTCGGCCGCGGCACCTTCTCTCATCGGCATGCGGTTCTGCACAACCAGAAAGATGGTTCAACCTACATCTCTCTGAAGGAGCTGTCCGAAGATCAGCCAAGATTCGATATCTACGACTCCTATCTGTCAGAAGAGGCAGTTGTGGCCTACGAGTATGGTTACGCGGGCACGGCACCGCATGGTCTGGTGGTCTGGGAAGCGCAGTTTGGCGACTTCGCCAACGGCGCTCAGGTGGTCATCGACCAGTTCCTGACCAGCGGCGAGCACAAGTGGGGCCGTTTGTGTGGTCTGACCATGCTGTTGCCGCACGGCTATGAAGGGCAGGGGCCTGAGCATAGCTCCGCGCGTCTGGAACGCTATCTGCAGCTGTGTGCCGAGCACAATATTCAGGTATGTGTGCCGACAACGCCGTCGCAGGTGTTCCACATGCTGCGCCGCCAGGCCAAGCGCCCGCTGCGTAAGCCTCTGATTGCGATCACTCCGAAGAGTCTGCTGCGTCACAAGGAAGCGGTTTCTGATCTGGACGATCTGACCACCGGCACCTTCAAGACAGTGCTGCGGGAAAAAGAACTGTCAGATCCGAAGAAAGTGACCCGCCTGATCATGTGCAGCGGCAAGGTGTACTATGATCTTTTGGAGAAGAAAAAGTCCGATGAGCGCGATGATGTCGCCATTGTCCGCATTGAACAGTTGTATCCGTTCCCTGAGGACGACCTGGACGAGATTCTGGCTGAGTATCCGAAGCTGAAGCATGCGGTCTGGTGTCAGGAAGAGCCGATGAACCAGGGTGCCTGGTACTGCAGTCAGCATCATATGCACCATTCGCTGAATCGCCTGGATCCGAAGCTACAACTTCAATATGCGGGTCGTAAGGCCTCCGCTGCACCTGCCTGTGGGCACATGTCTGTCCATATCGAAGAGCAGAAGCAGTTGGTTAACGACGCGTTTGAAATCTGACGAGCTACCGAACTAAGGATTTGTAATGTCAATTGAGATTAAAGCCCCCGTATTCCCTGAGTCGGTTGCCGAAGGCACCGTCGCGACCTGGCACAAGCAGCCGGGCGAAGCCTGTGAGCGTGATGAACTGATCGTCGACATCGAAACCGACAAGGTTGTACTGGAAGTCGTGGCACCCGCTGACGGTGTGATCGAAGAGATCATTAAGAACGAAGACGACGTCGTTGAAAGTGGCGAAGTCATCGGCAAGTTCAAAGAAGGTGCGGCTGGTGAATCCAAGCCCGCCGAGAGCAAGTCTGAAGAAAAAGCTGAGGAAAAGGCTGAGGAAAAGGCTGAAGAGCCGAAAGAAGAGGCGTCTGAAGCCTCTTCTGGCGATGCCATTCTGAGTCCGGCTGCTCGCAAGCTTGCTGAAGAGAATGACGTTGATCCGAACGCCGTAAAGGGTACCGGCAAAGATGGCCGGGTGACCAAGGAAGACGTTCAGAATCACGTTGATAGCAAGAAGTCTTCTGGCGGCGCAGCTGCGTCCAAGCCGGCTGATATGCCTCAGGTCAATGTCGCCCAGGGCGAGCGCCCGGAGAAGCGCGTTCCGATGACCCGTCTGCGCGCCAGCATCGCCAAGCGCCTGGTCGATGCCCAGCAGACAGCGGCCATGCTGACCACCTTCAACGAAGTCAACATGAAGCCGATCATGGAGCTGCGCAGCCAGTACAAGGACAGCTTCCTGAAGCGTCACGACGTCAAGCTTGGCTTTATGTCGTTTTTCGCCAAGGCGGCGACCGAAGCGCTCAAACGCTTCCCGGCTGTTAACGCGTCTATCGACGGTAACGACATGGTTTACCATGGCTATCAGGATATCGGCGTTGCCGTGTCTACCGATCGTGGTCTCGTGGTACCGGTGCTTCGTGATGTGGATGCCATGGGTCTGGCGGATATCGAAAAGACCATTGTTGATTACGGCACCAAAGCGAAGGCCGGTAAGCTGGGCATCGAAGACATGACTGGTGGCACCTTCACTATCACCAATGGTGGCATTTTCGGTTCCCTGATTTCCACGCCGATTCTGAATCCGCCGCAGACCGCCATTCTGGGTATGCACAAGATTCAGGAGCGCCCGATGGCCGTCAATGGTCAGGTTGAAGTTCTGCCGATGATGTACCTGGCACTGTCATACGATCACCGTATGATCGATGGTAAAGAAGCAGTGCAGTTCCTGGTTGCCATCAAGGAAATGCTCGAGGACCCGGCGCGTATCCTGCTGGACGTATAAGCCGACATTCAACGAATCAGAGAACAGGATAGATTATGTCTGACAAGTACGATGTTATTGTCATCGGTGCCGGTCCCGGCGGTTATGTGGCGGCTATCAAAGCTTCCCAGCTGGGCCTGAAAACGGCCTGTGTTGAATCCTGGACCGGTGAAGACGGAAAAAGCCAGGTGCTGGGTGGTACCTGCCTGAACGTAGGCTGTATCCCGTCCAAGGCGTTGCTGGAAGTGACTCACAAGTTCGAGGAAGCCAGCCACGATTATGAGTCCATGGGTATTATGGCCAAAGACGTTGAAATCAACGTTGCCAAGATGCAGGAGCGCAAAGCCGGTATCGTCAAGCAACTGACCGGCGGTATTGCCGGACTGTTCAAGGCTAATGGCGTTACCTCTATCCACGGACACGGCAAACTGCTTGCCGGCCGCAAGGTGGAAGTGACCGATAAAGACGGCAACACCAAAACCTACGAAGCCGACAACGTGATTATCGCAACCGGCTCCAAGCCGATCGAGATCCCGCCTGCGCCGTTCGATGGCGAGCATATCGTCGATTCCGAGGGCGCGCTGGAATTTGAAGAAGTACCCAAGCGCCTGGGCGTTATCGGTGCTGGCGTCATCGGCTTGGAGCTGGGTAGCGTCTGGGCCCGTCTGGGTTCCGAAGTAACTGTAATCGAAGCTCAGGATACGTTCCTGCCAGTGGTAGATCAGCAGGTTGCCAAAGACGCCAAGAAGCAGTTCGAGAAGCAGGGCCTGAACATTGTTCTGGGCGCTCGCATGACCGGCGCTGACGTCAAGCGCAAGCTGGTCAATGTCAGCTATGAAGATGCCAATGGCAAGCAGGAAGCCAAGTTTGACAAGCTGATTGTTGCCGTTGGTCGTCGTCCTTACACAGACGGCGCGCTGGCGGAAGATTCCGGCGTCAAGATGGATGAGCGCGGCTTCATCTTTGTTGATGACAACTGTAAAACCGAAGCGCCAGGTGTCTGGGCGATTGGTGACGTGGTCCGCGGTCCGATGCTGGCCCACAAAGCTTCCGAAGAAGGCGTAATGGTTGCCGAGCGGATTGCCGGGCACAAGCCTCAGGTCAACTACGACTGCATTCCGAACGTAATCTACACCTCGCCGGAAGTGGCCTGGGTAGGCAAGACCGAGGAAGAGCTGAAGGCAGAAGGTGAAGAGTACAACGTAGGCACCTTCCCATTCGCGGCGAATGGCCGTGCCATGGCTGCGAATGGCACAGCCGGTCTGGTCAAGATCATTGCTGATGCCAAGACGGATCGTATTCTTGGTTTCCATGTGGTTGGACCACAGGCATCTGAAATTGTTGCTCAGGGTGTTATCGCAATGGAATTTGGTTCCAGCGCAGAAGATCTGGCTTTGACCTGCTTTGCGCATCCGACGTTGTCCGAGTCGGTTCATGAGGCCGCCCTGGCGGTCGGCGGTGGGGCGATTCACATCGCCAATCGGCGCAAGAAAAAGTAAAAGGCAGTACAGAACGGGGCGCTTCAAGCGCCCCGTTTTTGTTTAAGGGCCAGAAATTGACCGTGCTTCTTGAGCTTCAGCGTTTTGGCCTCTAAATTGTCAGTTCCAGACAGGACTTTCCTCTTAGTAACAATAGACGGGACAAGACTATGAATCTGCACGAATACCAGGGCAAACATCTGTTTGCCAAATACGGCTTGCCGGTATCTCAGGGCGTTGCCTGTGATACCCCGAAAGAAGCCGTGGAAGCGGTTGCCGAGATTGGCGGCGATAGCTGGGTTGTGAAGGCCCAGGTGCATGCCGGCGGCCGCGGTAAAGCCGGTGGTGTGAAACTGGTGAAAAGCAAAGAGGAAATCCGCGAGTTTGCTGAGTACTGGCTCGGTCGGAATCTGGTGACCTACCAGACCGACGAGAACGGTCAGCCAGTCAGCAAGATTCTGGTGGAAGCGGTCAGTGATATTGACCAGGAGCTTTACCTGGGTGCTGTGGTGGATCGCGGTACACGCCGTATCGTGTTCATGGCTTCCACCGAAGGCGGCGTGGAAATCGAGAAAGTTGCCGAGGAAACCCCGGAAAAAATTCTCAAGGCGGAAATCGATCCGCTGGTAGGAGCCCAGCCGTACCAGGGTCGGGAGCTGGCATTCAAGCTTGGCCTGGAAGGCAAGCAGATTGGTCAGTTCGCGAAGATTTTCGTGAGTCTTGCAAAGCTCTTTGAGGAGTGCGATCTGGCACTGGTAGAGATCAACCCTCTGGTTATCACCAAGCAGGGCGATCTGCATTGCCTGGACGCCAAAGTGGGCGTTGACGGCAATGCGCTGTACCGTCAGAAAAAAATCCACGAAATGCACGACCCTTCCCAGGAAGATTCGCGCGAAGCCGAAGCGGCCAAGTGGGAACTCAATTATGTCGCCCTCGATGGCAATATCGGTTGCATGGTTAACGGCGCCGGCCTGGCCATGGGCACCATGGACATTATCAAGGTGTCTGGTGGTCAGCCTGCCAATTTCCTGGATGTAGGCGGCGGCGCGACCAAAGAGCGTGTATCCGAAGCCTTCAAAATCATCCTGTCTGACGACAACGTGAAGGCGGTTCTGGTCAACATCTTCGGCGGTATCGTTCGCTGCGACATGATCGCAGAGGGCATTATTGGTGCCGTCAAGGAAGTGGGTGTGAAGGTGCCGGTGGTTGTCCGTCTTGAAGGCAATAATGCAAAAGTGGGCACAAAGGTTTTGGCCGAAAGTGGCCTGAACATCATTGCTGCCACCAGTTTGTCGGATGCCGCACAGCAAGTTGTTGAAGCCGCAGGGGGTAAATAATGAGTATCCTGATTAACAAAGACACAAAAGTAATCTGCCAGGGCTTTACCGGCGCGCAGGGTACCTTCCACTCCGAGCAGGCCATTGATTACGGTACTCAGATGGTGGGTGGCGTCAGCCCCGGAAAGGGTGGCACCGAACATCTGGGACTACCGGTGTTCAACACCGTTCGTGAAGCCGTTGAACAAACTGGCGCTGAAGCCACGGTTATCTATGTTCCGGCTCCGTTCTGTAAGGATGCGATTATTGAAGCAGCGGATGCGGGTATTGAGCTGATTATTTGCATCACTGAAGGCATTCCGACCCTCGACATGCTGTATGCCAAGGAATACGTTGATGGCAAAGGCGTTCGCATGATTGGTCCGAACTGTCCGGGCGTGATCACGCCGGATGAGTGCAAGATTGGCATCATGCCGGGTCACATTCACAAGAAAGGCAAGGTCGGCATTGTATCCCGCTCCGGCACCCTGACGTACGAAGCGGTCAAACAGACCACGGACTTCGGCTATGGGCAGTCTACCTGTGTCGGTATTGGTGGTGATCCGATTCCCGGCTCCAACTTTATCGATATCCTGGCTCTGCTGCAGGAAGACCCGGAAACTGAAGCCATCGTCATGATCGGTGAAATCGGCGGCACTGCAGAAGAAGAGGCAGCGGCGTTCATCAAGGACAACGTGACCAAGCCAGTGGTTTCCTACATTGCCGGCGTTACGGCGCCTCCGGGTAAGCGTATGGGCCATGCCGGCGCCATCATTTCCGGTGGTAAGGGCACGGCAGATGAGAAGTTTGCCGCTCTTGAAGATGCCGGAGTGAAAACCGTTCGCAGCCTGGCTGAAATTGGCCAGGCTTTGAAGCAGGTGACGGGCTGGTAAAGCGCCCGGAAATGTCACAAAACCCCCGGATTCCTCTCGGATCCGGGGGTTTTGTGTTTCAGACGGCGTGTTTTCCTGCCAGCCGCTTAACGCAGCCCGGCGTTAAGACTATAATGCCCGGTCAGCCTGCCGGATCATTGCCTTAAGTGCGGCCGTTCAGGTTACCGATAAACACAAAGAAGGAGTTCGTGCTTTGAGTTCTGTAGATTCCCAGCAACGGGTTTTGTCCGGTATGCGTCCGACCGGCAAGCTTCACCTCGGCCACTATCACGGGGTGCTGAAGAACTGGGTGAAACTCCAGCACGAGTATGAGTGCTTCTTCTTCATCGCAGACTGGCACGCGCTGACCACGCAGTATGATGACCCTTCCGGCATTGAACAGAGTGTCTGGGACATGGTGATTGACTGGTTGGCCGCTGGTGTAAACCCCGGCTCGGCGACCATGTTTATTCAGTCACAGGTGCCGGAACATGCGGAGCTGCATCTGCTGTTGTCGATGATTACCCCTCTGGGCTGGCTCGAGCGTATTCCGACGTATAAAGACCAGCAGGAAAAACTCCGTGAAAAGGATCTGGCCACTTATGGCTTTCTGGGGTATCCGTTGCTGCAAACCGCAGACATCCTGACTTACCGGGCCGGTAAGGTACCGGTGGGCGCTGACCAGGTGTCGCACGTGGAAATTACCCGCGAAATCGCACGCCGCTTCAATCACATCTATGGTCGTGAAATCGGTTTTGAAGAGCAGGCCGAGGCTGCCATCGTGAAGATGGGCAAGAAGAACGCAAAACTGTACCGCAACCTGAAAAAACGGTATCAGGAAGAGGGCAACTCCGAAGCACTGGAAACCGCCCGTGCCTTGCTCAAGGAACAGCAGAATATTTCCCTGGGCGATCGTGAGCGCCTGTACGGGTACATTGAAGGCGGCGGCAAGGTGATTTTGCCGGAACCCCAGCCGTTGTTGACACCGGAATCGAAGATGCCGGGGCTGGACGGGCAGAAGATGTCCAAGTCCTACAACAATTACATTGGCCTGCGTGAAGAGCCGGACAGTGTTGCCCACAAGATCCGGACCATGCAGACCGACCCTCAGCGTGTGCGCAGGACTGACCCGGGCGAGCCGGAAAAATGTCCGGTATGGGGGATGCACCAGGTCTATTCCGATGACAGCACCTGCGATTGGGTTCAGAACGGTTGCCGCAGTGCCGGCATTGGTTGTCTGGACTGTAAGAAACCGCTGATCGACGCCATTATCGAAGAGCAAAAGCCGCTGCATGAGCGCGCCCGGGACTATGAAGAAAACCCTGACCTGGTTCGCTCCATTCTGCAAGAGGGCCGAGAGCAGGCGAGTGATGCCGCTCGTGACACCCTCGAGGAAGTACGCACCGCCATGGGGCTGAGCTACCGCTAAAACGGTAGATCCACGCCCGACAACCGGGAGAGGGCATGACCGACGACACCACGGAAGTAACCGCCGGGGATCCGGAGAGCCGGGAACAATCGCCATTGGCGCTGGTGTCCGGCAAGCCGGTGGTCGATCTGCCCAAAGACCTCTATATTCCGCCGGACGCCCTGGCGGTATTTCTGGAGGCTTTTGAAGGGCCTCTGGACCTTTTGCTCTACCTTATCCGCCGCCAGAACATGAATATTCTGGATATTGATGTCAGCGAAATAACCCGGCAATACATGGACTACATCAGTGCTGTCGAGGCGCTGCGCTTTGAACTGGCGGCAGAATATCTGGTGATGGCCGCGACCCTGGCGGAAATAAAATCGCGGATGCTTCTGCCCCGGCAGGAAACTGACGACGAAGAAGAGGTGGACCCCAGAGCGGAACTGATCCGCCGGTTGCAACAATATGAGCGCTTCAAGCAGGCGGCGGAGGATATGGATGAGCTGCCACGGGTGGAGCGCGATACGTTTGTTGGCACAGCAGCCTTACCAAAACTGCCATCCTCCCAGCCACATCCCGATGTGGACATGAGAGAGCTACTGTTGGCACTTCAGGGAGTGCTGCACCGGGCAGATCTGTTCACCAGTCACCATGTGGAGAAAGAGCGTTTGTCCACCCGGGAGCGGATGTCGCACATTCTTTCGGTACTGCAGGATGACCGGTTTGTTACCTTTGAGAGTCTTTTTACACCGGCAGAAGGGCGTCTGGGGGTGGTGGTCAGTTTTCTGGCGACACTTGAACTGATTAAAGAGCAGCTCATCGAAATTGTGCAGTCCGAAGTGCTCGGCCCCATACACGTTCGGGCAAGGGCCGTCAGCTGAGGAGCAGGACCAGACTATGAACGAAGAACATCTGGCCAGAATCCAGGCCATCGTCGAGGCCGCCATGCTGGCTGCGGGAAAGCCTTTGTCGATGGAACAACTACGGGGTCTGTTTGCTGAAGACGAACGTCCGGCTCGTCAGGTGATGGAGCATGTGCTGACAATGCTGGAAAAATCCTGTGACGGTCGCGGCTTTGAGTTGAAGAAAGTGGCCAGCGGTTATCGCTTGCAGGTGCGTCAGGAGTTTGCTCCCTGGGTGCGTCGGTTGTTTGAGGAAAAGCCTCAACGATATTCCCGGGCGTTGCTGGAAACACTGGCGTTGATCGCCTATAGGCAGCCCATTACCCGGGGAGAGATTGAGGAAATACGCGGTGTTACGGTAAGCAGCAATATCATTCGCACGCTTGCTGAGCGAGAGTGGGTGCGCGTGGTTGGCCACCGGGACGTTCCTGGCAGGCCGGCCATGTACGCCACCACCCGGCAATTTCTTGATTATTTCAACCTGACCGGTCTTGATGAGCTCCCGCCTTTGTCAGAAATACGGGATCTGGAAGAGATCGGCCGGGAAATGGAAAAAAACATGCAGGGGGAAATCGAGTTTGATTCCTCCGACAAGACACTTCATTGATGCCGTACGGCATTGATTTTCTACAAGGATTCAGATCATGATGGCATCCGGCCCCGGGAAAAAAGCCTCCGGAAAAAGCCCCAAGCACGGAGATGATACCGTCTCTGCAGGCCCGGAGCGCATTCAGAAACTGCTGGCACGAACAGGCGTGGGTTCGCGTCGGGAAATTGAAAGCTGGATGGTGGCCGGACGGCTACTGGTGAATGGCCAGATCCCTGAGCCCGGCCAGAAGGCCACATCAGCGGACAAATTTGAGCTCGATGGCAAAGTGCTTGATATCAGCTCAGCCGATGAGGTTGTCCGGCGAGTGCTGATTTATAACAAGCCGGAAGGAGAGGTTACCAGCCGGAAGGATCCGGAAGGACGCCCGACCGTATTTGATCGCCTGCCCCGTCTCAAGGATCAGCGCTGGATCGCCATTGGCCGGCTGGATATCAACACCACGGGGCTGGTGATGTTCACCACTGACGGTGAATTGGCAAACCGCCTGATGCATCCGTCGAATGAGGTAGATCGCGAGTACGCTGTGCGAATTTTTGGCGAAGTAGACGACGCCATGATTCAGCGCCTGCTCGAAGGCGTGTTGCTTGAGGATGGCCAGGCGAACTTCTCTGATATCAGCCCCGCGGGTGGTAAGGGAATGAACCAGTGGTTTCACGTCACCCTGCTTGAAGGACGTAACCGTGAAGTCCGCCGCCTTTGGGAATCCCAGGGCGTGAGGGTCAGTCGTCTGAAGCGCGTGCGTTACGGGCCGGTTTTTCTGCCCAGCAGGCTGACTCTGGGTAAGTGGGAAGAGCTGGATCAAAAAGCGGTTGATACGATCAGCCGCTCGGTGGGGCTTGAGCCGGTTGCGATTCCTCAGAAAACCCCCGGGGAACAGGCAATACATGATCGCCAACGCCGGAAAAGCCCCGGCAAATCATCGAAAAAAAGCGGTAGAGCAGGCTGGCAGGTCAGCGATACCAGGCCTGCCCGTAAGAGCGGGGCCGCCGGCGCGAAAAAGCCCGGCGATGTTGGGAAACCAACCAGAGGCCGGCGTTAAGCCGGGCTTTCGCCTTATGTAATAGTGGCGAAAACGCGGGTGCAGTTTCTGCCGTGATCTTTGGCACGGTAGAGCGCTTCATCCGCTCTGGCCAGCCAGTGGCCAAAATCTTCCCCGTTCAGGTATCTGGCGACGCCGCAGCTGGCGCTGACGGATACCAGAGCATCTTCCGTGTCCACCCGCATCCCTTCAATGGCCATTCGAATACGGTCGGCCACATCCTTGGCGGCCTGTTCATCGGTATGTGGCAGTAAAACCGCAAACTCTTCGCCACCAAACCGGTAAACCGTATCAGAGGTGCGAAGCGACCGTTCGATCTGTTCAGCCGCACGCGCCAGAATGTGGTCGCCCACCATGTGGCCATAGGTATCGTTGACATGCTTGAAGTGATCCAGATCACACAGGATCAGGCTCCAGGGAGCGCCGTGGCGGCCGGCCAGGGCACTGGCTCGCAGCAGATCCTCATCCATGGCTCGTTTGTTGCCGATGCCGGTCAGAGAATCCGTCAGCGCCGTTTGTTCGATGGCAATAAACCGGCAGGCGTTACGCAGTGGGCAGATCACAGCCGATATCAGCATCTCGAAACCCGCGAGTTCCTCTTCGGTAAATTTCTGCCGGCGATGGAACGAGAGCGTGCCGTAATAGTTGCCTTCGATGGATAACCGGTATTCACAACGGTGAGGACCACCCACGCCCGTGGCAAACACAAAGTCCTGACGGGCAATCCGATGCCGGTAGTTCATGGCATCAAAGGGAATGGTTTCTGCGACTTCTTCGGCAATCATACCCAGTTGCGTTTCCAGACACAGGGTTGTCGACAGTCGTCTGGACAGGCGGGTAAGCATGTCCGGGGCGCTGCTCCACTCCTGAAACGATTGCTTCAGGGCCGCCAGTCGGGCCAGGCGTGACGTTGAGGGCTGAATTGAGGTCAGATTTTTCACAACGGCTCACTCTGTTGCGTGATGTAAGTTTATGTCTTTTGTGTAAGCAGAATGGGTGCCAGTTTTGTAAAAACTATAAATAACAACTGCCTATGGCTATTAGTTTGAGCCTTTTCACCGCCAAAAGCCGGTATGACCACAAAAACGTCATTTTCCCGGCAGACCATTGCCGTTGAGGTTTTCGCTATCGTAAATGTTGCCAACAGGGGTGGGGTGGGCCCGAGCCTGTGATAAACTCCGCCGTTTGCAAAGGTTCCTTCAGTAAAGGTGGGTATAAGGATGATGACATCGGAGGAAAACATCTGACATGCGGCTCAAGTCCATCAAGTTGGCCGGTTTCAAATCCTTTGTTGACCCCACTACCGTGCCTTTTCCCTCAAATATGACCGCCGTTGTGGGTCCGAACGGTTGTGGCAAGTCGAACATTATTGACGCCGTGCGCTGGGTGATGGGTGAAAGCTCTGCGAAGTATCTTCGCGGCGAATCCATGTCGGATGTCATTTTTAACGGCTCTACCGCACGCAAGCCTGTTGGCCAGGCGTCTATTGAACTGGTGTTTGATAACAGTGACGGGTCTGCGCCTGGTGAGTTTGTTAACTTCAATGAAATTTCGGTCAAACGCCGGGTATCCAGGGAAGGGCAGTCGGAATATTTCATGAACGGCGCCAAATGCCGGCGTCGGGATATCACTGATCTGTTTCTGGGTACCGGGCTGGGCCCCCGCAGCTATGCGATCATCGAACAGGGCATGATTTCCCGCCTGATCGAAGCGAAGCCGGAAGAGCTGCGGGTTTATATTGAGGAAGCAGCTGGCATATCGAAATACAAGGAGCGCCGGCGCGAAACCGAAAACCGTATCCGGCGCACCCGGGAAAACCTTGAACGCCTGACTGACCTCCGCGAAGAACTGGAACGCCAGCTACAGCACCTGGAAAAGCAAGCGGCGGCGGCAGAAAAATATAAGTCCCTGAAACACGATGAGCGCCAGACAAAAGCTGAATTGACAGTATTGCGCTGGCAGGCTCTGGATAACGATCTGCACGACTGGCGTGGAAAAATCCGCAATACCGAGCTCGAACTGGAAAAAGTACTGACAGAACGTCTCAGCCTCGAAACCACTCTGGAATCCCTGCGGGACGATCACCAGCAGCGCACCGAACACTTCAATCGTGCCCAGGCCCGCTATTACGAAGCCGGGGCTGATATTGCCCGTATTGAACAAAGCATTGAACATCAGCGGGAGCGCAGTCGGCAGACGGCGGCTGAGCTTGATCAGGGCATGGCCAACCAGCGAGAGCTGAAACAGGAGCTGGAGCAGGACGAAGAAAAGCTGGCGACGATTGAAGAAGAGCTGGCGATGATCGAGCCTGAACAGGAAGCTCTGACCCTCCGGTCCGAAGAATCCAGTGAACAACTGCAGCAGGCCGAAGAAGCCATGGCTGACTGGCAGCAGCGCTGGGAAGATTTCAGTGGCCGCTCGTCTGATTCCCGCCGCCAGGCAGAACTGGCCCAGTCCCGAATTCGCTCACTGGAACAGGCCATTGAGCAGTTGAAAGCTCGTGGCCAGAAACTGCGCGATGAACGGGAGCACCTCAGCCAGCAGGTGGACCGTACAGAGCTGGACGACTTCCTTGAACAGCAGGAAACGCTGGAACTTCAGCGGGAAGAGATCAACGAACGTATTGGCAGCCTGCAGGAAAGTGTCTACAGCGCCCGTCAAGCCTCCCGGGAAACCGAACAGCAGGTCTCTGACCATCGCCAACGGGTTCAGACCCTGCGGGCGTCGCTGGATTCGCAAGCCGCTTTGCTGGACGAACAGATGGGCGGGCAGGACGATGGATTACAGCGCTGGCTTGACCACCAAGGCCTGGCAGAGGCTCCCCGGGTGGCCGCCGCCCTGACCATCGAAGATGGCTGGGAGTTCGCCGTAGAACAGGTACTTGGCCGTTTCACACAAGGTGTGGTTTCGGCGGGCTTCGGCCAGTTGGCTGAGGTATTGGGAGAGGCTCCCAAAGGGTTGGCCATGGTATCCAGTAATCGGCACAGCAGCGCTGATGGTGAAGGCGGACTGGCGGGAAAAGTCTCTGGAATACCGGGCGTATACAGCCTGCTGGATAGCATTGGCGTGGCCGAATCAGTAGCGGACGCAATGGCCGGGCGTGACAGTCTTGAACAGGGCGCCAGTATCATCACCCGTAACGGTGTCTGGCTCGGGCGGGACTGGATGCTGATGCCGGATTCAGAAACCGGTCAGATTGGTGTCATCGAGCGTCAGAAAAAAGTCACAGAACTGGAAGCCGCCCTGTCAGAGGCTGAAGCCACACTCGAGCAGGCCCAACAACAGCTTGATCAGCATCGTGAACAGGAAGAAAAAGCAGAAGCGGTTCGTGACGAAACGCGCAGCCAACAGCAGGATGTCGAGCGGCAGCTCAGTGCACTGACGTCACGAGTGAGCGGACTGAAAGCCCGGGCAGAACAGATTGATGCCCGTCTTGCCAGAATCCACGACGACATTGATGATGTAAGCGCCGAGCTGGAAGAGCAACAGGAAAACCTGGAACTTACCCGGGAAGAGTGGAATCTCGCCCTGGCTTCGAGTGAAGACAACGAAGAAGAAAAAGAGCGCCTGCTTGAACAGCGCGACAGCCTGCGGGAAAATCTCGACCGGCTGCGCCAGGATGCCCGCCATGACAGGGATCATGCCCACCAGCTGCAATTGCAACTGCAGACCCTGCAAAGTCAGCGTGATGGTCTGAGGCAGACGATAGAGCGAATGCAGTTGCAGAAAGAGCGCCTGGATGAACGCCTGGACGTGCTGCGCGAGGCCCGGGAAAGCGCTGAGGAGCCGGTCGAAGAATTACAGATGCAGCTTGAAGAATTGCTGGATCGGCGATTGACGGAAGAAGAAAAGTTGAGCGCAGCCAGGGATGCGCTGGAAGACATTGACCGGGAAGTGCGGGAGCGGGATCAGGGTCGGCACCGCGCTGATCACGAAAGCCAGGAAATCCGGGCGAAACTCGAGACCTTGAAAATGGAGTCTCAGGCGCTGGAGATCCGTTCTGGTAACCAGCTTGAGCATCTGGGTGAGCTGGATGTCAAATTACAGGAAATACTGGCCCAGTTACCGGAAGATGCTGACGAAAAAGCCTGGGCTGCGGAGTTGGAAAAAATTGGTAACCGGATTCAGCGCCTGGGAGCCATCAACCTGGCAGCGATCGAAGAATTCCAGGTGCAGGGCGAGCGTAAGCGTTATCTGGACGAGCAGAACGATGACCTGATGGAAGCGCTGGAGACCCTGGACAACGCCATGCGCAGAATTGACCGGGAAACCCGGCAGCGATTCAAAGAGACGTTCGACAAGGTGAATGGTGGCCTGCAGGCGCTTTTCCCGAAAGTCTTTGGTGGTGGCAGTGCCAGCCTGGAGCTGACGGGTGAAGATCTGCTGGAAACCGGCGTGGCGATCATGGCGCGGCCGCCCGGCAAAAAGAACAGCACCATTCACCTGCTGTCCGGGGGTGAGAAAGCCCTGACCGCCATTGCTCTGGTGTTTTCGATCTTCCAGTTGAATCCGGCGCCCTTCTGCATGCTCGACGAAGTGGACGCACCGCTGGACGATGCCAACGTCAGCCGTTACGCCAACATGGTCAAGGAAATGTCGAAACACGTGCAATTCATCTACATCACCCACAACAAGATTGCCATGGAGAATGCCGATCAACTGATGGGCGTCACCATGCACGAGCCGGGCTGCTCCCGGCTGGTGTCCGTGGATGTAGACGAAGCAGCAGCCCTGGCCGAGGCTTAAGGGCCCCGGAGTCGCTCAGAAGTGGCTGGATGATTGATTGAACGGGTATCAACCATGACAATACCGCCATCTCTGCCCGGCGCACGTTGTATTAGAATAGGGCTTTTCATAGAGTATTCACGTTCCGAATTGCAAACAGGACAGTCGCATTATGTCGCTTAGGGAATGGTTAATTGCCATCGGTGCCCTGGTTATTATTGGTGTTGTTATTGATGGCCTACGGCGTATGCATCGGGCCCGCAAAGAGTCCAGAGCTATCTCTTCCAGTATGGGAGCGGATGATCTTTCCGAATCTCCGCTGGATGACAGCTTCAATCCGGAGTTGCCAAACGGTGGTGCCCGCCCGGTGTCGGCCAGTTCGGGCAGGAAATCCGATGAAGAAGAGCGTGAAGCTCCGAAATCACGCCCTGACACGGCCGCAGCCACTGAAAACCTGAGCAGTTCTGACGATGAAGTCACGCCAGAAAGCGGCTGGAGTGCAACGGATGACGGCGATACGGATGGCATTGTTGGCCAGCCCCGGACGGTAAAGCCCGGACCGGAAACAGAGACCCGGCGCAATGCGCCCCCAGAACTTAAGCCCGAGCCCGGGCCCGAGCGAAAAACACGTGCCCAGAAGAAAGCTGCCAGAAAACAGGAAGCTGAGCAGCGTCGCCCGGACCCGGAACCGCCGGTGGTCACCACCGACGTCGAGCAGGACACGGCCAGACGTGCCGCCCCAAAAGCGGAGAAAAGCCAGCCACCGGCCGGAGCCAACCGTCCGGAAGCGAAAGAAGTGGTGGTGATAAACGTACTGGCCCGCAGCGGCGAACAGTTCCAGGGCCCGGCTCTGAAAAATCTTTTCGAAGCTTGTGGCCTGGAATACGGTGACCTGGACATCTATCACCGCCATGAAGGTGTCGACACCACGACACCGGTGCAGTTCAGCGTTGCCAGTGCGGTTGAGCCGGGCACGTTCCGGCCAGACGAAATTCCAACGCTGAGCACCCCGGGGATCAGTTTTTTCATGAGCCTTCCCGGGCCCTCAAACCCCATGCAGGCGTTTGACTTCATGCTGGAAACCGCACAGTGCGTTGTACGCAACATGGGAGGCGAGATGAAAGACGAACGCCGCAGCGTTATGACCCCCCAGACCATTGAGCATTGCCGGCAACGTATTCGTGAATTTGATCGCAAACAACGTTTCCCGCGAACCTGACCGACAGCCTCAGCCCGGAACCCCGACCTGATGACCAAGGCCTCTGCAGATATCCGGCAGCGCGTGGCAAAGCTGCGTGCTGACCTCGAAGATCATAATTACTACTACTACGTTCTCGACGAACCGCATATTCCGGACGCCGAGTACGACCGCCTGTTTCGTGAACTTCAGGATCTGGAAGCTGAGTATCCGGAACTGGCCACCGAAGACTCGCCAACACGCCGTGTGGGAAGCCGAGCTGACACCAGCTTTGCCGAGGTGACTCACCAGCCCCCCATGCTGTCGCTGGATAACGCCTTCAGCAATGAAGAGCTCGAGGACTTTGATCGTCGGGTACGTGATCGGTTGGGTACAGATGAGGCCGTTGAATATGTCTGTGAGCCGAAACTCGATGGCCTGGCTGTCAGCCTGCATTATGAACAGGGCAGACTGGTTCGCGCTGCGACCCGGGGTGATGGTTATACCGGCGAAGATATAACGCCTAATGTTTGTACTATTCCTTCAGTTCCCTTGAAACTTCGTGGGACGGGGTTCCCTGAGTTGGTCGAGGTCAGGGGTGAAGTTTACATGCCGCTTTCCGGATTTGAAGCGCTAAACAGGGGCTTGGCAAAGCGAGGCGAGAAAACGTTTGTAAACCCCCGCAATGCCGCCTCCGGCAGCCTGCGTCAGAAAAAGTCCACCGTGACCGCCAGGCGCCCGCTGGAATTCTGTGCCTACAGTCTGGCGGTTACCGACGAAACGGTATTGCCAAAGACGCACTGGGAAAGCCTGCAACTGGTTCGCCAGTGGGGCTTTCGCCTGAATCCGGAAATGCGCACGGCCAAAGGTGTAGAGGCCTGTCAGGAGGCCTATGAGGCGCTGATGACAAAGAGGGACGGCCTGCCTTACGAGATTGATGGCATTGTTTTCAAGGTTAACCGGCTGGACCTTCAGCAACAGCTGGGCTTCGTCTCCCGGGCGCCACGCTGGGCTATCGCGCAAAAGTTTCCGGCGCAGGAAGAGTTGACCGTTATCGAAGATGTGGAGTTTCAGGTAGGCCGCACCGGCGCCGTGACTCCGGTTGCCCGTCTGAAGCCGGTGTTCGTTGGCGGTGTGACGGTCAGCAATGCCACGCTGCATAACATGGATGAGATTCGTCGCCTGGATGCTCATATTGGCGATACCGTTTTTATTCGCCGGGCGGGCGATGTTATCCCGAAGGTTGTGAAGGTGGTGGCAGATAAACGCCCTGCCAATGCCCGGGAGGTGGTCATGCCTGAGCACTGTCCCGTTTGTGACTCCGATATCGTTCAGATTGAAGGCGAAGTGGTGGCGCGTTGTTCCGGGGGATTGTATTGCCCGGCCCAGCGCAAAGAAGCCATTCGGCATTATGCCTCGCGCAAGGCCATGGATATCGAGGGGCTGGGCGACAAACTCATTGATGTGTTGGTGGAAGAGGGCATGGTGGATACCGTGGCTGACATCTACCGGTTGAGCAAATTCCAGTTATCCACGCTTGAGCGCATGGGGGAGAAATCAGCCGCGAACCTGGTAGCAGCGATTGATCGCTCGCGAAACCCGGTGCTCTGGCGTTTTCTGTACGCCCTGGGAATCCGCGAAGTCGGTGAGGCCACGGCGAAGGCTTTGGCTTCTTCTTTCGGAACTCTGGAATCCATTTCCGAAGCCACTGAAGAACAGCTCCAGGAAGTGCCGGATGTCGGTCCTATTGTTGCTGGTCATATCCGCAGCTTTTTTGAACAACCCCACAACCAGGAAACCTTGCAGGCCCTGAAAGAGGCGGGGGTTACCTGGCAGGAAGAAGCCGTGGTTGAAAAAGAGGCGCTACCTCTGGCGGGCGAAACCTGGGTGCTGACCGGTACTCTTTCAACCATGACCCGGGATCACGCGAAAGCAAAGCTGGAAGCGCTAGGTGCAAAAGTGGCCGGCAGTGTTTCGAAAAAGACCGCCTGTGTAGTGGCCGGGGAAGCGGCGGGTTCCAAGCTTGAGAAGGCCGAAAAACTGGGTGTGCCGGTGCTGGATGAAGACGGTTTTCAATCAATGCTGGAAGAGCGCGGTGTCGCCGACTGATTCCGGGGCTTCAAACCTCGCCCTGGTGCTTGCTGGCACTGGCGTACAGCTTGAGGTAGTCGGTGCTGGTAACAATGCCCTCGGGCTTGCCTTTGGCATCCACTACCAGGGCGGCGTTCAGGTTGTGGGCCAGCATCAGGCGTGCGAGTTGGTGGGCGTCGGTTTCAGGCGACGCGGTCAGAAATGACGGCAACTCGATGTTGGTCAGGCTTTTATGGATGGCTTCAGAGGTATGCTCATGCAGCCAGCTTAAAAGCCAGCGCAAATCAATCAGACCAGCCACATTGTCCTCAGCCAGAACAACAAGATGATGAACCCCGTTTGTTTCCATGACGTCCATGGCTTCGGCCACCGAAGCCATGGCGGAAGCGGAATATATTGCCGGTGAGCATATTTCGGAGACCGGCAGGTAAACCCGTTCCTCCGGGATCTCGCCTCCGGCTGCTGCACCATATTCCTGCAACGCTTTTTGCTGACGGTGACCGCCACTGTGGGCGGCTTGCTGAAACTCGGAATCCGTCGCTTCACTGTGGCTGGGAGAAATGGCGCCGGATTCCGTCAGCTCGGTCACATTCTCAACCTGACGACTTCGAAAAGCCGCCGGAAGGCGGGTGCCCTGTGGCCGCCCCGGTTCACTGACATGAATTGACATCCTGACCCCCTTGTTTATATGACCACGGTGGTCTCTTACCCCTTGGTCTTATTCCTGTTGTTATCGGCCGTCTTGTCGGTTTCTTCATACCTCAGTTGATGACGGTATGGCAAGTTATGCCCGATACAGACGTCCGGTTGCCACACGTTTGGCAAGAGGGCCGGGGAGGGTGCGTGGTTGATCCGTGAGGCAATCGGCCAGATATTCGGCCAGCAGTGGCGCCCAGGCCAGGCCTTTGCTGCCCAGGCCAGTGAACATAAACAGGTTTTCCGCAGCCGGCCCGCCAGATGAATCCTGCATGGGGCCGGCAACCGGCTGGTAATCGTGGGTGGTGCACCGGAACGCAACCCGGCCGGCGAGATGTTCCGGGGCAACCTGATCGTGTTTACGAACTGAAGGCAATAGCTGGAGCAGCTCGTCAAGGTTGTCTTGATGGCTTTGGGGGGTTTCCTCGGGGTTGTTGTCTCTCAGGTCAAACGTGGCCCCGGTTACTGCCTCGCCGCCCATGGCCGGGTTAAGGTATTTGGTGCCACATATCACGGTTCGGGGCAGATTGAAGGCGTCTGCCGGCAGACACGATATCTGCCCCCGGATGGGTTTCAGCCGCAGCTCTCCGGTGGCTGGTAACACGCTGGCGGATTGATGGCCGGCAGCAACCACCAGTTTGCTGGCCTGCAGACATTCGCCATTTTCGTTGAATAACTGCCAATGGCCGTCGGTTTGCCGGATCCGGGTGACCCGGTAGCCAAACCGCGGTTCAATCAACGGGTGATCAGCCAGGGTTCTGCAGGCCCTCGCGGGCTCCAGCCAGCCGGATCCGGGGAACCAGAGCCCACTATGCTCCACGGGTAATCCCGCCAGTTCAGAGGCCTGAAGAGAACTGACGGGTGTGAACAGATCCTCAGGGTAGTGGTTGCGGTCAAGAAAACGGCGTTGCCGGTCTGCTTCCTGGTGGGTGCCGGCAATCTGCAGCAGTCCGGTCGGATGCCAGAAGTCGTTGCGCCAGGGATGATAAAAACGCTGACTGAAACACAGGGCTGAGGCGGCCAGTTCCGTCTGGGCGTTATATTCAATGCCAAGCTTTGCATAAAGTGCGCCCTGGGGGTTGCCGGAAGCGCCGCTGCCTGGTTGTTCGGCCTGATCTGTCAGCAATACCGGGCAGCCTCGCCCGGCAAGGTTCCTGGCCAGCAAAGTGCCGGCAATACCGGCCCCCAGGATGGCAATCGGAAGCGTCTCTTTAACGTCATTCACCGCGTTTTCAGCGGGAAGCGCGCCGGTCAGCATTTCCCGCTTGTGTCCGAATCCGGGCGTCTTCTGCACAACAAAACCGGTTGCGGTCAACGCCCGCTGTACCTGGCTGGCTGAAGTGAACGTGGCCAGGGTAGTGCCGGGCTTGCTGTGTTGGTAAACCTGCGTGAGGACGTCATCAAGCCACATGTCAGGATTGAGTGCGGGGGAGAAGCCATCCAGAAACCAGGCGTCGGCCTTGAACTCCAGATCCCGCCAGGCGTCAAGCACATCCCCGAAATACAGTGTCAGGCGAACCCGGCCACCGGCCAGCACCAGCCTGTGAGTACCCCGGATCAGGGGAGGGTATTGAGTAATCAACTCGTTCGCCAGTGGGGACAGTTCCGGCCAGAGCGTCAGTGCTTTTTTCAGGTCGGTTCGGGTCAGGGGGAAACGTTCGGCAGACACAAAGTGCAGGGTGCCATAGTCATCAGTCGGGCGTTCAGACAGCCATTCAGCCCAGGCCGCCAGGAAATTCAGACCAGTACCAAAGCCGGCTTCAGCAATCACAAAGTGTTGCCCACGACTGAAGGTCCGGAAGCGCTCGGTCAGCCGGTTCGGTTTCAGGAAAACGTAGCGAGCTTCTGCCAGGCCATTATCCCGGTTGAAGTAGACATCACCAAACCGGGTGGACTCTGGCACGCCGTCGCGCAAGGTAATCTCCGCCGGTTCGGTGGCCGGCGGTTTCAAATGAGCCTGCATGGGGTCAGTCTTCGGCACCCAGACGGGTGATTTCTTTGATCACAATTGGGGAGGATGGCACGTCAGCCATGCCCTTAACCCGTCGGGTATCAACGCCTGCAATCCGGTCGATAACCCCCATGCCTTCGGTGACTTTGCCGAACACGGTGTAGCCCGGGCCGCGCACGCCAGCATTCAGGAAGTCGTTGTCGGAAACGTTGACGAAAAACTGTGAAGTGGCGGAATCCGGGTTTTGAGTGCGGGCCATGGCAATGGTGCCGCGCAGGTTCGGCAGGGTTTCGCTGGCTTCATTGGCAACAGGCGCATCCGTTGGCTTGCGGGACATGTCTTCGGTAAAGCCGCCGCCCTGGATCATGAAGCCGGAAATGACACGATGGAAAATGGTGTTCTCATAGAAATCTTTGTCGACATAAGTCAGGAAGTTGTCAACGGTCTCAGGGGCGACATCCGGGCGCAGCTGCAATACGAAGGCGCCCTCAGAGGTGAGCACCCGAACTTTAGGGAGTTCGCTGTTGCTGGCAGTTGCCGGGCTGGCCGCCAGCATGGATAGCAGGGCAGCGAAGACGAAAGATGCAAGGGAAAAGGACTTCAGGAGGTTTTTCATTGTCGGGCACTCGCTTTAAACAAAACAGGGCAGGAATCTTAGCAGATCCCTGCCCTGTAGAGGGAGGACGGTTGGCGCCGTTTTGTCAGGCGCTGGCAAGCATGGTACGGCTGGAAACGCCAGTCTGCTGACCCTTGGCACCATAGAGCTTCTGCTGGGCCGAGGAGCCGCGTAGAATGTCTGTCAGTCTGCCCAGGCGTTTCTGAAGATGACCTACTACTCTGCCATTGTTCTCGTTCACGGACTGGCAGAAACGGAGTTTGCTGTCAGCTGCAGTCCAGAGCTCGTAAAGCTCATCAAGACCAGAGGCTCGTATAAAACGTGAAGGAGCCCCGGCATCCGGCTTGTAGCCAATATTGACCAGTAACCGGATTTTCTGCTTTGCCCGATCCCGGATACCTTCCAGAATGGTGTTTTTCTGTTCGGTGACTTTCTCCAGCGCGGCGACATCAGCACAGCGCAGGATTTCCTTTTCCTGCGCCAGGATGTCTGCCAGAGAGTCCAGTTCACGGACGTCTTCTGAAAGAAGGCTCTTCAATTCGTTGATAGCTGCCATAATCTACTCACCCGAAAATGCTTTTATCCATATCAAGCATTTTCTGGGCCAGTTTTTCCGCATCCACTTTATAGCTGCCATCTTCCAGAGCTGAACGAATCTGGGAAATGCGGTCGTCGTCCATTTCCGGGTACTCGCCCAGTTTCTGTTCCAGCTGGTTCAGGTTTTTGGCCTGATTGCTGAGATTGACGTTTTCGCCGCGCGCCGCAGGGCTTTGAGCCTTGCTCTGCTCACCTGTCGGAGCTTGAGTGTTCTGATTTGACGATTTGTCGGCCGTTGTTCTGGGGGTGTTGACCTGGCCCGGGCCAATTCCATTCAAGTCAACTGACATAAGGTTACCTGCTTGCCTCTGGCCACAAAAAAGCGTGGCGGTTTCTGGTATATGCCTGGTTAACGGCAACCGGTCGCCATACTTTAGTAAAAACCGGAAAAAAATTGCCGCCGATGCAGCGGGCATCTCTTACATCGGTATTTCCACGCGGCCGCGTGCAACGACCGTGCCTTTTATCGTTCTGGAAGAGCTGAGATTTTGCACCCGCACCTGCTCGCCAATGCCAGCGTCTTCCAGAGCCTTGCCGCGCGAGCTGATTGAAAAGGTTCGTCCTTTTGCCTCAATGATAACATGATCGCCGCGCTCGACTGCGTTCGGCGCCTCAAGTAAATCAGGCGTAATTAACGTGCCTGCGCTGACTGGCCGGCGCATCATCATGCCGGCTATATTCTTCGGTTTGGTGAGGGCACCTTTGCGGCTGGCATTCAGTTGCACACTCTGGATACTCACCAGTTTCTCCGTCAGGCGCTCGCCCCGGGCGAGCGGCCTTGCCGCCACCAGAGCGGGGCCATGAATCTCCAGGCTGGTGCTTACGTACATTCGCCATGGTCGCTCGCCGCTACAGGACACCTGCACAGAAGGGCGGGTTGTTTGCAGTGGGTCGCTGGTAAAGCTGGTTTCCAGTGGTTGGTTGCATTCCGCCAGGGATACTCTGCTGTCTATGTGGCCTACCTCGGAAATTACTTCGTATCCTTCTTCAGACTGCTGTTTCGCCCACTGGTCAACAAAGCCGCGGGTGGCCTGAAGGATCTGATCGGCACTGGTCGCCCCGGAAACCGGGGCGGCAAAGCTGGCCATTAGGGCGACTATAGCCAAAAAGATGGTTCGCATCAGCACAAGATTGTCCTATCCTTCCCACAGCTGTGGTTTGATGAAAAATGGCTTAAGGTATTGGCGAAGACAGCCGTTAAAACCTGTATGGTATCGGGGCGTCAATGTTTTGGCCCGGTAATCGGCAAAAAGCCGCTATTCGTAATAGAACTGCAAATTCAATGCCGATTTCGGCACGCCAGGAGTGAGATGACATGGCAGGGGTATTGGACAGTGTGAATCAGCGAACCCAGATGGTCGGCCAGAACCGGCTGGAGTTGCTGATGTTCCGTCTGCGGGGTCAACAGGTATATGGCATCAACGTATTCAAGGTGAGAGAGGTTCTGCCTTGTCCCCGATTGTCATCCCTTCCCAATAGTGGGCGTGTGGTGAGAGGTGTTTCTCATGTTCGCGGCGAGACTATTCCCATTATTGACCTGAGCATGGCCATAGGCCTGCTGCCGATTCCTCAGGAAAACCTGGCTACCAGCTTCGTAATCATCACCGAATACAACCGGAAGACTCAGGGGTTTCTGGTGTCGGGTGTTGAGCGCATCATGAATATGAACTGGGAAGATATCGTGCCGCCGCCCAAAGGCGCTGGTAAGGATGTATACTTGACGGCGGTAACCCGGATTGAAGAGAAGCTGGTAGAAATCATTGATGTAGAGAAGGTTCTTTCAGAGGTTTCTCCACTCGGGGAAGATGTCACGGAAGAATTGGTTACACGTGGTTCTGAGCGGGAGCAGAGTTCTCTGCCGGTTTTGGTGGTAGATGATTCCAGTGTGGCGCGCAGACAGATTGAGCGGTGCCTTAACGCGATCGGCATGGAAGTCATCATCAAAAACGATGGCAGGCAGGCGCTGGAATATCTGGAAGAGCTTACACAGGATGGCTCCAAAGCCGAAGATCATCTGGCAATGATGATTTCCGATGTGGAAATGCCGGAAATGGATGGCTATACCCTGGTGACCCGGGTTCGGGAAAACCCCTCGCTTCGGGATCTGTACGTAATGCTTCACACATCTTTGAGTGGCGTATTCAACCAGGCCATGGTGAAGAAAGTGGGTGCCAATGATTTTATGGCAAAATTCAGTGCAGACGAGCTGGCCGAACGTGTCATGGAAATTCTTGATCAGGCATAACGTCGGTCTTGCGGATTCACTTCCAGAACAGAGATTCAATGAAAGCGGAAATAACGCCCCAGGAATACGAAGCCTTCAAGAAGTTCCTGCAGGATGCCTGTGGCATTTTGCTGGGGGATAACAAGCAGTACCTGGTTAAAAGCCGTCTGCGCCGGATTCTTGAAGACAATAACCTGAACTCGCTTGGCGAGTTGTTGGACCGGATGAAACGACCGGGCCGAAGTAACCTCAAGGAGGTGGTGATCGACGCGATGACCACCAACGAGACCCTCTGGTTCCGCGACAATCATCCGTTCCGCATTTTGCAGGAAAAGTTGCTGCCGGAATTTGCCGAGCGTAAATCGTTTCAGCCTTTGCGAATCTGGTCGGCTGCTTGCTCTACCGGGCAGGAACCCTATTCGACGGCCATGGTGATCGAGGAATTCCGACGTTCCCGCCCGGGCAAGCTTAGGGATGTAAAAATTGTTGCCACGGACATTTCCAAAAGCGTGCTGGATGTGGCCCGCCGTGGTGAATATGAAATGATCGCCATCGGCCGGGGGCTGTCTCCCGAGCGCCAGAAGCAGTTTTTTACCTCTTCACAAAACGGTGGCTGGCAGATCAAGCCACAAATCAAGGCGATGGTGGAGTTCAAGGAGATGAACCTGCTGGACCGCTACACATTGGGCAAGTTCGACATCATCATGTGTCGCAACGTGCTGATCTACTTCTCGGCGGAATTGAAGCGCGACATTCTTACCCGCCTGCATGCTTCTCTGAACCCGGGCGGATACCTGATTCTGGGGGCTTCCGAGTCGCTCAACGGGTTGTCAGATCTGTATGAAATGGTGCAGTGTCACCCGGGTATTATCTACAGAAAAAAATAGCTCCTGCCCCTGAGCATCTGGGGCGCCGCTTGGTTGGCGTCCAGGAGGTGTGTATTGGATCAGCTCAATCTAAGGCATCTGTATTATTTCTGGGTAATCAGCCGCGAGGGCTCCATAGCTCGGGCCAGTGAGGTTCTGGACCTGGCACCACAAACCTTAAGTGGACAATTGGCAACCTTTGAGCAATCGGTTGGCGGCCAGTTGTTTTCACGTCGGAACCGACGATTGGCGCTTACTGAGCTTGGCCAGGTGGTGCGACGCTACGCCGATGATATCTTTGCGCTGACCGGTGAGTTGTCGGAAACCCTTCGGCTTGCACCTGCCGACAGGCCACTGAGCCTGTCAGCGGGTATTTCCGCCTCAATTCATAAGCTAATCGCGTATCAGCTATTACAGCCGGCAATGAAGCTTGAGCGCGAGGTGCATCTGGATTGTCGTACCGGGCGGCCCGAAGATCTGCTGCTCAGTCTCAAGCGTGGTGAGCTCGATGTTGTTCTGACCGACCGTATGCCATCTGCCGAACCTTCCGATCGCCTGGCAGTGCATTTTTTATCCAGTTCCACCATCAGTTTGTTTGCCGCGCCGGAGATGGCGCGGACCCTTCGCCGGGAGTTTCCCCGATCACTCAACCATCAGCCATTGCTGGCCAACGTTACGGATGCACCTTATTTTCGGAAGCTGATGAACTGGTTCACGCTCAACAATGTGCGGATGAATCTTGTTGCTCGAGTGGATGACAGCGCGTTGATCAAAGTTTTCGGGCGCGAGGGTTTGGGTGTGTTTGCGGCCCCCACTGCCATCCAGAATGAGGTGTGCAGGCAGTATCAAGTCGAAATGATTGCTTCTCTCGACGATGTGACCGATCAGCTGTACGCCGTTACCCGCAGCCGAAACCTGACGCATGAGGCCGTCCGTGCCATTTGCGAGATGGCCTGAGCGAGTGGTCCGATTTTTTGAAGCTCGAAAAAACCGATGGTTCAGGATTATAAAAGCTGATTTTATCGAAGTGGGATGGCAGGCACTATCGGGTTGTGTTCGGCAAAAACCCGGAGGGAAATGCCATGAAAACCATCCACAAGTTCCGTCTCGCTACCGGCAAAGAGCCAACAACCCTGACCTTGCGTGAGGGCTTCCGGGTTGTGCGCTGTGAATACCTGGTTCCGCAAAAGGCCGTGTTTCTCTGGGTGCAGCAGCACTTGAATGTGACAACGCCGACGGTTGAGCGGCACTTCCGGGTGGCCATGTCCGGGGAGCCGGTGCCCGACAGTTTTGAGTATCTGGATACGGCGCTTGATCCATTTGGACCGGAGGCTTACCACGTATTTGAAGTACCTGCCGATGATCGGCATGCCGCCCCGGACGATCAGGCTCTCGCGGAGGAACCTCCTCCACTCGCTGAAAATTCAGGCTGGCGGGCCGCTCAAGTTGTTTTCTAGCGCTCTCTTGGCCCCGAAAGGGGCCTTTTTATTTTAAAAGTCAGTCCAGAGGAAGATGGCCGGTTTTAACCCAGATAATGGTTTCCTGATCCACAAACGGGTGATGGTGGCTCATGTGGGGGCTGCGGATCCATGTGCCAGCGGGGTAGCGGCCATGCTCGTCGCAGAACTCTCCAGAAATGACCAGAATTTCCTCCCCACCAAAGTGTCGATGCGGCTGGAATACCTCATTGGCGGGCCACTTCACCAGCGCTACGTGCTCATTCTCGAAGTCATGCAGCGGCATAACCTGCAAGCCACCGTGGCCTGGTAGCCATTCTGTGGTGCCAGTATCAACTCGAACCGTGGCGGTATCCCGGGGATTGAATTGATGCAGCTTTACTAGCAGGACGCAGCCCTCTTTGCTGAAAGGCGCATGACCACTGCCCGGCGGGTTTCTCAAATAGGTGCCG
>JAVLAV010000031.1:0-32704 GCA_031580735.1 Marinobacter sp.
GCAAAGACGCCGCGGAAGCCCATCTGATCGGAGCTTCGGGCGAGGCCATACCCTATTATCTGCGTGGTTATCGGGTTGTCCTTGATGGACAGAAGTATCTACTGGGGGTAGGGCTTGATATCTCTGAGCGTAAGGCCTTGGAGAAGCAGTTGATGCGTCTGGCGACCCACGACCCGCTTACCGGCCTGTATAACCGTGCCAGGCTGCAGGATCTGCTGGAAAGAGCTCGCTCTGATTATGAGCGATATGGAGCCCGTTTCTCGCTGATTATGCTGGATATCGATCACTTCAAGTTGGTCAATGACCAATTCGGTCATCATGCGGGAGACGAGGTGCTGTGTGAGCTGACTCGCAGGGTGAGTCGGAAGCTTCGTGAGACGGACGCGCAGGGACGCTGGGGCGGAGAAGAATTTCTTGTGCTGGCGACCCATACCGCGACGGAAGGGGCTGTTGTCCTGGCCGAGAGAATACGAGAGGAAGTGGCACGCGATCCATTCGGCTCCGTGGGCACTGTGACGATAAGCCTGGGTGTAGCCACCATACAGAAGGAGGAAACACTGGAGCAACTGGAGGCTCGGGTGGATAAGGCGTTATACGCAGCCAAGGAGGCCGGACGCAATCGGGTTGTCGTTGCGGAACCGTGCGACGAATAATGCCCGGGGCCATCGTTCCTGTATTGCGTAGCCATCATACGAGTGCTTCTCGTCCGGCCGGGGTGGGGCCTTGATTATCAGGCAAAACTGGGGTGTGATGGCACACAGAACGATTGAAAACTTTAGGAAGAGCCATGGCCGATAACAAAGCATCAACCAGCAAACTCGACCGGGTATTGGCCGAGCAACGCGAGTACATTGCCAAACGGGAGAAAGGCTACCGGGAGCAGGCCTTGAAGTTGTACCCCTGGATCTGCGGGCGGTGTGCCCGGGAGTTCACTCGGGCCAACCTGCGCGAGCTGACGGTGCATCATGTGAATCATGACCATGACTACAATCCTTCAGATGGCAGCAACTGGGAGTTGCTCTGCCTTTACTGCCATGACGAGGAGCACGAAAAATTCTCCAATTATGTCCGCTATGGCAGCACCACGGAGACCGGGCGAACGGCCGCAACCCACAACCCGTTTGCCGACCTGAAAAGCATGATGAGCGGGAAGGAGTAATCGCGGTAGATTTGCTCATTATTTAACCTCATCACAGATTCGATGTTAAATCGTGTTTAACATGACCATGTCTACCAAACTCCAGGCAGGGTTCATGTGATGAAAATGCAGATCTGCGCTTCGCTTATTGGTCTTGTGCTTGTTGGGGCATCCCAGAGCGTTGCTGCTGAAGGGCCGGAACTGCCCGATTTCAGAAGCGATGGTTATCAGGCGCAACGCACTTTGGCGCTGGCCGCAGGGGGCATGGATCCGGGCTTTACTTCGGCTGTTTCCGGGGCGCGCGTTGGCGTCAGGGATGTGGAAGCCCGCTCCCACGACGATGCGCTGCAGGGGCAGGCTGGTGCAAGCGTACACTTTTACCACGGAGCCTTCTTTTTTGGCGGCGAGGCGCGTTACCACGTCAGCGCCGAAGAGCGGCTTGAGGCTGGAGGTTGGGACGCAGATAATGTTCGTGTATTACTGAAAGTGGGCGTAAACCTTTAGCTGCTCTGAAGTAACACGAGTGCCCGATCTTCAGGCAGCGGTTTGAAGAGGAGAATACCCATGACGGACTACGATTCAGAAAACTCGGTTCCCGAGCGGGATCGCCGCCGGTTTGCTGTGTCTGCCAACCGGGGGAGATCCAGCCACCGAATCCGCTATGTGGAAACGGGTGGTGCCGCGGTCGATAACGAGGAGTGTACGTTTTGCCAGGGCGTACCGGTTCTGGACGATGAGCCGGACGGTGAAGAGGAAAGCGGAAAGCAGGCTGACTCTGGGGCTAATGCCAATGCAGAGAACGACCGTCCTCGCTCCAGACCGTCTGATGATAATGCCGCTCAAACAGACGACGCTGATTCTGGGCGCTGAGTACGTCTGTCCATTCAAACCGCACCCTTGCGCCCGGTAGTTGTTGGGCCAGTAGGCCGCAATCCAGTGAGGTGATCACGCCGGGCTTGGGGTAGCCGCCGATGGTCTGGCAATCGGCCAGCAGGGCGATGGGCTGGCCGTCGCCCGGCACCTGCACCGCGCCCGGTACAATGCCTTCCGAAACAATGCCCGGTGGCGGTTCGGCCATCGGTGTTCCCGCCAAACGATAGCCCATCCGGTCTGATTGATCCGATACCTGATAATCCGTGGTGGTTAACCGCCGCAGATCCGCCGGCTGAAACTGGTGGTATTGGTAGCCGGGAATCAGTCCAAGTGCAGCCGGGCGTTCGAGCCATTGCCAGGCCTGGGGCGGGGCGATGCGCGGTGTTGTCAGGGTAGGCTCGCCAGAGCCCGTCGGCAGAACGTCTTCGGCTTGTAACAGGCCGCAGCCTTCCAGTGCTTCACGCTCCACCACAGAACGGCTGCCAAACCATTTCCTTGTTTCGAAACCTCCCCGTACAGCCACGTAGATCAGCCGGTGATTCCGGGCGTGGCCGATGGCCAGTTCGTCCCCCGGTGCCAGTTGCAGGCTGCGCCACATGTCGACGGCCTGGCCATTAACCGTCACTTCCGCGCGGGCGCCCGTTACCGATACCTCGTAGGCCGATAAGGCTTCTGCCCGAAACCCACCCAGCACGATTTCCACGCCGGCGGCGTTGCGGTTGTTGTCCAGCAGTTTGTTGGCCCAGGCGGCGCTGCGCAGGTCCAGCACGCCGCCCCGGGCCAGGCCGTGGTGGCGAACGCCGGTTCGGCCCAGATCCTGAACGGTGGCCTTTACCCCGGGATCAATGATTCTTAAGCCGTTCATAATTGCCCACCCTGAGCCAGAAATTCATCTCTGGTGATGGCGATGAAACGCACCCGGTCGCCCGCTTGCAGGAGCGAGAGGTTACCTTCATCGAACAGCGGCTTCGGGCAGCGGCCGATCAGTTGCCAGCCGCCGGGTGAGGATTTTGGGTAAACGGCGGTTTGCCGATTGGCGATGCCCACACTGCCGGCCGGCACTTTGGTGCGGGGTGTGTCTTTGCGGGGGCAGGCAATGGAAGGGTCCACCTGGCCCATAAACCCGAAGCCCGGCGCAAAACCGATGGCGTATACCTGGTAGGTGTCCGTTGTGTGGCGGTCGATTACCTGTTGCTCGCTCAGGCCTGCCTGTTCGGCAATCCACGCCAGATCCGGCCCGGTTTCTTCGCTGTAGTACACCGGCAGTTCAATCAGCCGGCTTTCCGGAGCGTTGGGATCAGTATCGTTCGTTGAGTGCGTTTGTGTCAGCAGCGGGCGCAACTGCGCTTTGGCCTCGAATACATTGACGGCCACCGGGTCGTAAATGACCAGCAGGGTGGTGTAGGAAGGCACGAGGTCAATCAGCCAGGGAAGATCGAGGGCTTCAATCCGCTGGCATACCGCAGCGATTCTGGCGGGCAGGGCGCTGTCGATGGCCTCACCAAAGGTGATCAGCAGTGCATCTTCGCCGACGGCGTCGATCATGATTCGGGTTGGGTGAGTGCCTGCCGAATGGCCTGGATGGCGGCCAGGGCCTGGTCGTTGTCGCCGTGTACGCAGAGGCTGTCGGCCGGTAGTGGCAACCACTGGCCGGTGGCGCTGTACACGCCGCCTTTGTGTGCGAAAGACAGCGCCTGGCGAACGATGATGTCCGGGTCTTCGTGTACGGCGCCGGCCTGGCGGCGTGACACCAGCTGGCCTTCGTTGTCGTAAGCACGGTCGGCGAAGGCTTCCAGTAGCAAAGGCACGCCTTCTTCTTCTTCGGCCAGGGCCTGGTGTTCCGCATAGCGCAGGGTTACCGGAATCATCAGTGGCAGGCCATCCCGGAATAGCTTCACCGAGCGCAATACGGCCCGCAGCAGCTCCGGGTTCCGCATCATGTCGTTGTTGAGTGCGCCATGGGGCTTTACATAGCCGATGTGCAGGCCTTCTCGCCGACACATGCCTTCCAGCGCGCCCAACTGGTAGAGCATCAATGCTTCGACTTCTTCCGGGGTGTGGTGAATCGAGCGCCGCCCGAAACCGGGGAGGTCATGGTAAGACGGGTGCGCCCCCACCTCGACACCATGCTCAGCCGCCAGGGCCAGGGTGCTGCGGATCACCATCGGGTCTGCCGCATGGAAACCACAGGCAACGTTGGCCATGTCGATCAGCGGCATTACCCGCTCATCCTGGCCCATTTGCCAGGCGCCGTAGCTTTCTCCCAGGTCGCAGTTCAGTTTCATGGCATTACCGTTTGTCAGAGATCGGTTCGGCCGGGAAACGTGGCTTCTTTGCGTTGCTCGGCACGGGTGGCCCGGGCGTTCAACACATCCGGGTCATTGTCCGGAATGGCCCAGCCCTGCAGGTTATCTTCCACCAACTGCACCAGCGCATCAATATGCCCGGGCGTGGCATTCAGGCAGGGGATGTAACCAAAGCCATCACCACCGGCTTCCATGAAGTATTCGCGGTTTTCTTCGTTGATTTCCTCGATGGTTTCCAGGCAGTCAGACGAGAAGCCGGGGCAGAATACATCAATGGATTTTACGCCTTTGCCGGGCAGCGATTTCAGCGTTTCGTCGGTGTAGGGCTGCAGCCATTCTTCCCGGCCAAAGCGCGACTGGAAGGTTGTCAGGTAATCATCAGCGCCAAGGCCCAGCCGCTCTGCCAGCAGGCGAGAGGTTTTATGGCATTCGCAATGATAAGGATCGCCTTTCAGCAGGTACTTCAGCGGCACACCGTGATAGGAAAGGATCAGCTTTTCGTTACGGCCATGCTCGTCCCAGTAAGCCTCGATATGTTTGGCCATGGCTTCAATGTAGGCCGGGTAATCGTGGTAGTGGGAGATGAACCGGAAATCCGGCAACCAGCGCCGACGGGTGAAATCCGCCGAGATGGCATCAAAGGTCGACGCCGTGGTCGAAGCCGAATATTGCGGGTACAGCGGCAGTACCACCAGCTTTCGGACGCCCTGTTGCTGCATTTCATCCAGCACCTTGGCGATGGACGGGTTGCCGTAACGCATGGCAAAGCCGACCACCACTTTACTGCCATAGCGCTTTTTCAGGGCATCCCGAATGCCGTCAGCCTGGTTGGCGGTATGGATCAGCAGTGGTGAACCCTCGGGCTTCCAGACACCGCTGTAGGCCTCGGCGCTCTTTTTCGGGCGAATCCGGAGGATTACCCCGTGAAGAATCATCCACCAGATGGGGCGGGGGACTTCTACTACCCGTGGATCCCACAGGAACTCAGCCAGGTATCGGCGCAGGGCCGGGGTAGTTGGTGCGTCGGGCGTTCCCAGGTTGGTAACGAGAACACCGATGCGTTCCGGCTGGTTGTGGCTGAAATCTTCGGTACCTGTATACGGCATTGAGGCAATCCGGTTGTCAGAGAATTAGCGCTTCTGGGCCTGCTCGATCATGCGTGGTGCAAGCCCGGTGATGTCATAGCCGGCACGCTGGGCACGGGACACAATGTCTTCCAGGTCGTGCTCGCGGGCGGTGCTGAGGGCCCACAGTATGGTACAGCGGGTTCCCGAACGACAGAAGGCCATTACGGGCTTGTCGGCGTCACGGATCATCGGCGCAAACTGATCCACGTCTTCGTTGGTCACGTTGCCAGACTGAACGGGCATGTATACCCATTTCAGGCCGTGCTCCTCAGCCGCCTTTCTGATATCGGCCATGGCCGGCTGGCCGGGCTCTTCGTGGTCCGGGCGGTTCGCTACCAGCGTTTTGAAGCCCAGCCGGGCAATTTCGGCAACGTCTTCTACAGCGATTTGGGGAGCTACAGAAATTGTGTCGTCAATTTTTCTGATTTCCATCAGACTTCTCCAGATTGGGGTTAAGTTCGTTCAAACCGTGCCCATATCGGGCAATGATCAGACGGCCGCTCCATGCCCCGAATCTCATAGGACACTCCGGCCTCTTTGGCCTGAGGCAACAGATTGTCACTCGCCATGATCAGATCAATGCGCAGGCCCCGCTTCGGGTCCCGCTCAAACCCGCGACTGCGGTAATCAAACCAGCTAAAGGTGTTAGCTTCTTCAGGGTAAAGGTGGCGGAAAACATCGGTAAAGCCACGCTGCTCGACCTGCGATAACCATTCGCGCTCTTCTGGCAGGAAGCTGCACTTGCCGGTGCGTAGCCAGCGTTTGGCGTTATCCGCGCCGATGCCGATATCCTTATCGGTGGGGGAGATGTTCATGTCGCCCATCACCACAATTTCACCGGGTTCTTTGTTGAGCTCGTCCAGCCAGGCCATCAGATCGGCATAGAATTTTTCCTTGGCGGGGAATTTTACCGGGTGGTCCCGGCTTTCGCCCTGGGGAAAGTAACCGTTGATAACCGTCAACGGCTTACCATCAACGGTAAACTGGCCGGTAATAAGCCGGCGCTGGGAGTCTTCGCCGTCCCAGGGGTAGCCTTTCACCACACGATCCGGTTCCATTCTGGACAGCAGGGCTACACCGTAATGGGTTTTCTGGCCATGAAAATGCACGTGATAGCCAAGCTCACGAATGGCTTCTTCAGGGAACTGTTCATCGCTGACCTTGGTTTCCTGAAGCCCGATAAAGTCCGGGTTCAGCTGCTCGATAACCGATTCGAGCTGGTGCAGGCGGGTACGAATACTGTTGACGTTAAAAGACACGAACATCATGAGTCTGGAGTCCTCCGGGTCGGTTTGTCGCGGAGTTTACCATACCCGCCAGTGGTGTCCTTCCGGTATCAGGGTACCAGCGGGCAATCCGGGTAGCGGGTTACCTGGTAGCGAATATGAGCGGTGTGGTTGGTGTCTTCATCTTTGCGAATATTGGTCATGCCCTGGTAGTCCGTGAGGGCACCACGACTGTTGTACCCCAGGACAATCGGGTCAACCAGCATGCTCAGGAAAATGCCGGTCGGTCGAAGTTTTACAACCAGGTCGGCGGTAATGTCTGTGTTGGCCACTGCCTCGGCAACGAAGCCGTAGTGTTCGCCGCGGGTAGGCCCCAGAAAACGGAATTTTACTTGTTGGCCGTCTCTGAGTTTGTCCCATTCGGCCCGGATAAGATGATCGAAGCCTGAATCAACCACCAGTCTCTGGTCAAACGTCACGGAGTAGTCTTTCTGGCTACCCGAGAGATCACGCCATTTGATAGCGGCTCGATTCTCACCGGGATACTCGATGGTCAGTTTTTCATCGAAATCCGGCTGGGTGAAGGTGACAGCCGGGCGGAGCGCTGAACCCGGAAACATCAGGCGCTTGCTTGCAAATACGTCATCATTGCCTGGCTTGCGGTAGTCCACCTGATGTTCGCCGGGCCGGAATAGGCCCCCGGTGCATTCTCCGGTCGATTGATGATGTTCGGTATAGAGTTCCTGGCCGTTTTCGCCAGTGGCTTTGCCCTGAAATTCCAGGGTGGTGGCGAACACCGGAGCGGAGACAAACAGAGTGGTGAAAAGGCCAACCTGTAATAGGTTCATGCTTCCAGCTCCGTATAAAGTGACTTGCGGATAAACAGCAATAAGGGGAACAGAACCAGCCAGCCAACCGCGAGCGCCGGCACAGACAGGGCGGGATCGGGCAGGGTGACAGCGCCCAACTCGCTGGCAGCCCAGTAGGCAAAAGGCCCGGCGATGGGGGCCAGCACGAATGGTAGCCAGCGGGTACGGCCCACCCAGTACAGCGAATGGCACAGGGTGGTCATGAAGATGGCCCAGATGGCGACCAGCCAGGGCGGGGCGGCCAGAATCTCTTCAGTATCACTCAGGCCGAGCACGCCGGTGCGGAACCATAAGGTATCCAGCAGAGCGCCCAACACGATGCCGACGCCAATGAACTGGAGCTCCGCGAAGCGCTTGCGGCTGACCAGCAGGAAGTGGACCAGCAGCAACCCTGCGATGACTGCCACCGACAGCCGGTTGGGGTAAATCACACAGATGAACCAGCCGGCCTGGAAAAGTATGAAATTCAGAACATTACGGTGCGTTTCTGAAGTAATCATACGCTGATGATGTTATCGCGTTTGTTGGCCGGTTTGGCCAGCAACAGGTGGGCAACGCCTATCGCTCGTTCGCTGAAACCAGCTTCGCAGTAGGCAAAGTAGAAATGCCACAGGCGCTGGAAGGCCTGGTCGTAACCCAGTTCTTCCAGTTCGTTGCGGTTCGACATAAAGCGCACGCACCAGTCGTTCAGAGTGCGGGCGTAGTGAAAGCCAAAATCCTCGGCCTGGCTGAGCACCAGGTCAGAGCCGGTTCGCATGGCGTCAAGAATGGCGCCGAACGATGGAATGAAGCTGCCCGGAAAAATGAAGCGCTGAATGAAATCGACGTTTTTCAGGGCGCGGGCATAACGCTGTTCCGGCATATTAATGGCCTGAATCAATGCCAGGCCATCGGGCTTGAGCAGCGCGCCGATTTGCCGCAGGTAGCTTTCAAGAAATTCCGGCCCGACCGCCTCGATCATTTCGATGGAGACCAGTTTGTCGAACTGGCCTTCCAGATCGCGGTAATCGTCAAACAGGAGGGTGATTCTGTCTTCAAGACCTTCGGCTTCCACCCGTTCCCGGGCCATTTCCAGCTGTTCCCGGGAAATGGTTGTGGTGGTCACGTGGCAGCCATAGTGTTTTGCGGCGTGGATGGCAAAACCGCCCCAGCCGGTGCCGATTTCGACCACCTGGTCGTCCGGTTTCAGGTCCAGTTTCCTGCAGATGACGTCCAGCTTATGGACGGCTGCCTGGTCCAGGTTGGTCTCTTCGGTTGGATAAATAGCCGACGAGTACATCATGGTCGGGTCCAGAAACAGGCTGAACAGGTCATTACCCAGGTCGTAATGGGCGCTGATGTTTTTGCGGGAGCCCTCGGGGGTGTTGCGGTTCAGCCAATGCAGCCCTTTCAGTGCGGGCTTGCTGACCCAACTGAACTTGTCTTCAAAAGCGTTCATGGTGTCCAGATTACGGCTGAAGAACCGGAGCAGGGCGGTCAGGTCTGGTGAGCTCCAGTCGCCGGCTACAAACGCTTCGGCAGCGCCAATGCTGCCGCCGGTTACCAGATCCCGCCAGGTGCCGTGGTTGTGCACCACAAGTTCTGCCACAGGGTAACGGCCATCCCCGTCGCCGAAGACCTGCTCGCCAACCCCCGGCTCTCGTACCACCAGCTTGCCTTTGCCGAGACCGGCGAGCTGTTTGAACACCAGCTGGCGGGCGATACGGCTGACCAGCGGGAGTTGCTTGGTGGCACTCTGGTTTTCGATCGAGGTGTTCAGGTTCTCCATGAGCTTACCTTCGCTTCTGACTTGTTGTTCGACAGGTTGTCTTTGTCTGGCGATTCGGTGACATCGAGCCCTTTATCTTCCGCGCCTCTCCGGTACTCTTCGGCACTGGCCTCGAGTTTGTTCGGGTGGGTATGGAAAGGTACGCCCTTGAGTTTCAGTTTCAGGGCGTTCCAGTAAATGCCCGCTGTCCCCTTGATGGTTTCCAGCGGAAACCGGGCCAGACTTCTATGGAAGGTATTACGATCAAACGGACGGCGGTGGACCACCAGAGTGGCATCAAAATGTTTGCGGTCGTCTTCATTGACGTTCATGTGCACGCGTAATTCCGGGCCACGGAAACTGAACAGCCACTGGTAGTGCTGGTTCATGCCGTTGAAGGGTGATACGTGAAATCGCTTGGAGAAGGCAAAGCGCTCGGTTTGCCATTCGGATTCACTGCCGGGCCCCGGCTGGCGGCATTCCAGACAGTACACGTGCCGATGCTTCCAGGGTGTGTTGGTAATCTGCGCGAGTATCACCCTTGGTACATCGCCGCGCTCCGGGCGCTGCCCGGCCTGGTAGCACAGGTAAAAGCTGACCGGGTTGAAAACATAACCAAGGTAACGCGGGTGGGTGATCAGTTGAATGGGGCCATCAGGCACCCAGCCGGTGGCGTTTTCTACCCGGGCAGCAACGGCCTGGCGCAGGCTGGGAACTTCCGGGTCGAGGTAGTCTTCCCGGTACAGACTCACCCAGTTGAAGCGGCCGGAAGAAAGAAACGGGCTGAAGCGGGCAATGCTGGTCCAGTCGTCCAGGTCCAGGCCGAACATTCCAATATCGTATTGAAAATCGTGCTTGGCCGGTACCTTACGGCGATGTCTTATAGTGCCTTCCAGCCATTCAGTGGCCATTTTAAAGCTCCACACCAAAGGCCCGGGTTACCCGCAGGGCGCTTTGTACGCCGTCTTCGTGAAAACCGTTGAACCAGTAGGCGCCGCAAAAATGCGTGCGATTGCGGTTGCCGATTTCGTCATAGCGCTCCTGTGCCGCGACGGCATCCAGAGTAAAGACCGGGTGGTCGTATTCAAAACGCTTGATAACCGTGTCTTCGGCGATATCGTGACTGCGGTTCAGGGTTACGCAGAAGGTTTCCGGTGCATCGTCAAAGTTCTGCAGAATATTCATGTTATAGGTCACGGATACCGGTTCACTGTTCGTGCCGGGAATCCGGTAGTTCCAGGCCGCCCAGGCCCGGCGATTGGACGGCAACACGCTGGCATCGGTATGCAGCACCACATCGTTCTTCTGGTAGCCGATGGCGCCGAGAATCTCCTGTTCCTGCGCTGTGGCATCTTTGAGCATGGCCAGCGCCTGGTCACTGTGGCAGGCCAGGATGACCTGATCAAACCGGTGCCGGTTCCCATTGGTGACAACGGTAACGCCTTCTTCATCACGCTCGACAGCGGATATCGGGCTGTTCAGGTGCGTGCATTCACCCAGGCGCTCCATCATCCGGTCCACATAGGTGGCAGAGCCGCCGGAAATCACGCGCCAGGTCGGCCTGTCGTCCACTGACAACATGCCGTGGTTGTTGAAGAACTGCAGGAAAAAGCGAATCGGGAACTGTTCCAGCACAATTTCCGGGGCTGACCAGATGGCCGCGCCCATGGGCACGATGTAGTTATTCCGGAAATACTGGCTGTAGCGGTTGCGGTCCAGATACTGGCCCAGGGTTTCTCCGTCCGGAATGGTATCGGCGGCAAGGTCTGCACGGCTTTCCTGGTTGAACCTCAGAATTTCCCGGATCATTTTCAGGAAAGCTGGTTTGAACAGGTTCCGGCGTTGGGCGAACAGGGTGTTCAGGCTCGTGCCGTTGTATTGCAGGCCGGAGCTGTGGCTGTCGACACTGAAGCTCATGTCGCTCACTTCTGACGCCACGCCCAGCCGGTCCATCAGCCGGATAAAACCGGGATAGGTCCAGTCATTGAATACAATGAAACCGGTGTTAACGGGCCAGGTGCGCCCGCCCGCTTCCACCTGTTCGGTGTTGGTGTGGCCACCGGCGTAGTCGCCGGCTTCAAACAGCTCAACGTCGTGTTTTTCACTGAGCAGCCAGGCTGCGGTCAGGCCGGACACGCCGGCACCGATGACAGCAATACGCTGACGATCCTGATTCATCTGTTCGTGTTTCCTTGGGCTGATAGGGTTCAAGAATCGGTATTCCGCGCCATTCTGGCGGCAAGGCGGTCGGTCAGGCTCTGTGGTAACGCACTGAACACCTTCATCAGCCAGATAAACGGCCGTGGGAAGGCAATCTCTGTTTTGCCGCGATCAAGGCCGCTGCGTATACGCTGTGCTGCGTCTTCCGCATCGATGATGAAGGGCATGGCGAAATCATTTCGGTCGGTCAGAGGCGTTCTTACGAAACCGGGTGACACAACAACCACGTCAATGCCTTCCGCGGCCAGGTCAGCGCGAAGCGCGTGCGCAAAGTAGCTGAGCGCGGCTTTTGAGGCACCGTAGCCCTCGGCACGGGCGAACGGGAACCACCAGGCGGAGGAGCTGACAATCACCAGCGTGGCAGGCTTGCCTTTCGCCCGGGTTGCCCGTAAGGCCGGCAGGGCAATGTCCAGGCTTCGGGCCGTGCCCAGCACGTTGGTGGTGATGTTAGCTTCAATCACCCGGCTGTCGTAATCGGCAATTTCCAGGTATTGGCAGGTGCCGGCGTTGAGGATGGCCATGTCCAGATCGCCGAAATGATTCAGGTCATCGCTGATCCGGGCCAGATCGTCCACGTTGGTGGTGTCAGCGGCAGCCGTGGCGATGCGTTCCGGGAAATGGTCGGCCAGCGAATCCAGCGCCTGCTGGCGACGGCCGGTTACAATCAGGTTATGGCCGCAGCTGGCGAGTTCATGCACCAGTGCTTCACCAATGCCCGATGAAGCGCCTGTGAGCCAGATATTCGTTGGAGTGCTCAAACGTTTGCTCATCCTGCATGCTCCCGGATCCGGCGAATGAGGCCACCCAGCAATGGCAGGTTTTCGTAAAGCAACTGGCCGGCGTCGAAATAATCCCGGTGGTAACACACGCGCCCATCGCGGATGTCCAGATGACTGATGCCATCGACCGTCACCATCTGGCCTCCGCGGATGCGTTTATGGCGTAACTCCATGACCCAGGGAATGGCACAATGGCCGTGCCGGATGATGGGTTCGCCAAAACGGAAGCAGCAGCTGATCACGTTGTTGTAGGCTCCGGCAAAGTATTCCGTCAGTGCGTCCAGGCCGAAAACCTGACTGAAAGGGTCCTGGAAGTGAATGTCTTCACTGTACACTTCCTGCAGCTTGTGCAGATTACCCTTGTCGAGTTCGTTGAACAGTTGACAGAAGTTATCCAATACCATGGGTACCACTGCGTCCTGCGAGCCGACTTCAACAGATGAGGCGGGGGAGGTCATGAGCGAGTCCTCTTCTGATTGTCGAGTTGCCGGGCTTCTTCCCGGATGTGGTCAGGAATGGGGTTCAGGTCCCAGACAATGCCAAGCTTGGATAATAGCCATAGTCCGTACCAGGTAATGTCTATCTCGTACCAGCGAAAGCCCTGGCGTACTGACCGCGGCCAACGGTGATGGTTGTTGTGCCAGCCTTCACCCAGGGTGATCAGGGCCAGCCAGAAGTTGTTACGGCTGTCGTCGTCGGTTTCGAACCGGCGTTTGCCCCAGACGTGGAGCAGCGAGTTGATTGACACCGTGGCGTGAAACAGCACAACGGTGGAGATGAAGAATCCCCAGACCAGTAACTGAAGGCCATTGGTGTTCAGTCCGGGTGCCCAGAGCGCAAGCGCCTCGCCGAGCAGGTAAATCAAAGCTGCAAAAACGGCCGGCACCAGCGAGTCGAAGCGGTTAATGAAGCGCAGTTCGGGGAATTGCAGCCAGTCCCGAACGCGCTTTTCGTTCATCATGAAGCCCGCGTCGCAGGTGAACCAGCCAGCGTGAGACCACCAGAAACCACCTTGATGCGGAGAGTGCAGGTCTTCAGGTTGATCGGAATACTGATGATGGTGGCGATGATGCGCGGCCCACCAGAGCGGCCCTCGCTGGGCGGCACTGGCACCGAGTACCGCAAACACGAATTGTGCGGTCCGGCTGGTTTTAAAGGTTTTATGGGAGAAGTAACGGTGGTAAAACCCGGTAATGGCAAACATGCGGAGAATAAAAAACGCGATGGCAAAAACCACCGCGAAAGTGCTGACTCCGGTCACAAGAGCCAGCAAACAAGCCAGATGCAGCCCGATAAAGGGCAGTACTCTTAATAGATTAAACGTTCTGGAACTGGTGTCCAGGTGATCTGATCCAGCTTCGGAATCGAACCACCTCAAAATGTTTGTCAGCCAGTTACTCACTTGGATCATAATTCATCATGCCAAATAGTTGTTCAGATGTTCCAATGATACGCACCGTTGCCGTCATCGGTTCAGGGTTGGCAGGACTTGTTTCTGCCATTTCGCTCTTGCAGCAGGGCCATCAGGTGCGAGTGTTCGAGAAAAGCCGTGGTCCGGGCGGGCGTCTGTCGTCCAAGCGGGCGGGAAATGGCGATTCTGCGGATATCGGGGCGCAGTATTTCACGATCCGTAACCCGGAGTTCCATCAATTCCTCAAGCAATGGGCGGGAGAAGGCACCTTCGGCCTCTGGCCCGGGCGTTTCGGTTTTCAGCATCCGGATGAGGGATGGCAGCCGTTTCCAGAGGAGGCCCGCTATGTTGGGGTGCCCCGAATGACGGCGATTTCCCGGGCCTTGTCTGAACATGTAGATGTGGAAGCCTCGGTACGTATTGCCCGCCTGGTTCGCGAGCAGAATCAGTGGCGACTGATATGCACGGAGGGTAAGGATCATGGTCTTTTTGATCAGGTTGTCATTACTGCGCCACCCGCCCAGGCCCGGGAAATTCTTGAACACAGTGGTCTGGCGCCCATTGCCGACAAGATTTCGAACTCGGCCGGTCAGATGCTGCCGTGCTGGACCGTGGCAGCGAAGCTGGAAGGCTCTGTACCGCTAGGTTACGAAGGTATGCGCCCGAACAGTGATGCGCTCTACTGGGTCGCCAACAATTCGTCCAAGCCCGGCCGGGAGCGGGGTGGTCCGTGGTGGATATTGCACGCCACACCAGAGTGGACAAATCATCACCTGGAGACCGCGCCGGACCTTATTGCAGAGCGACTGCTCGGCGCTTTCAGGGATCTGACCGGATACGGTGGCGATGTGGTCGAGAGCTTCACCCACCGTTGGCTTTACGCACGTTCAACCGACGGCGCCTGCCCGGGCTATATTCTGGATGCCGAACAGGGCGTGGGACTGGCTGGTGACTGGCTTGCCGGTGGACGCGTGGAAGGGGCCTGGGAAAGCGCTGACCGCCTGGTGGCAGCGATCAAGCGCGGCTGACTCTCCTCGTACGGCCCGGGGAGCTCTTTATTGCTCTTTTTATTACTCCGTGAGATCCGGAGGTGTGCCGTTGGCCACTTCCGGGCGCTGGTAGAAGTGCGTGATGGTGCCGTCGCCAAATTTGGAGAAGAAGGCGCTGACATCCGTTATCTTCTTCAGCGACCGCTCACGGGTTATCGGATTTCTCAGCAGCACTTTGATGCCGTCAAAATTATCCTGAATGTTGGAGAACCGGGCACGCATGGAGCAGGTGACGACCTCGGCCGAATCGAGACTCAGCTGGCCAGCCAGCCAGTTGCTGTGTGCCTGCATGCCAGAGCCATCGAGATTCTCCCGGGTATCCAGATGCCGCAGTTTCACCCGGTTGACGATGCAGAACGAGTAACTTTTCGGCTGGCGGCGTGCCACTTTCCGGAAGGCCTCCCAGAAAAAGTTGTCGGTCAGTTCGGCAAAATACTGCATGTCGCTGAGGCAGGTGTCGATCCACTCAAAGTTTTCCGGATCTTCCAGCACTTCGTTAATGGCCTCACGTAACAGCCAGTCAAAACCCAGGGCGGTTTTGTGGGCATAAACCTTCCGGTACATCTGATAGCGGCTGTAAACAAAGTCTTCGAGCGCGCCCAGGCCTTTCTCGGTAATGGCCAGGCCCATCCAGGGCTCGGACACTTCCCAGCCAAAGCGCAGGTTGCTCAACAGGTGGTCCAGGTTGAAGCCGCCGATGGTTACTGAGCTGTGGAAGCCGTCCCGCAGCATGTAATCGGCCCGGTCAGCATCAATCTCGCCCGAGACAATGGATGCCAGCAAGTCCATCACCAGTCGCGGAACATCCTGAGAGGCAATGCTGCCGGCAATGGCGTCATCACCGGCGATGAATTTCCAGAAGGTTTCCGCATGGCGGCAAAAGGCGTCGCTGGGCTGGACTTCGGTGGTTTCCATAATGCCGATGACATCAACGGCATTAAGCCCGGCGCTTTCCAGATCCACTGCTGCCAGTACGTCGTGGGCAACCCGCACAGAATAGTGTTCATGTTCCAGTTCCGCGGGTTCTTCGCGGAAATAGTCGTGATAATCCGCGCCTTCCCAGAGATCGCGGAAGCGCTCGGGCCGGGACATCAGATCCCGGATACGCCGGGCCTGGGTGAACTGGTGGGAGAAACTGGAATGGCCGCTGTCGTGCAGCAGGCAGGCCAGGCGAATGGTTTTGGCCAGGTAATCGATGGCGTCCAGCTGGCTCAGCCCGAGATCCGTTCGTTCGCTCAACTGTCGTTCCCGAAGGTAGGCGTCGATCATGGAGCGGAACATGCGCGTGCCTACATGCATAACGCCGATGCTGTGAAGAAACCGGGAGTGGGTGGCGCCGGGGAATACCAGGCTCAGAATGTCGTTCTGGCAGATGTTACGCAGACGCTGGAACAGCGGGTGGTCAATCACCTGAATTTCGTGGCGGTACAATGGAATGCCGCCGTGCACCGGGTCCATAATCAGCTTGTCGTAGGCTCCGAGCAGGTCGTTAACGGCACGTCGCATGGTTTCAATACTCCCGAATTGATCTCATCGGCCTTGTTATATCACAGAGGCATGCCAGAATAGGCGATATGCAGGCAAATTCTCTTTTACCGCTGGCAGGTTAGGGCAATCAACATGACATCGCGCACCGAGCGCATACTGATTATCGATGCTGACGAGCAGGCCCGTGCAGACCTTTCCCGGTACCTCGAGCTCAAAGGTTTCTATGTAACCGTCCACTCGAAGCTGGCGGATGTCAGTGTGGCGCCAGACGGTAACATCCCGGATGTCATCTTTGCAGACCTTTCGCCGGAGGCTATTCAACAGTTATCCAGAAAACTGGAGAACGCGGGGCATTACGTTCCCCTGGTGGCCTGTACCAAAAGCACGCTCAGTGCTGATGTTGTCAACGCCCTTCGAGCGGGGGCCACGGATGTGGTGCTCAAGCCTTGCCACGAAGACAAGATTGCCCTGGATGACGTTATTGAAAAGCTGTTCGACCGGGTGAGAATCAACCGGCTGAACCGGCTTTACCGCAAGGAGCTGGAAGACACCAATCGGGAACTGCGCGGCGGCATTGCCGAGCTCCGGGCGGATCAGAATGCCGGCCGCAAAGTACAGCTTAAGATGCTGCCGGATAAAGATCTTCGCCTTGCGGGCCTTCAGGTTGATCACCTGATCAAGCCTTCTTTATACCTGAGTGGTGATTTTCTCGACTACTTCAAGCTGAGCGACGACAAGGTTCTGGTCTATATCGCCGATGTTTCCGGCCACGGTGCCAGCTCGGCTTTTGTGACCGTGCTGCTGAAAAACCTGACTAACCGTTTGCAGCGCAATCTCAGGCGCCAGTCCAGTTCTGAAATCCTTTGCCCGAATCTCTTTCTTGAGCGTATCAATGCGGAACTTCTGGACACCGGTCTGGGCAAGCATGTCACGGTTTTTGTGGGCATTATCACCATTTCCGAGCGGGTACTGGACTACGCCGTAGGCGCTCATTTTCCCATGCCCATTATTTCGTTTGCCGATGGCGAAACCCGCTTTCTGGAAGGTAACGGGCTTCCTGTCGGTATTTTCGAAGACCCGGAATGGGAAGTGTATCGTATATCACTGGACAGACCTTTCCGATTAATCCTGTTCTCTGACGGGATTCTCGAGGTGATTGCCGCGAAATCCCTGGATGAAAAGGAGAAGACACTACTTGAACTCGTTTCAGGAGGTAGTCACACTATCGCATCGTTGAGCGACGCTCTGGGTCTTGACCAGATCTCGGAGCTGCCGGACGACATCGCGTTAGTATCGGTAACCGATACCATAGAAGGTTCGGATAACACGTCCTCTACCTAGTGGCAGTGTGAAAATGGCTGGTTATAAAATCCTGCAAGCAGACAAGCAGGGAATATACGTCTTAAAGTTTATTGGCGAAATCCGGTTGAACCTTTGTTCAACGCTGGATGATCTGGCCGAGTCGATTACTCGCGACCCCGAATTCAAAACGGTCGTGATCGACCTGACAGAAACCGATATCATCGACAGCACCACCCTGGGGCTGTTGGCCAAAATCGCTTTGGCCGCAAAAAAGCAAAGCCAGTTCCTGCCAACCCTGATCTCGACCAACCCTGATATTACCCGCATTGTTACCTCGATGGGCTTCGACAAGATATTCATCATTGTCAGTGAGCCTGCGTCACGCATTGAGGAACTGGAAGAAATTCCGGTCCTCAAAGCCAGTGAGCAACAGGTCCGAGACAAGGTGCTGGATGCCCACAGGATACTGATGGGCATGAACAGTAAAAACCGGGAGGAGTTCAAGAACCTGGTGCGAGCTCTCGAATGCGAGGAAGCCGGCTGATACCCCCGGTTCCCGGCTTCCCAAAAACCGCCCGACAGCGAAAGCGGAAATTTTATGCCTGATAATGCAGCGTCCCACGACAAAGGGGCGACTTCTCATGATGTGGCCGTGCTTGGCGGTGGCAGCTTCGGAACCGCGATGGCCAAGGTTCTTGGTGAAAATGGCCATCGTGTGCACTTCTGGATGCGCGACCCGGCCCAGGCCGAACAAATCCGGACAACAGGCATCAACAAGCGCTACATGCCGGATGTCCGCCTGGAAGGCGACATTAAGCCTACGACTGATCTCGCCGGCACATTGCAAAAATCCGATGTGGTCTTTGTTGCAATGCCGTCCAAGGCGTTCCGTCCTCTTATCCGCGAACACAGTCACGAATTCCACGATGGTCAGGTGGTGGTCAGTCTGACCAAAGGCATTGAGGAACAAGGCTTTAAGCTGATGAGCGAGATTCTCCTTGAAGAGATTCCGCGCTGCCGCTCAGGTGTGCTTAGTGGCCCGAACCTCGCCGGCGAAATCGTTAACCGGGAACTGACGGCCACTGTCATTGCCGCCAAAGACCCGGATGTTCGTCGCATCGTTCAGGAGTTGCTGGGCTGCGAATATTTCCGGGTTTATGCCAACGTTGACGTTTATGGCGTTGAGCTGGCCGGCGCGCTGAAGAATATCTACGCCATTGTTGCCGGGCTGGGTTCTGCTCTGAATATGGGAGAAAACGCCCGGGCCATGCTGATTACCCGTGGGCTGGCGGAAATGAGCCGGTTCGCAGTCAGTCTGGGTGCCAATCCCATGACGTTCATGGGACTGGCCGGGGTTGGTGACCTGATCGCCACCTGTACCTCCAACAAGAGCCGGAACTACCGGGTTGGCTATGCCATCGGAAAAGGCCGGCAACTGGATGAGATAGTTGAGGAACTTGGCCAGGTGGCCGAGGGCATCTACACATTGAAGCTGGTTCGGGAAAAGTCCGAATCGATCGGTATCTATATGCCCCTGGTTCGCGGTCTGTACGAGATTGTTTACGAAGGCGCTTCCATCAACGCCGTCATCAATAGCCTGATGATGGCCGTTCAGAATTCTGATGTGGAGTTCATTCTTCCACGCACCATTCAGGAATAACCGGTTAATGGTGCCCGGGCAGGGGAGAGCGTGATGAACCTTATCATCATGCGCCACGGCGAAGCCGGCTGGCACAGCATTGATCAACAGCGCGAACTGACGGAAATGGGGCGTCGCGATGTTGGCGCAGTTGCCGCCGAAATTGCCGAATCACCCTTTCGCCCGGAACTGATCTGGTGCAGCCCTTACATCCGTGCCCGGCAGACCGCCGCCATTATCGCCGAAGTGCTGAACTGTCCAGTCGAGGAAAAGTTCTTCATTACGCCCGATGACGACCCCGGACGCTGTCTTGACGCGCTGCTGGAAAACCACGTCTCGCCTTTAATGATTGTCTCGCACATGCCCTTTGTTGGTGCTCTGTCCACTCTGCTGATAGATGGCCATCGTCGGGGCATACCGTTCATGCCATCCCAGGCGGTTGCATTGGACATGCCCGTGGTTGGTCCGGGCTGCGCCGACTTGAAATCCCAGTTTCTGCCCTGATCTTTCTATTATGAATCCAGATCATATTGTTAAAAACGTTGAGCAGAACATTACCCCCAAAGCCGCTCCGGCCATCGAGAATTGGCACCCGAAACTGACTGGCGATATGGACCTGATCGTCACCCGGGATGGCCAGTGGCTTTACGAAGGGCACCCCATTGGCCGCGAATCAGCTGTCAGACTGTTTTCAACGATCCTGAGAAAAGAAGAAGACGGCGAATATTATCTGATTACGCCGGTAGAGAAGTGGCGCATTCAGGTAGAAGATACCCCGCTGCTGGCACACTCTCTGACCGTGCGCGGTGAAGGGCAGGATCAGGTGCTGTCAGTCACCACGAATATGGGCGAAAACCTCGACATCGGTGATGAACACCCCCTGGTTGTTGACCACTACCCGGGCAGCGATGAACCACGGCCATTAGTGTTTGTGCGTCATGGTGCTGAAGCCCGCCTGCTCAGCCCTGCCTTCTACGAACTCGCGGAGCTGGTGGAAGAGCGTGAAGTTGACGGCGAATGCTGGCACGGGGTATTCAGCCAGGGAAATTTCTGGAAAATCTCGAAGAGCGGTTGAAAAGCCCGATTGTGCCTCTATAAATAAGGTAGAAAACGCAGTCTTTCACTTGTTAGACTGTACTTTCGTGCTTGTTACGAGCCTGGCTCTATAACGAGGCAGGTGGTCGTTAGTTCCTCTGTGCAGTCCGGCTGTTCACGATCACTTTCGATCGCCCATTTATCCAAATACACAGTCATTGCGACAGGCAAGGAGATCACATGGCCCAACCTCGTGTTGTCACCATCCATTACACGCTCACCAACGACCAGGGAGAAGAACTGGATTCCTCCCGTGTAGAAGGCCGCGAGCCGCTGTCTTATCTGGAAGGTGCACAAAACATTATCGGTGGACTGGAAAGTGCGCTTAACGAAAAGGACGCCGGCGATCAGGTTAAAGTATCTGTAGAGCCTGCTGAAGGCTACGGCGAAGTCAACGAAGAGTTGGTTCAGCCGGTTCCGCTTTCTGCGTTCGAAGGCGTAGATACCATCGAGCCGGGCATGCAGTTCCAGGCCCAGACTCCGGGCGGCCCCCAGATCGTGCGTGTGGTAGAAGTTGGCGACGAAACCGTCACCATCGATGCCAACCACCCGCTGGCTGGTGAAACTCTGCACTTCGACGTAGAAGTTGTAGAAGCCCGCGAAGCAACCGACGAAGAGCAAGAGCACGGTCACGCTCACTGATAGCTTCGTAAGGTTGTACGAAAAACGGCTCCCGAGGGAGCCGTTTTTTTATGTTTAACCGATAAAGATCAAATATTTTTTGCCACGAAATCCACTAAAGAACACTAAAAAATAAACGCTTTTTTGCTGTTTTTTATTTCGTGTTCTTTCGTGGATTTAGTGGCTAAATGTCTTTACATATTCGGATAATTCGGCCCACCGCCACCTTCCGGCGTTACCCAGGTAATGTTCTGGGCCGGGTCTTTGATGTCGCAGGTTTTGCAGTGCACACAGTTCTGGGCATTGATCTGGAACTGCTTGCCGCTGCCGTCATCCGCTTCCACCACCTCGTATACACCGGCCGGGCAGTAGCGCTGCGCGGGCTCGTCGTATTTCGGCAGGTTTTCTGTGATCGGGATCTCCGGGTCGGTCAGCTTCAGGTGCACCGGCTGATCTTCTTCGTGGTTGGTGTTGGAAATAAACACCGAAGACAAACGGTCGAAGGTCAGTGTGTTATCCGGCTTTGGATACTGGATCTTCTTGCACTCGGACGCCGGCTTCATGGTGGCGTAATCCGGCGTGGTATCGTGGAACGTCATCGGCAGGCTGCCACGCAAAATGTTCTGCTCGAAGAAGGCAATGGCGCCGCCCACGATATTGCCGAACTTGTGCATGGCCGGGCCGAAGTTACGCTCTGCGTATAGCTCCTTGAACAGCCAGCTGTCCTCGAAACGCTCCTGGAAGCTGGTGATCTCCTCACCGTTCTTGCCTTCCTTCAGCGCCTCGAACACGGCTTCTGCGCCCAACATGCCGGATTTCATGGCGGTGTGGGAACCTTTGATCTTGGAGCTGTTCAGCGTGCCGGCATCACAGCCCAGCAGCAGGCCACCCGGAAAGCTCATCTTGGGCAGGGCATTGTAGCCACCCTTGGCAATGGCACGGGCGCCGTAGGCCACGCGCTTGCCGCCTTCCAGGTATTTCCTGATTTCCGGATGGAGCTTCAGGCGCTGGAATTCCTCAAACGGGCTCATATGGGGGTTGCTGTAGGAAAGATCGGAAATCAGCCCCACATACACCTGACCACCTTCCAGGTGATACAGGAAAGAGCCGCCGGTAGAACCGGATTCGCTCAGTGGCCAGCCGGTGGTGTGAACCACCAGGCCCGGCTCGTGTTTCGCCGGGTCGATGTCCCACAACTCCTTGATGCCAAGACCGTAGTGTTGAGGATCTTTGCCTTCGTCGAGCTTGAAATCGTTGATCAGACGTTTGCCCAGATGGCCACGGCAGCCTTCGGTAAACAGGGTGTACTTGGCCCGCAGTTCCATGCCTGCCATAAAGCCGTCTTTTTCGCTGCCATCGCGGGCTACGCCCATGTCGCCGGTAATAATGCCTTTTACCTGGCCATCTTCAACGATGGTTTCGGCGGCAGAAAAACCAGGATAGACCTCTACGCCCAGTTCTTCAGCCTGCTCAGCCAGCCAGCGGCACAGGTTCCCCAGGCTGATAATGTAGTTGCCGTGGTTGTGCATGTTCTTCGGCACGAGACCATTGGGAAGCTTGGTGGCATTTTCCTGGCTTTTGAACAGGAAAATGTCATCGCGGGTTACCGGGGTGTTCAGGGGGGCACCTTTTTCTTTCCAGTCCGGAAAGAGTTCGTTCAGAGCCGTAGGCTCGAACACGGTACCGGCGAGGATATGCGCACCGATTTCGGAACCTTTCTCTACTACGCACACAGTCAGTTCTTCGCCGGTTTCCTGTGCCTGCTGCATCACGCGGCAGGCTGCAGACAGCCCTGCCGGGCCTCCGCCGACGATCAGAACATCAAATTCCATCGATTCGCGTTCCACGTTGGTCTCCTCAAACTACTTTAATGGGTCTTGTTTACGCAAAAGGATAACGCATTTCAGAAATCAAACAAACGTTTGTTTGAAATTCGCGATTACCTTTGGCATTGTACGAATAACACTGAAACATGGTGTGTTTTGAGTCGATTTTTAGTATCGTCTCATTGCAAGGTCGGGTCAACCTGGCTTATCTATTAAACCCATCGTAGAAGAACGAGGAATCTATGAAGGTTCTGGTCGCTGTAAAACGAGTTATCGACTACAACGTGAAGGTGCGCGTCAAGCCGGACAACACCGGTGTAGACCTCGCCAACGTCAAGATGGCAATGAACCCGTTCTGCGAAATCGCAGTTGAAGAAGCGGTTCGCCTGAAAGAAAAGGGCGTTGCCAGTGAAATCGTGGTGGTTTCTATTGGTCCCAAGGCTGCACAAGAGCAGATTCGTACCGCTCTGGCACTGGGCGCTGACCGCGGTATCCACGTAGAAACCGATGAAGAAGTGCAGTCCCTCGAGGCGGCCAAACTTCTGAAGGCAGTGGTTGAGAAAGAAGAGCCCAAAATGGTGATTCTGGGTAAACAGTCCATCGATTCTGACAACAACCAGACCGGCCAGATGCTGGCTGCGCTGACCGGCATGGGCCAGGGCACGTTCGCTTCGGAAGTGGTTGTTGAAGGCGACAAAGTTAACGTAACCCGCGAAGTAGACGGCGGTTTGGTCACTGTTGGCCTGAACCTGCCGGCGGTTGTTACCACAGACCTGCGTTTGAACGAGCCACGCTACGCTTCTCTGCCGAACATCATGAAGGCCAAGAAGAAGCCGCTGGAAGCCACAAGCCCCGCCGATCTGGGTGTAGAGCTTGCCCCGCGTCTGTCTACCCTGAAAGTTGAAGCTCCGGCAGCGCGCCAGGGTGGTATCAAGGTAGCTGATGTAGCCGAGCTGGTGGACAAACTGAAGAACGAAGCGAAGGTGATCTGAATGAGCATCCTGGTAATTGCTGAACACGACAACAGTAGCCTGAAGCAGGCTACCCTGAATGTTGTAGCGGCTGCCAAAGCCATCGGCGGAGACGTTGATGTACTGGTTGCCGGTGAAAATGTAGGCGCCGTCGCTGAAGCTGCTGCCAAGGCCGAGGGCGTGAACAAGGTGCTGGTGGCCGACAACGCCGCCTATGGCCATTTCCTGGCGGAAAACCTGGGCGAGCTGGTTGCTGAAGTGGGCAAGGCCTACAGCCACATTCTGGCTGCCGCCGGTACCACGGGCAAAGACTTCATGCCGCGCGTTGCAGCGCTGCTGGACGTGGCTCAGGTGTCCGACATCATGCGCGTGGAATCGGCCGACACCTTCGTGCGCCCGATCTATGCCGGTAACGCCATTGCCACCGTTCAATCCAGCGATAGCATCAAAGTTGTGACCGTTCGTCCGACGGCGTTTGACCCCGTTGCGGCTGAGGGCGGCTCTGCCGCTGTTGAGCAACTGGACATCGTCAAGGATGCCGGGCTGTCTGTCTTCGTGAGCGAGCAGAAAGCCGAGTCTGACCGTCCGGACCTGGCTTCTGCCGGTGTGGTTATCTCCGGTGGTCGTGGCATGCAGAACGGTGAGAACTTCAAAATGCTGGAAGGCATTGCTGATCAACTGGGAGCTGCTGTTGGCGCTTCCCGTGCAGCCGTTGATGCCGGCTTTGTGCCTAACGATATGCAGGTCGGCCAGACCGGCAAAATCGTTGCGCCACAGCTGTACATGGCGATTGGCATCTCCGGTGCCATCCAGCACCTGGCTGGCATGTCTGACTCCAAGGTGATCGTTGCGATCAACAAAGACGAAGACGCCCCGATCTTCCAGGTGGCCGATTACGGCCTGGTCGCGGATCTGTTTGAAGCTATTCCGCAGCTGGAAGAAGAACTGAAGAAGGTCGTTTGATCTTCGGCATGTTCTGAAAGAAGGCACCTGCGGGTGCCTTTTTTGTTGGAAACGGAGTGTCAGCGACAATACTTGATAACAACAACAGGGCACATTGCTATGAGCAACCAATCCGAAGCTCCGTATGACCTCGTGGTGTTCGGCGCCACCAGTTTCGTCGGCAAAATCCTCAGCCGTTATCTTTTTGAGACCTGCGGCACCGGGCAGTCCGTGAACTGGGCCATTGCCGGGCGCTCCAGCGCAAAACTGGATGCGCTGAAAACTGAGCTGGGCAGTGGCGCGGAGAATCTTCCGGTCATCGTGGCCGACGCCGGCGATGAAGACGCGATGCGTTCGCTGTGCGAGCAGACCCGCGTGGTGATTTCTACCGTAGGGCCGTATGCACTCTATGGCGAGCCACTGGTCAAAGCCTGTGCCACCACTGGCACTGATTACTGCGACCTGACCGGTGAGGTGCACTGGATTCGCCGGATGATCAGCAAGTACGAAGAACAGGCGCAAGAGTCCGGCGCCCGGATTGTGCATTGCTGCGGTTTCGACTCCATTCCTTCCGATCTGGGCGTCTGGTTTCTGCAGAAAAACGCGGAAGAAGTATTCGGTGAGCCATGCCTGAATGTTCGTATGCGGGTAAAAGTGGCGAAGGGCGGCCTTTCCGGCGGTACTTTTGCCTCCATGATCAACGTGGCGAAAGAAGCCGCGGCAGATCCGAAGCTGCGCAAGGAGCTGGCCAACCCGTTTTCTCTGTGCCCGCCGGAGCACCGTTCGCATACCCGGCAGCCGGCACTGAAGTCAGCCGAATTCGACCGGGATTTCAACGCCTGGTTGGCACCTTTTGTCATGAGCACCATCAATACCCGGGTAGTCCACCGCTCCAATGCGCTGCAAAACGCCAGGTATGGTAAGGAATTCACTTACGATGAAGCGATGATGACGGGCCGTGGCTCCAAAGGGCGACTGACGGCTTACGGTGTAACCGCCGCCCTGGGAACTTTTGTAATGGCGTCAGCCATCAAACCTTCGCGCTGGCTGGTGGAGAAACTGGTACCGGAGCCGGGGCAGGGGCCCAGCCAGGAAGACCAGGATAAAGGCTTTTATGATCTCCGCTTTATCGGGCGCACGGCGGATGACAAGGCGATTATCACCAAAGTCACCGGCGACCGGGATCCGGGTTATGGTTCTACTGGCAAGATGCTGGGCCAGGCCGGGCTTTGCCTGGCCTTTGATATCAAGGATGACGTGGCCGGCGGTTTCTGGACACCGGCCTCAGCGATGAATGGCAAATTGGTTGAGCGTTTGACCAGCCATGCCGGTCTGACCTTCGAGGTGCTCGAGACGCGCTGATTGGTTCAGCTCAGGTAGAGCATGCGGTCGGCGGCCAACAAGGCCTCCGGCCCGTGCCCCAGACATATCACGGTGCGGCCATCGAGCCAGTGTTTGATCTGCGGTGCAATACGCGCCCGGGTTTTGGCATCCACGCCGGTGAAGGGTTCGTCCAGAATTACCAGCGGTGCGGCACTCAGCAGCACCCGTGCCAGCACAAGCCGTCGGGCTTCTCCACCTGATAACCGATTGCCACCACTCCCCAGCCAGGTTTCCAGGCCATCCGGCTCCAGGGCGAAGCGGTCCGCCAGTTCCACCATTTCCAGTACCCGCCAGAATTCAGCGTCGGTAGCGGCAGGGTTGCCGAGCATCAGGTTCGCCTTCACGGTGTCTTCGAAAACCATGGTGGTTTGTGTCAGGTAGGCACAGGGAAGGGCGGCCACGCTGCCTTTCAGCGGCGCGATAACGCCTGCCAGAGTATCGGCAAGTGAAGACTTTCCGCTGCCGGAAGCGCCCACGATGCCCAGGGTGTCTCCACATTCAAGCTGCAATGAAAAGTGATTCAGCAATGGCTCATAACCTGGATAGCCGATGCTGGTCTCATCCATTTTCATCGCTACGCCTTCTGGTAATTCGTTGTGTTTGGAGCGGGACGCTGCCATTGCCGGCGACACGTCGCGATTCAGCCGGCGGGCGGCCGCCTCAGTGGCTCCGAATTTTCCGAAAGCTTCCGGCAGCATGCCATAGATTTCACCCAGCCCGAGCAGGGCAATGGGCAACAGCACCAATACCGGCCCTGAAACCTCCCCTCGTTCAAACAGCGCAAAGCCAAGCCAGAGCGCAAGCACGGCAGATATATTCACCAACAAGGTGGTCAACGCGTTGTGCCAGCCCACGCGGGTATCGACCGTCGCCTGAGCGCCCGACAGTTGCTGCGCCCGGGCCATCAGCCCGGAGGCGTGCTTGTCGATTCTTCCGGCTGCTGAAAGCTCTGCATAGCCTTCCAGATGTTCGATAACTTCGCCTCTCAAGGCTTCCTGCTGATCGTTCAGGCGTGCCGATAATCGCCGGGTGCCAATGAAGACCGCCGCTGTCGCGAGCAACAACGCGACCGAGAGAACCACCAGAATAACCAGTGCAACCGGACCACTGAACAGCAGCCACGCCAGCCCGGACAGCAACGCAGTGACAACACCCGCCAGTGCCGTGGGCGCAATAAGCCGTAGATACAGAGTATCGAGTGCATCAACATCGGCCGTCAGGCGTGACAACCACTGGGCGCCGCTTTTGTCGCCTCTTTGCTGGTGGCCAGCGGCTGAGAGTCGATCAAACAGGGCAACCCGGATATCCGTTAACAGCTGCAGCACCAGGTTGTGGTTATACACCCGCTCCAGATACCGGAACACCGTTCGGGAAACCGCGAAAAAACGAATGGCACCGCCGGGCACGTACAGATTGATATAGGCCTGTGTACCCGCTGCCAGCAGCAGGCCCACCACGGCGGTTTCGGTCAGAAACCAGCCAGACACCGCCAACAGTGCAATGCCGGATAGTAGTGTTGCCAGAATAAGCGCTCCGCCTAGAACCAGGCGGCCACGATGGCGGAAGATCAGCTCAAGCCAGGGGCGCAATTCACGCATCCCGAACCTCCCCACGACTAACGACAAGCACCCGGTCAGCTAGTGAGAGCAGGGCGCTATGGTGGGTGGAAAACACCAGGGTTCTTCCCTGTTCACAAAGCTTTCGTAGCGCTTCGATGATGTGTTGCTCGGAGTCTTCATCCAGCCCGGCGGTGGGCTCGTCCAGCAGAATGAGCTCATAATCGGCGAGAAAAATCCGCGCCAGGCTGAGCCTGCGGGCCTGTCCCCCGGACAACCCCAGGCCGCCTTCGCTCACCGTGCTGTAAATACCTTGTTCCCGGCTGGCGACCAGACTGCCTAGGCCTACCTGTTGCAGCGCGTGCTTAATGGCTGCGTCTGAAGCCTCTGGCGTGGTCAGCCGCAGATTGTCGGCCCAGGAGCCCTGTATCCAGAAACCCTTCTGGCCCAGCCAGCCGAATGGCGTGACCCCGGCCGGGTCACCGAATACTGCAACGGAGCCTGATTCCGGTTTTACAAAGCCGGCCATCAAGTGCAACAGAGACGACTTGCCACTGCCGGTAGCGCCGGTAAGTGCCACGATGTCACCGCTCTGGATGGTGAGATCAAGGTTTTCAATAACCGCCGGGCCGTCGCCGTGGCGAATCGTGACGCTTTGCAAACTTATGACATCCCGCTCTGCGGAATCAGGGCTCTCAGTTGACGTTTGCCGGTATTCTGCCGGTTGTTGTAAACGCTCCAGAATTTCTGCTGCCGCGCCCATCGCGGATGCCCGGTCGTGGTAATACTGGGAAAGCGTGCGCAAGGGCTGAAAGAATTCCGGTGCCAGCAGCAGAATCAGCAGGCCGGAAAACAGGGTGAGATCCGGGCTTGGCCCGTATTCGATGTAGCCCAGCAAGCCAAAGCCGATGTAAATCGCGATAACGGCAATGGCTACGGAAGAGAAAAACTCCAACACCGCCGATGACAGAAAGGCCACCTTCAGCGTTTTCATGGTGATTTTGCGGTACTGGTCGGAACGCCGGCGCAATGTATCGCTTGCACTGGCTGTCTGGCCGAACAGTTGTAGCGTGGTCAGCCCACGAATCTTGTCCAGAAACTGGCCGGACAACCGGCTGACAATTTCGAAATGTTGCTGATTCACCTTTTCCGCCCCCATGCCCACCAGGGCCATAAATAACGGAATCAGCGGTGCGGATAACAACAATAAGATGCCGGCGAGCCAGTCGAGCCAGAACACCAGCACCAGGATTAATAGAGGAATGACCACAGACAGAGTCATCTGTGGCAGGAAGCGGGCAAAATAACCATGCAGGGCTTCTACATGGTCAAGCCATTCCCGGGTCAGAGAGGCGGCAGAGGCATCGGCCAGAGCCACAGGCCCGCTGGCCTGCCACTGCCGGTTCAGTTGTTGCCGGGCCTGCTCGCGTACCTGTTCGCTAGTGCGCGCGGCAAAGCGGGTCTGTAAACCCTGAGCCAGCGCACGTACCAGCAAAGCGGCCAGCAGGCCAATGAACCAGGGCGTAAAAGAAGCAACCGGTTGGTTTTCAATCACCCCCTGATGAACAATCCATGCCAGCAGAACCATCTGTACGATGGTGGCCAGGCCGGCCACTGTGCCGGCCAGCACGGTTGCCCGGGCCCAGCGCCGGCTGCCGCGGGTAAGCCCGGACAGCCATTGCCGAACGTCTGCCTGCTGGCTGCTCACTCAGTGGTAGCCTTCGCCAGCACGCACCTTGCCGCGGAAGACCCAGTAGGTCCAGGCGGTGTAGGCCAGCACAATCGGAATCACAAACAGCAGCCCCAACAGTAGGAACAACTGGGATTCATACGCCGAAGCGGCTTCCCACAGAGTGTATTCAGGTGGAACCACATAGGGCCAGCGGCTGACTATCAGACCAAGATACGTGGTGATGAATAGCCCCATGGTTGCTACAAATGGCATTCCTTCAGAGCGATTACGCACGGAGCGCCAGATTTGCAGGGCGCACAGTAGCGTCAGAACCGGGAGAATCCAGATCACGCTCAGGTTCGAGAACCAACGCTCGCTAACCATCTCGTCTACAAATGGCGTCCAGCCGCTGATAATAGCGAACACCACCAGTACCGCAACCAACAGCGGCGTGGTAATCCGGTATGCCCATTCCTGCAGTCGCCCTTCGGTTTTGAGTATTAACCACGTAGAACCCAGCAGTGCATAGCCGGCAAGCAGGCCAAGGCCGGTCAGCACCGTGAAAGGTGTTAACCAATCCAGAGCGCCACCGACATAAACCCCGTTAGCGGTCTCAAAGCCCTGAATATAGGCACCAACCACCACACCCTGGGCGAAAGCCGCCACGGTGGAGCCGCCGGCAAATGCCCAGTTCCAGAGATAACGCGAGGTCCGGGCCTTGAACCGGAACTCAAACGCCACACCCCGGAAAATAAGGCCGGCCAGTAACAGGAATACGCCAATATACAAAGCGGGCAAGAAAATGCTGTATACCATCGGAAACGCTGCCAGAAGGCCTGCGCCACCCAGTACCAGCCAGGTTTCGTTGCCATCCCAAACCGGGGCAACGGAGTTCATCATCACATCTCTGTCGTCTTCCGATGGTGCGAAGGGAAACAGGATGCCCACGCCCAGGTCGAACCCATCCATCAGCACATACATGATGATGCCGAAACCGATAATGAATGCCCAAATGAGAGCCAGATCAAAGAGTTCCATAATCACTGCCCTCCGTTATCAGCCGGTGCGACACGGCCGTGGTGATCGTATTCAAACGGTACATGCGCTGCGGAGATCGGCCGGGCAGGGCGCTCGGCTGAATCCGTTTCGTCTTCATCGTCGTTTTCAAGGCCGACGTACAGAACCCGCATCAGGTAGTAGACACCCGACGCAAACACCAGGGCATACACAACCACGTATCCGATCAGTGTGAACAGTGCCATGCCACCGGTTAGCGACGGTGTAACCGACTCTGAGTGTCTCATGATGCCGTACACCAGCCAGGGAGCCCGGCCCACTTCGGTGACAAACCAGCCGGTCAGCACTGCTATAAAGGGTGATATGCTCATGAACCGCAGGCCCTGCAGGTACCAGCGGGTTTCATACAGCTTGCCTTTCGGCCGCAGGAACAAACCGGTCAGGGCAAACAGAATCATCAGTATTCCCATGCCGACCATGATCCGGAAGGACCAGAACACAATGCCGACCGGCGGCTGATCTTCAACGGCCACTTCGTTCAGGCCTGGTACTACGCCATCCCATTCATGAGTCAGAATCATACTGGCCATACTGGGAATACCGAGTTCCCAGTGGTTGGTCTGATTTTCCTGGTCCGGAATGGCAAACAGCAACAGCGGCACGTTGCTGGAGGTTTCCCAGTTGCCTTCCATCGCAGCGACCTTGGCGGGCTGGTGCTCCATGGTATTGAGGCCGTGGAAATCACCAATCACCAGCTGAGCGGGAGCAATGAACAGCAGCAACCACAAACACATGGAGAGTGCCTTACGGTTGGCTTCAACCTCACGGCCTTTCAGCAGATACCAGGCACTAACTCCGGCAACCACGAAACCACCGGTCAGGAACGACGCCATCGCCATGTGCAGGAAACGGTAGGGAAAAGAGGGGTTGAAGATTGCCTCGCTCCAGGAGGTTACATGGAAAATGCCATCCCGTAGCTCGGTACCCGCCGGGGTCTGCATCCAGCTGTTGGCCGAGAGAATCCAGAACGAGGAAATAAACGTGCCTGCCGCTACCATGATGGCGGCAAACAGGTGAACCCCTGGCGGAACCTTGTCACGGCCAAACAGCAGAACGCCAAGGAACGCGGCTTCCAGGAAGAACGCGGTGATCACTTCATAACTGAGGATTGGCCCCAGGAAGTTAGCGGATGCCTGTGAGAAGTTGCTCCAGTTGGTGCCGAACTGGAAGGACATCACAATACCGGATACCACCCCCATGCCGAAGACAACGGCGAAGACCTTGGTCCAGAAGGCAGACAGCGTAATCCACACGGGATTCCGGGTTTTGAACGCCAGGCCCTCAAGCACGGCAATGTAAGAGGCAAGCCCGATGGTAAACACCGGGAAAATCGCGTGGAATGACACCACGAACGCGAACTGAATTCGCGATAGAATGAGGGGATCGAGTTCCATGGGAACCTCCGGTAACTCATACAATCACAACAAACGAGCCAGGTTACACCAGACTCGCCCAGCCGCTGCCTTACCTTATGTCTGATTGTTATTTGGTTATTACCGGCAGTTGGTTACGATGCTACAGAAAACAAGCCAAAATTGAGTGGGGCAGTTTGTCGCACCCCTTGATATTCAACAAGTACACGGTAGCAAAACTGAGGTAGAGGCTAACATACATGCGCTTTTATGAAGAAAGGATACTGCCACACCTGGTGGACAGGGCCTGCAGCATGGGCCAGGTCAGGCATTTGCGCAGTCAGATTGTTCCGCATGCCCATGGCCGGGTGCTGGAAGTAGGCATGGGCTCGGGCCTGAATCTGGAATTCTACAATCGTGATCAGGTAGACATGGTGTACGGTCTGGAGCCCTCCGAAGGCATGCGCCGCAAAGCCATCCCGAATATTGACCGTGCCCCGGTATCGGTAGAGTGGCTGAGCCTGCCCGGTGAGCAGATCCCCCTGCCGGATGCGTCCATCGATACGGTCTTGCTCACCTTCACCCTGTGCACCATTCCCGACTGGCGCAAGGCCCTGGAGCAGATGAAACGGGTGCTCAAACCCGGAGGCGACCTGCTGTTCCTGGAACACGGTGAAGCGCCCCATGAAGCCACCCGGAAATGGCAGCACCGTATCACGCCAGCCTGGAAGAAAGTGGCTGGTGGATGCCACCTGAACCGGAATATCGCGGATTTGATCACCCACGCCGGCTTCGAAATTCAGGAACTGGAAAACCTGTACATGCCCAACGCACCCAAAATTGCCGGGTATCTGTACAAAGGCAGGGCAATCAAGCCGTTGTAATTGCTTTAGGGCGCCGGGCCTTATAGAATTGCCGCCCAGCAAACGTTCCCCTCCAGAGTTCATGCCCGGATGGTGGAATTGGTAGACACAAGAGACTTAAAATCTCTCGATCTTCGGATCGTGCCGGTTCAAGTCCGGCTCCGGGCACCAT
>JAVLAV010000032.1:0-31339 GCA_031580735.1 Marinobacter sp.
CTGGCCCGGCTGAACGGTAAGGTTGACGCCTTCTAGCAACCAGACGCCACCTCGTTGTAAACTGAGATCGGTTATCGTTAACATAGCTTTCTTTTATCAATAGATTGCCGCCAGGGATGCGTCCTGTCATGACCCGTCTGGAGCCTGAACCACAGCCTGAGCCACTGAATGTACCGGAGGCACTGCCAACCGATAACCCGCTCTGGCGTTATGCGCTGACTTGCTGGCAAAACCCGCATGTGGTTGAAGCCTGCCTTGAGCTGCAGGCAAAAGGCTGGAGCGTCACCCGTATCCTTTGTGCCGGCTGGCTGGGGCTGAACGGGCAGCGGTTCACTGGCGTTGAGGATGCTAAGGTAACAGAGTGGCGCAGTCGTGTAACCGGTAGCATTCGCTCAGTCAGAAAATCGATCCCCCGACATTCAGAGCAATGCATGGGGCTACGGGAGGCTCTGGCGGATGCAGAACTGAAAGCCGAACAAACTGAACTGGCCCTTGCCTGGCAGGCACTGAACCAACCGACCCCGGAGACCGGCGCCATGGACAATTGCACCGAGGCCATTCAGCAAAATCTGTTGGCCGCAGCGCCGGGCCGGAGCGTCGCCCGGGAGACGCGGAGTACACTCGCACACCTGGCCGGGCAACTGGCCGCCAGCCCCGCCGGAGCACAAGCGCCATGTTGATGAAATGGCTGATTCGCCTGGCATTCCCTGCGTTGGGGCTGTTGTTGGTCCTTATCTTTTTCGGCCTGGGCGACCCGGAGCAGGTTATCGAGCCGAACGCCGGCATAACAGCACAGGAAATACCCGCTTTCGAAGGCTTGCTACCCTCACCCATTGCCACTGAAGGCCCCGAGGTTGTTTTCAAATGGCAGGATACCGACGGTAACTGGCATTATGCCGATACGCCACCGCCTCAGGGGCCATGGAATGCCCTGGCCATTGAGCAGCCAGGCGCACCTGCTCCCCGGGAGAACCCACCCGGGGAGTCCGGCGATGACTGGCAAGCACCTTATAAAGCGCCCTTTTCGCTGGACAACAACCCAGCCAATAACGGTTCATGAAACGGCAAAGGACACAACCATGAAGAAAACCCTGTTAGCAATCGCCATAACCGGCCTCGTTGCCGGTTGCAGTACCGCCCAGGAGGAGCCAAAAGATCCGGCACTGGAGTCCACTGCGGAAAAAGTCAGCTATGGCATGGGCCTGGTGATGGGCGAGCGCATGACCGATGATCTGCCCGACCTGAAGATGGAGCAGTTTCTGCAAGGGATCGAACACGGTCATTCCGGCGATGAAGAGGCCCAGCGCCTGAACCGTGACGAGATCCGGGAAGCACTGATGGCATATCAGCAGCAACTTCAGGAAGAGCAGCAAGGCCAGCAGAATGAGCTGGCACAGAAAAATCGCGAAGCCGGCGAAGCCTTCCTGGCGGAAAACGCCGAGCGTGAAGGCGTGCAGACCACCGAATCCGGCCTGCAATACGAAGTGATTGAAGAAGGTGACGGTGAAAGCCCGGAAGCCACAGATCAGGTGCAGGTGCACTACACCGGCGAACTGATCAGCGGTGAGGTGTTCGATAGTTCGCGGGAACGGGGACAACCCGTGACCTTTGGCCTGAGCCAGGTCATTCCGGGCTGGACAGAAGGGCTGCAACTGATGAATGAAGGCGCCCGGTACAAGCTCTACATTCCATCCGATCTGGCCTATGGCCAGGGCGGCAACCAGGCGATCGGCCCCAACGCAACCCTGGTATTTGATGTGGAACTGCTGGCCGTCAATCCCGACGAATAATTTCGCCGGCCGCTAAAAAAAATGGCCCGGTTTCCCGGGCCATTTCTGATTCAGCTACCAACCCTGTTCTGACTCAGGCTGACTCCAGCTTGCCGGCATGAACATTGTGCAGCTGGTCGATCAGCACATCTTCCATTTCGAACCGGTTTTCCAGAGCCTCTCCAAGCTTCGACAGTTCAGCGAAAAGCTCGTCTGCGTTCTGTGCGCTCAGAGACTGGTCGTCTATCCGGTCGTTAAAGCTCAGGGCCACTTCCGTTGTTTTCTCGATTTGCGGGTACACTCTGGCAGCCAGTTCCAGGCCGCCATCATTGAATTCACGGGCTTCCTGAATCAACTGTTCATAAACCTCGAAATGGCCGGCCGACACATAATCCAGCAACAGCTCACACAGCCGAACGCATTTCTGCTGCAATGCTTCAATCTCTTCCCGGTCACTCTCGCCAGACAGGGCGCAATAGTGAACCAGTAATTCCTGACGCTCCTTGAGCCAGCGATCAATCAAATCACTGACACCGCCCCAACGCTCCCTGGCATTCCTGCAATTCTCCAACATGGCACCCGTCTCCTCTCAATCTCTGACCGCCACAGCCTGGCCATCAGACCCGCATATGGTTGTTTTTGGCAACCATCAACTTACCCCATGGCTACCCGAACCCGCAACTGTTTCAGCGCAGCAGCCAGCTCTTTGGTCGATAGCGGCGAAACACCATTACCAGGCCTACCAGAATCAACAAAGCAAAAAACAGTGCTGTCCAGCCCGGTATGCTGATCCCCAGAAAGCGCCAGACTACCGCCGCACAATCTCCGGTGCCTCTCAGCGCCGTGGTAAGCACCTCAAACCAAGGCAGCACATCCAGCATGTAGTCCACCGACGGGCCGCAGGCTGGTGCCTGGTCAGCCGGCAAACTCTGCAGCCAGAGCTGGCGCCCCGCCACACCCAGACCGGCACCTGCTGCAAGTGCCAGAAAAAAACCATAAACGCGATTACCGAAGCCCGACGGGTTATGCAAAAACGCAATCAGACTGACCAGACCAACGCCCATAAACGCAAACCGCTGCAACCAGCACAAAGGGCAGGGCTCCAGCCCCATCACGTATTCCATGTAAAAAGCGGTCGCAAGCAGCGCCGCGCACACCAGAAAAACGAGCCCGAATACCCATCTGCTTGTCAAAACGTCACCCCGGAATCATCATGTGGACTGCATAAATTAATGGACACAATCCTAACCCATGAAGAACCCCAATCCTATGACCATTAACAGACCCGCCCTACTGACCCTGATTTTCCTGTTATGTTCGGTACTTGCGTTGCCCGCAAGTGCTCAGGACGAGGAAGCTGAACAGGCCGAAAACGAAGAGGAGGCCGAAGAACGGTTCACCGACTACATTGCCATGGAACCGGCTTTTGTGACCCATATCGGTCAGCCGGGCAGCAAGATCAGCTACCTGAAAGCGGCCGTTACCATCCGCGCCTCGGCGGAAACGACCCGGCCAGCGGTGGAAGCCCACATGCCCAGACTCCGGCATGAGCTGGTCATGCTGTTCGGCGAGCAGACTGACCCGGAATGGGTAAACTCCGAAGAAGGGCAACAGACGCTTGCAGAGGATGCCACCAAGCGCATCAATCAGGTTCTGGAAGAACAGCAAACGGACGAGACCATCACCAGCGTGTTCTTCACCGAATACGTCGTCCAGCGGTAATATCTGAAGGCATGGCCCGTAAGGGTCATGCCTTCAGATAATCTTCCAGAAACCGGGCAAACGGCTTGTCCTCCGCCGCTTCAATCGATTCTTGCTCCGCCAGGGAGTCCCGCGTCATGGCCTGATAATCCGCCAGCACTTGCGGTGACAGGGTTTCGTTAACCAGTGTTTGCTGATGCTCTCTGGATATCGATTGCACCCAGTCGCGATGCCCCATGCCGGAAGCCGTCATTGCTTCCAGTACTTTCGCCGAAGGCACGGACCAGTCCTGTCCCTGCAGCTTTTCACTCTGGGCCTTGAGAGCTGACTGGTAGTCTTCACCCTGATTCCAGCTGTCCAGGAGCTCGGCCAGCGGCTGCAACTGCTGCAGCAGATCGTGCGCCGCCGTACCCGCCGGCACGTGTTCACCAGCACGACACAGCTTCAGATCCTGCCAGCGGCCAGAGGCAATCACATCGTTGTAGTTGTCATCCAGACGCTCGCACTCCTCATCGCTGATTATCGGCGAGTCAGACAGCAGGCAGTCCAGCAGGAACAGATCCAGGAAATCGATTTGCTCCCGGGTCACCCCCGTAGGTGAAAAAGGGTCCAGATCGAGACAGCGAACCTCAATATACTCGACACCACGGGCATCCAGCGCCTGAATGGGCTTCTCCCCGGGCTGAGTGGTGCGTTTCGGGCGGACTGCACTGTAATACTCATTCTCGATCTGCAGCACATTGGTGTTGAGCTGAATAAAGTCGTCGCCCCGGCGCGTGCCAATGGTCTCATAGGCCGGCCAGTTGGTGTGTATGGCCCGCTCCAGAGTCCGGCTGTAGGACTCCAGCTCGTTGAAGCAGATATTCAGGGAGGCCTGAGCGTTGTTGTGGTACCCCAGATCGCCCATGCGCAAAGAAGTGGCGTGCTCCCCGTACCAGGTGCGATGATCAAAGCGGCGGAGATCATGCTTCATACTGGCAACAAAACTGGCATCCAGCGCCGGTGAGGCCCCGAACAACAGCATCAGCAACCAGCTGCGACGGCGGAAATTGCGGATCAGCCAGAAGTACTGATCGGATTTGAAATCCTGCAGGCTGTCGTTGTTACCGGTGACCTGCTGCCACTTGCGCCAGAAACTGTCGGGAAAAGAGAGATTGTAGTGGGCGCCGGCAATACTCTGCATAATCCGGCCATAACGCACCGCCAGCCCCTGCCGGTATACGTGCTTGAGCATACCGGTATTGGAGCTGCCGTATTGCGCGATCGGGATACTCTCATCACCGTCGATTTCGCACGGCATACTGGCCGCCCAGAACACTTCATCACCCAGGTTCTGCTGCACGAAACGGTGGGTATCACGGAGCGATTCCAGCATGGCACTAGTGCTGGTGCACACCGGCGTGATCAGTTCCAGAAGGGCTTCGGAGTAATCTGTGGTGATTCTGGGGTGCGTCAGTGTCGACCCCAGTGCCTTCGGGTGCGGCGTCTGGGCGATAAAACCATCGCCATCCACCCGCAAGCCTTCTTTTTCAACCCCTTTAAGAAAGCCGTCCCAGTCAGTTGCCGCAAACTGATGAAACAGAGCGTGGCGGGATTGTGCCATGTTGAACTCCTGTCGACGCGCCTGCCTGACAATGCCGGTGGCAGGCGCCGGTGAATCTGGGAATAAGGTTAACGGCCTTTGCGGGCTGACGCCATGGCCTCAGCCAGCGCGCCTGCCATGGCCCCCTGAGAGGTTTTCTGTGGCTGACCACCCTGCGGTTTGCGAGCCGGACGGTTGCTGCTGGCGTTTCTGTCGCGGGCCGGTCTGGCCGGGGCTTCTGCGCCTGGCTCATCGTCCATACGCATGGACAGAGCGATCCGCTTACGGGGGATATCCACTTCCATCACTTTCACCTTCACAATGTCCCCGGCCTTGACCACTTCCCGGGGATCTTTGATGAAGCTGTGCGACAGAGCGGAAATGTGCACCAGACCATCCTGATGCACACCGATATCCACGAACGCGCCGAAATTGGTCACGTTGGTCACCGAGCCTTCCAGCACCATGCCAGGCTTCAAATCGTTCAGGGTTTCCACCCCTTCTTCGAAACTGGCAAAGCGGAATTCGGGGCGCGGGTCACGTCCCGGCTTTTCCAATTCAGCAATAATATCTTTCACCGTGGGCAACCCGAACTGCTCAGTCACGTAGTCCTGCGGGTTCAGACCACGCAGGAAGGCGGAATCGCCAACAATCCCTTCCACTTTGCGGCCATTCTTTGTGGCAATGGCTTCCACCACGCCATAGGCTTCCGGGTGTACTGAGGAACGATCCAGCGGATTTTCACCACCGGCAATACGCAGGAAACCGGCGGCCTGTTCAAACGTACGGTCGCCCAGGCGTGGCACCTTCAGCAGTTGTTTGCGGTTGGTAAACATGCCGTTCTGACTGCGAAACTCGACAATGTTACGGGCGATGCTGGCGTTCAGACCAGATACCCGTGTCAGCAGCGGTACGGAGGCGGTATTCAGGTCTGCACCCACGCCGTTTACGCAGTCTTCCACCACGGCATCCAGGCTGCGGGACAGCTGTACCTGGGAAACATCATGCTGGTACTGGCCCACACCAATGGATTTCGGCTCTATCTTCACCAGTTCGGCCAGTGGATCCTGCAGGCGGCGGGCAATCGATACCGCACCGCGAATGGTAACGTCCAGATCCGGCAATTCCCGGGAGGCAAACTCGGATGCCGAATAAATCGAGGCACCGGATTCACTGACAATAATGCGCGCCAGCTTCAGCTCGGGATAACGTTTGCTCAAATCCGCCACCAGCTTTTCGGTTTCCCGGGAAGCGGTACCATTCCCGATGGCGACCAACTCAATATTGTATTTCCGACACCAGGCAGCCATCTGCTCGATGGATTTGTCCCACTGGTTTTTCGGGGCGTGGGGATAGATCGCGCCGTGGTCCGACACCTCGCCGGTGCCATCAATGACCGCCACTTTCACCCCCGTACGCAGCCCCGGATCCAGGCCAAGGGTTGGCCGGGGGCCGGCCGGTGCCAGCAACAGCAAATCTTTGAGATTGGCTGCGAAGACGTTGATGGCTTCGGCCTCCGCCGCTTCACGTACCTGGGCCATCAGGTCGGTTTCAATCTGGGTGGCGAGCTTGACCCGCCAGGTCCAGCGCACGACGTCCGACAACCATTTGTCGGCGGCTCGGCCCTTGTCCTGAATGTCCCAGCGTGCCGCAATACGCTGCTCGGCCGGATGCGGTTGCCGGCGATCTTCCTCGCCATCACCCACCACCAGTGAATAAGCCAGTACGCCCTCGTTGCGGCCACGCAGAATGGCCAGCGCACGATGCGAGGGCACTTTCCGGAGGGGCTCGATATGGTCAAAGTAATCCCGGAATTTCGCGCCTTCGTTTTCCTTGCCCGGCACTACCGTGACTTTCAGATTGCTCTGCTGCCAGATGAAATCCCGCAGGGTTCCCAGCAGTTCAGCGTCCTCGGCGAAACGCTCCATCAGGATGTAACGGGCGCCATCCAGTGCCGCTTTGGCGTCCTCAATGCCCGCTTCGGCATTCAGGTAATCAGCGGCCGTCGTCTCCGGGTCGAGCGTCGGATCCTCATACAGCGCATCAGCCAGTGGTTCCAGCCCCGCTTCCCGGGCAATCTGGGCCTTGGTACGGCGCTTGGGCTTGTAGGGCAGGTAAAGGTCTTCAAGTCGATTCTTGGTATCCGCCGCCTCAATGTCCGAGCGCAGCTCGTCGGTCAGCTTGCCCTGCTCTTCAATGCTTTTGAGCACCGTTGCGCGACGGTCTTCAAGCTCCCGCAGATAACGCAGCCGCTCTTCCAGATTACGCAGCTGACTGTCATCCAGCGAGCCGGTAATTTCTTTCCGGTAGCGGGCAATAAAGGGAACGGTGGCGCCCTCATCCAGAAGGGTGATGGTGGCGTTAACCTGTTGTTCGCGGACACCCAGTTCGTCCGCAATGCGGCTGGAAATACTGTTCATGCAACCTCGGTCACTTGCTCGGGGATCAGATTAACGGAGAAAGGTACAGCGCCTCAGTTCTGCAAGCAAGCGAACTGATTACGCCTGTCGAGGAATTGCACAAGATCCTGCCAGGGCATGGGGCGGGCATAATAGTAACCCTGGATTTCATCACAATGCTGATGACGCAGGAATTCCAGCTGGCTTTCGGTTTCCACGCCCTCGGCGACCACGCTGATCTGCAGGCTGTGAGCAAGGCTGATGATGGCTCGAATGATGTGTTCGGCATCGGCGGACTCGCCCAGATCCTGCACGAACGACTTGTCGATTTTCACCAGCGAGATGGGCAGATGTTGCAGGTTGCTGAGCGAGGAGAAGCCTGTACCGAAGTCATCCAGCGCAAAACTGATGCCCAACTGGCTGAGCTCGCGCAGGCAGCGTTGGGCGTAGTCCGGATCGTGCATCATGGCACTTTCTGTCAGTTCCAGCTCCAGCAGGCCGGTATCGACGTTGCTGTTAAAAATAATACGGAAAATGGTTTCGGTCATTTTCCGGTCGTGGAACTGCCGGAACGACAGATTGACGGCAAACACCATTGGCGGCAGCCCGAGCTCCTGGCATTCCTGCAACCGCTGGCAGGCCTGTTCGATCACCCAGTAGCCAATGGGCACAATCAGCCCGCTACGTTCGGCAACCGGGATGAAGCTGTCCGGCATAACCAACCCACGCTCTGGATGGTTCCATCGCAACAGGCATTCAACCCCACGAACCTCTTCCGTGGCCAGATCAATACGGGGCTGGTAATACAACTCCAGTTCCCCACCACGCAGGGCATTGCGCAGATCGGCCTCAATCCGGAGCTGATGCCCCGCATTGATATGAAGCTGGCGATCGTAAAAACGATAGCTTGTGCCAGGGTCGCGCTTGGCCGCAAACATTGCCCGGTTGGCGCGTCGCAACAGGTTCTCGGCGCTGTCTCCGGCTTCCGGGTAGGTGGCCACACCGATGCTCACATTGACAACAAGTTTCTGGCCATCGATGGTGAGAGGCTCATCCAGAGCAGCCACCAGACTACGGATAAGCCGGGTGAGATCCTGCGAGTCTTCCACCTTTTCGACGATAATGGCCAACTCATCGCCACCAATACGCATCAGTGAATCCACCCGCCGGAGGCGCACACGTAAGTGCTCGGCAAGGCTCAGGAGCAGCTGGTCACTTTGCTGATAGCCGAAGGATTCATTGATGCTGCGAAAATCATCAATGTTCAGATGCAACAGAGCCAGTCGATGCTCCGACCGTTCTGCCCGCAACAATGCCTGACGGAGGCGGGCAAAAAACAGATCCCGGTTAATGAAACCACTGGCCACTTCCCGGCCCAGTTGGCCATGGGCCGATTCGGACAACTTTTCCCGGTACCACAGGTATTTGACGGCGCGACAGAAATTCCAGCGATCCAGGGTTTGTCGGCACAGATAATCCACGGCACCACACTCAGTCAGCGCCCCGACCTTTTCAGCGGCAGGCTCGGAACTGACGGCAAGCACCGGCTTATCTTCACTGGCCGCACCAAGATACTGCAGAAACGCGGCTTCCGAGCTGCCATGAAAGGCACAATCCCAGACAATAACGTCAAAGCTTGCGTTGCGAATCAGGTCGTCGCAATCCACCAGATCCGGGCACCAGATGGCATCCGGACTGATTTCCGGATCTTGCGACAACATGGCCTCAAACCACAGAAAATCCGTGTATTCGGGGGTCAGCACCAGCAGGCGCACCCGGTCAGCTCTGGAATCCAAAGGCAGAGGCATCAAGAAGAATCCGTTGTTCGGGTATAAGGTGCATTAACTCCATAAAGGGTAGTCGATACCTGATCTTCTGTCTGGTGTAGAATAGCCAGACTCGACAAAATCCTCCCCCGCCACCCGGTTTGGTCAAAAATTGTGAACAAGCTCAACCCCAGACAACACGAAGCGGTTCGTTACGCTGACGGCCCCATGCTGGTGCTGGCCGGGGCAGGCAGCGGAAAAACCAGCGTGATAACCCGCAAGATTGCCTACCTGATTGAAGAGCTGGGCATTCCCGGCCGGCACATTGCGGCGGTGACTTTCACCAACAAAGCCGCCCGGGAAATGAAAGAGCGAGTGGGAAAAATTGTCGACAAGGGCAAGACCCGTGGCCTGATTGTCTCCACCTTCCACAACCTGGGCCTGAACATGATCCGTGAGGAGCATGCTCACCTGGGCTACCATCCCGGCTTTTCCATCTTCGATGCCGAAGACGCCAAGGCACTCCTGCAGGATCTGATGCTGCGCGAAGCCAGTGCGGATGCCGGCGATGAGCTCAGCGACGTGCAGATGACCATTTCGTCATGGAAAAACGCCATGCGCAGCCCGGCAGAGGCCCGGAGCAAAGCGGCAGATGAACGCGAACAACGCATTGCCATCATTTACACGTACTACAGCGAATACCTGAAAGCCTATAACGCGGTCGATTTTGACGACCTTATTCTGCTGCCGGTACAGCTGTTCCGGGATAACCCGGATGTGCTGGCCAAGTGGCGTCGGAAAATCCGCTACATGCTGGTCGACGAATATCAGGACACCAACCTGTGCCAGTACGAGCTGGTGAAACTGCTGGTGGCCGAACGGGCGGCTTTTACCGTGGTGGGCGACGATGACCAGTCCATTTACGCCTGGCGCGGGGCCCGCCCGGAAAACCTGGCACAACTGAAAGAAGATTTCCCCAGCCTGAAGATCGTCAAACTGGAGCAGAACTATCGCTCCACCAGCCGTATCCTGCGCAGCGCCAACACGGTGATCGCCAACAACCCGCACGTTTTCGAAAAAGCTTTGTGGAGCGATCACACCATCGGTGAGGAAATCCGCATCATCCGTTGTCGCAACGAAGATGCTGAAGCCGATCGGATAGCCACCGAGATCATCGATCAGAAACTGAAAAACGGCCTCGATTTCCGGGATTTCGCCGTGCTGTACCGGGGCAACCACCAGGCCCGCCTGCTGGAAATGAAGTTACAGGCCTACCAGATCCCCTACCGCATCTCCGGCGGCCAGTCGTTTTTCTCGAAGAACGAGATCAAGGATGCCATGTCGTATCTGCGGCTGATGATCAACCCGGATGACAACGCGGCCTTCCTGCGTGTGGTAAACGTGCCCCGACGGGAAATCGGCCCGCGTACGCTGGAACAACTCAGCCATTATTCCCGCTCCCGGAATGTCAGTCTGTTCAAGTCGTTGGGCGACATGGGCGCCGAAACGCATGTGACGGAGAAGGGCCTGGACAAGCTGCGCCGCTTTGCTCACTGGGTGGACGCCACCTGTGAACGGCTGTTCTCGGAAAACCCCATTCCAGTCATCAAGCAGATGTTCACCGACATCGAATACGAAGAATGGCTGCACCAGCATTCCGGCAGCCCGAAACAGGCCGAGCGGCGGATGGAAAACATCTGGTACCTGGTGGAATCGATCCAGCGCATGCTGGATAACGACAAGGGCACCGCCGATGAAATCGGCATTGAAGACGCCATCACCAAGCTGATCCTGCGGGACATGATGGAACAGAAGGAAGAGGAGGATGACAGTGACAAGGTGCAACTACTCACCCTGCACGCCTCAAAAGGCCTGGAGTTCCCTCATGTGTTCATTATGGGCCTGGAGGAAGAAATCCTGCCCCACCGCAGCAGCATTGAAGAAGGCAATATAGAAGAAGAGCGGCGATTGATGTATGTAGGCATTACCCGGGCGCGGGAGACCCTGTCGCTGACCTACGCAGCATCGAGGAAACAATACGGTGAAAAACTGGAGACCATTCCCAGCCGGTTTCTGGATGAACTGCCAGAAGAGGATCTGAAATGGGAAGGCGTGGGGGATCTTGATCAGGAAGCCAACCAGAAAAAAGGAAAAGCCACACTCAGCGCCCTGCTCGGTGACCTGGGCCTCTGACCCCAGGAAACAAAAAAGCCCCGCTTCAGGGCGGGGCTTTTGCTTTGGCGCTAACCAGAAAAATTTACTGGCTCTCGTCTACCATGTACTCGATAGCGGCAACGATCTCGTCATCAGAGCAATCTGAACACGCCCCACGAGCTGGCATGGCATTAAAGCCATTGAGCGCGTGATTGGTCAACGTTTCCATACCCTTGTCGATGCGAGGAGCCCAGGCATCGGCGTCACCCATAATCGGAGCGCCGGCAACACCGGAGGCGTGGCACGCTGAACACGCGGCATCATAAACAGCCTGGCCTGAACGAGGCCCGGAACTGGCAGCCTGAGCAGGCGCAGCGGCCGCAGAGCCGCAGTCATCACCCTGTACACAGACTTCCCCGACCGGCGCGATGCGGTCACGAATTTCATCTTCAACACTTGCCAGTGCCGTGCCGGCAGCCAGGCCAACACCAAGCAGAACAACAGCCAGGACTCTCTTCATCTTCACAATGCACCTCGCATTTGAGCGTTATAATCTTTAAGACGCCGCATTATAGCCATTAGGCCTGCGCAAAAAAACCGACAGGTGCCGACAGAAATTGATTTCAACCAGATTAAGGGCAGTTTAGCCGCGTCTGAGCAACCACTATCATTTCCGGTTACCATACACCGATTCCTCCGAAAATGAGCCTGCTTATGCGTAAAAACCTGCTGATCACTGAATTTTCCTCTCTTGCCATCCTGTTGATTTCCATGGCCTGGTTCAGCAATCGCGCCGGTTCAGGAGAGGCGTTGAGCGCTACCTGGCTACTCATTCCCGCAGCCGCCAGCCTGGGTGTTTTCCTGAGCTTCATCGGCCTGATGTACCTGCGATGGGTAGTGACCGCCAGTGAACAGCGTCGGACCCGCCATAGAATTATTTTTATTCTTCTCACCATTACACTGCTTGGCGTGTGGGTTTTTGGCATAGCCAACACTTGGCTCAGCTTTACGGTCAGCCAATGAGGGCACCTATGCACTTGATAAGACATTGCATCTCCGTCACGACTGCAGCCGTGCCACTGCTCATAACCAGTGTTTCAGGCATAGCTCAGGAAATCAGCGCCGAAACTTCCGCAAACTGCGCTCTGATCAGCGGCGATGAACAAAGACTGGATTGTTACGACGCCTTGTATGCGCCTCGGATTGCGGAGGAAGAAGCAGATGAGGAAAGTGACGACGATGCTTCGGAAGAAACATCAGAAAGCACCAACAAACTGATCGGCGAAAGCCAGTCTGCGGAACGCGCCATATTTTCTTTTACCGATGGCTTTGTGACTCACCGGCCCAATTACATTCTGCCGCTGACCTGGGTGAACGCCCCCAATCCCCGCCCCACCAGCCCACAGCATGCCGCTACCGGTTACGACTATGAGCTGGCCAACGAAGAAGCCAAATATCAGATCAGCTTCAAGGTTCCTCTTTTAACCGGTCTTTTCGACGACCGTACAACCCTGTGGTTTGGTTACACACAAAATTCGTTCTGGCAGGTCTACAATCAGGACGAGTCTGCGCCTTTTCGGGAAACCACCTATGAGCCAGAGATCTTCTTCCGTCGCCAACTGGACTGGAGGATCGGGCCGGGCACGCTCAACGGGGTGACACTGGGCTTCAACCACCAGTCCAATGGCCAGTCAGACCCACGCTCGCGAAGTTGGAACCGGATTACGGCATCTGCAACCTACAGTTATGACCGCTGGGCGTTTATGGTCAGGCCCTGGTACCGGTTGCCCGAAAGCGGCAGCGATGATGACAACGTGGATATCGAAAAGTACCTGGGCTATGCCAGTTATCATGCGGTTTATAAACCGTCTGAAGATCAGACGCTGTCACTGAAGCTTCTGAATAACCTGCGGTCAGACGACAACCATACTTCCGTGGAGCTTGGTTACAGCTTTCCCCTGGGAGATACCGTCAAAGGGTTTATCCAGTATTACAACGGGTATGGAGAAAGTCTGATTGACTATAACCACCGCATAGAACGAGTGGGTATCGGAATCATGCTGAATGACTGGCTTTAATTCACTGGCTTCTGGTACAGGGCAGGCGCATTCATAAGCGACCTGCCCTGACACAAGCCTGTTACTCGGCCGCTGACTGCAGCTGAATATAGTTCTGGATGCCCATCTGGGAAATCATTTCCAGTTGGGTCTCAAGCCAGTCAATATGCCCTTCTTCGCTTTCCAGGATGCTGCGGAAGAGTTCCCGGCTGGTGTAGTCGCCAACCTGATCACAATAGGCAACGGCTTCCTTGTAATCAGCATGGCCGGCAATCTCGAGCTTGAGATCGCATGCAATCATTTCTTCAACGTTTTCGCCGATGAGCAGCTTGTTCAGATCCTGCAGGTTAGGCAGGCCTTCAAGAAACAGAATACGCTCGATCAACTGATCGGCATGCTTCATCTCATCGATGGACTCTTCGTACTCTTTATCTGCCAGCTTTGTAATGCCCCAGTCCTTGTACATGCGGGAATGCAGGAAGTACTGATTGATGGCAGTCAGTTCGTTGGCGAGGGCCTTGTTAAGGTACTGAATGACTTTTTTGTCGCCTTTCATGACATAGATTCCTTATGATGCTTGTGCGTTAACCCACAAGCATAGTCCGTTTGGCGACAAGAAAAAATCACTGATGCGAGAGAGATGCAATTGCTGGCGCCGAACTTGGGCCAAGGCTGAACAGAAAGCGATCAGGCGGGCTGGGCCAGCAGGTTTGCCAGCGCCAGGTAATCCGGCCTGCGGGATTCTCTGAGGATTTCGCGAGCGCTACAGGCGCATCGGCCACACTGTCGACCAACACCAAGCTCTTTGCCAAGTTGGCGCATGGAGTTAACGCCGTTGTCGGCGGCTTCGCGAATTTCCCGGTCGGTTACACCCTGGCAGAGACAAACGTACATAATGGCTTTCTCACTGACGCTCGAACGTGAGTGATAAGTATTGTCATTTGCAGGCACGTTTGCAACCCCTGGAAGCATTTTTTTCTGTGACTGTACGTTAACCAACCAGCATGAAGGCCAGGGGCAGGAACAATGCGGTGAACACGCCGGTCAGGCCCATGCCCAATGACGAGAAGGCCCCGGCCATCGGGCTGATCTCGAAAGCCCGGGCGGTTCCGATAGCATGCCCGTTCAGGCCCAGAGCAAAACCGATGATCCGGTCGTCTTTGATGTTCAGCCACTTCGCGCACCAGTCCACAAACAGCGAAGCCAGCACACCGGTGATCAACAGACCGCCCAGAGTCAGCGAGACGGAGCCGCCCAGTTGTTCGGTTATACCCATGGCAATGGGTGCGGTTACCGATTTTGACGCCAGAGAAGCCAGCACCAAGGGTGAGGCCCCCATCAGCCAGGCAATACCCAGGGCGTAGCCGGCCGCCAGTGTGGCCGCCACCGGCAGAGTGAACAGAATCGGACGCCACAACGCGCGAATATGATGCATCTGCTGGTACAAAGGAACACCCAGTGCCACCGTGGCAGGCCCCAGCAGTACGGTCAGCCAGCGGGCGCCCTGCTGATACTGGGAAAAGCCGATGCCGGAAACCCAGACAACAACCGCCAGGATGACCGCCGCAATCAATACCGGTGGCATCCACAGCGGGCGCCGGCATTTCGTAAACAGCCACTGGGCGGCAATAAAGGCCGCCAGGGTCAGGCCAATCGATAACATGGGCCCCGACAGCCATACCTCCATCAGACGGGAAAGCCGATCACTGTGTTCAGTCATGCCCGGCCTCCTTATCGTCTGCCTTCGCCACGGAGCTCATCAGCCAGAGGGTCGTCAATACACTGAGCAAAGTACCCACCACCAGCGCCACGGCCACGGCCAGCCACTGCCCCGAAAACTGATCCGCGACAAAGAACACACCGACCACACCCGGCGTAATCAGTAATACCAGCACAGAAATCAGGCCTTGACTGGCCGCCGCCAGACTGTCCGTGATGTTGCCCCGGATCATCAGTTTCAAGGTCACCAGCACCATGCCGATGACACCGCCGCTGATGGGCAGCCCTGCCACCACGCGGACTGCTTCACCCAAAAGGAAAAACACCACCAGAACAAAAAAACCCCACAACCACACCATGGCTATGCCCCGTTATCCTCTAAATACATTACACTGATTATCCATACTGCCACTGCTGTTAACAGGACGTTCTATGGCCCTGAAAGCCACTGTTTTCAAAGTCAGCCTGCACATCGCTGACATGGACAGACACTACTATGCCGACCACCAGCTGACCATTGCCCGTCATCCTTCCGAAACCGACGAGCGCATGATGATCCGCCTGCTGGCTTTCGCACTCAATGCCAGCGACACCCTGGAGTTTACCAAAGGCCTGAGCACCGACGACGAGCCGGAACTCTGGGCCAAGACCCTGACCGATGACATCGAACTCTGGGTAGAACTGGGGCTACCGGATGAAGACCGGATCCGCAAAGCCTGCAACCGTGCCAAACAGGTTGTCCTGTATGCCTACGGCGATCGCGCGGTTCCCGTATGGTGGCGCAAGCACCATAGCAAGTTGGAGAGATTTGGCAACCTGACAGTTTTCGACCTGAACGGCGACGAAACCGCCGCACTGGCCAGCCTGGCGGAACGCTCGATGGAGTTCCAGATCTCTATACAGGATGGGGAAGTAACCTTCAGCAACGACGACAATCTGGTCAGCATCACACCTTTACAGAAAATGCCGGAAACCTGAGCGCCCAGGCCTGGCAAAGGGCTGGACAGACGTCCCGCACACACGTAAGATTGCGCACTCGAAATTGACGCCCCGCCGCTCAATTTCATCCGCCCGTAGCTCAGCTGGATAGAGCGTCGCCCTCCGGAGGCGAAGGTCTCAGGTTCGAATCCTGACGGGCGGGCCATATTCCATAAAAAAAGCCCACTTGTGTGGGCTTTTTTTATGGAACTCTGGTTTGATCGTTAGTTTTGATGAGAACCTGCGTTCGACAAATTGCGCAGCAATTTGGACGTCGGAACGCAGTGACGACGGCGCTATGCCTGGATGAACCATTCAAATATCAAGTGAGTCAGAGCGGCGAAATAAAGCAAGCGCCCGGTGAGCTAATCGCCGCTGCCGTCACGATAGTGTCCACTTATTTTTTAGTGGACACTCGCTATGAGCGAATTAGGCGTAACAAAACCATGCGAGCCACTGGCTGAATCGAATTTACTCCCAGCCACCAGACTAATTAACGTTTATTACAGCTGAGCCAGAGGCACCTCAGCAACTACTCATCAGCCACCTTTTTGAGCCATTCCACGCCAAAGCGCACACCAAAACCCTGCAAGTCTGTCGGTATCTGCGCCAGTCCGCCTGGATGAGTGCCGGAAGAAGCCATGTCTACGTGCACCCAGCCGATTTCTTTATCAACGAAATGGCCAAGCAGCCGTGCGGCGTAGATGTGATCACCGGGGCCTTTGGTTCTGCATTGCAGCGTGTCGGCCACTTTCGACTCTAAATCTTCATCGTAATCATCTTCGTAGGGAAACGGCCAAACTCTCTCACCACAACGTTCACCCGCCTGAATGACAGACTCGACCCAGTCACGGCGATTGGTTATTGCTCCTGCCATTCGTTGTCCCAGAGCAGCGACGACCGTACCCGTCAGGGTTGCGTAATCAATAATCGCGCGTGGCTTTCCCCTGGATACGAGCGCCAGGGTATCCGACAGCACCATTCGGCCCTCAGCATCGGTATTGATGAGCTCGATCGTGGTACCGTCCATGGCAGTAATGACATCGTTACACTTCACTGCGCGCGAACCGATATGGTTCTCCGCCAGTGCCAACCAGCAATCCACCGGCTGATCAAAGTTCATACGGGTTACGGCGAGGAAAGCACCCAGCGCCACGGCACTGCCCTGCATATCGCCATGCATGCCCAGCATACTGCCGCCCACTTTCAGGTTGCTGCCACCGGTGTCGAAACAGATGCCTTTACCGACCAGTGCGAGCGGTTTGCCCTCAGCCCCCGGCGGGCGGTATTGAAGATGCAGTATGCCTGCGTCCCTGACCGGGCTGGCCTCAACAACGGAAAGAAAGGCGCCTGCGCCCAGCTCCTCCAGTTTATCCCGGTCATAGAACTCCGATTTCCAGCCTTCCCGGCGGGCAAGCGACTCGGCGAAATCACGGTAGATGCCCGGAGTCAGGTAATTGCCCGGCAAATGGGTTAACCAGCGAGCCAGGTTATTGCCCTCAGCTGTTGCCTCAGCGTACCCAAAGTCAGCGTTACCCGTGCTCCCGAAATAGCTCATGACTTTGAGGCTATTTGGCTCGGAAGCTTTGTCCGTAATTTTCGGCAACTGGAAAAGCGCTGCATGGGCCGCAGCCAGGAGGGCCTCAGCCATCTCACCTGCGGCCACCTCATTATCAAGCAGGCAAAGGACGTTTATTTCCTCCACCCGGTCAGCAATCAGAGGCCCGATAGTCTTGCGCGCCAGCGTCAGCGCCTTGAATGTCTGAAGTTGGTCCGCCACGAATACAACCGCCGCTCTTTCACCTCCGGGCATGGAGAGAAACACCGGGTTGGCCGTTTTCGGATGGGCTGAAAGACGCTCTCCCAGAGCGCCGGACCAGGGCGTAGTATCGATCACTTTGCGATCCGAATCAGGCACAAGGAGGATCACGCCTGATCCGGGTTTGAAGTCCCAGGCAGTGGGAATCGGTTGATCTTTCTGAACGGACAATGGCGATAATCCGGGAAATTCTGGCTTCATTTTTGAAGCTCCTTTGGGGGCTGACAATATAGGTATAACTATAGTTGGTTTTCCGGTGCAGACAGGTCTATAAATCAGCTTTCATTACAAGAATTTTGCTGCATGTCGCAGCAGGAAAGGAGCTATTTCTAGATATGAAGGCATTCACAAATCCGGTTGGTTCCGGCACCCTTTGGTTTCATAACCTTACTACCGCCGAAGGCACTCCCGTTGCCTACGACCCACAAGCGCGGGCTTTCGTGCCCATGCCTCCGTTCTGTGCGAATCGCGAGGTCATTGGCTGCAACTGGATCGCGCCTGAGGAAGGCGCCTTCTGCCGATCCTGCGCCATGACGGCACTGGCACCGGCCCCGGAAATTCCCAATTCCATTCCCAATTGGGCAGAAACAGAAGCAGCAAAGCGTTGGGTAATCGATAACTTGGGCCGCTGGCACTGGTTCAGGCCGGAAGATCCGGGAACCAGACCGGTTTTCCACATGCTCGCTGACGGTCACACGATTGCAGGCATGGGCCATGGCGACGGCGTGGTTACCATCAGCGTTTCCGAGGCCGATCCCGTTGTCAGGGTGACTCGCAGAGAAGCCCTGGACGAGCCTTACCGAACCATGATCGGGCACATGCGCCACGAGATTGCCCACATGCTCTGGTGGCGGCTGAGTTTGCGTGAGGACTTTTTGACCGCATTCCGCGAGATGTTTGGGGATGAACGGGCCGACTATCAGGCTGCCCTCAAGAAGCATTACGACCAGGGGCCGCCCCAGGACTGGGAGCTGTTTTACCTGACGTCATACGCATCTGCGCATCCTCACGAGGATTTTGCAGAGACAGCGGCACACCTTCTGCATCTGACCGACATCACGGACAGCTTCGTGGCAACTGGCCTGACGTCGCCTGAAATGCCAAGCCACAACTGGGATCCTTACGCAGAGCCGGACACAGCCACGTTGGTTCATGTAGCCGCCACGCTCGCAACACGGGTCAATCATGTGAACCGCTCCATGGGCCTGGCAGATATCTATCCGTTCGTACTCTCGGAAGCCGCCCACCGTAAACTTGCCTTTGTACATGACTGGTTACGCCGCGGGGCCCAGGGGCTTTGAGTAGACGATAAGTGAAAGACCTTAGGTACAATCCACCTTCGAATTTAGTTTGCAAGTGCAACAGTTGCGCATATCTTTCGCGCGAAGGCCGGGATCGTGATTAGCCAAGAAAAACGGCAACGTTTCCGATGCCTTATTGCAAATAAAAAGGAATTATAACATGGCGATTACACCTGAATCAGAAATGTCACCGGAAGTCCTTGCATGGCGCGACCCGGAAATGCCCTCAGTCAAGGGCACCGAAAAGCCAAAGGATCCAAACAAGGGCTATATTGCCCTGCTCGGCTGGAGCGTGAACGCAATCAAGGCGGCACAGAACTTTGACCGTCGCTACATTGTCGTTGCGCCCGAGTGGGCCACGGATTTCTGTAAAGCGAACAACATCCCTTTCATAGCATGGGATTTTATCCGCCTCAACGACCGGTCCATGGAAATTGCGACCAGGCTGAAAGAAGAAGGCGTTGATGTCGCCATCCCACTGTTTGAAGAAACCGTTGAGTGGTCCGGTGCGATCAACTCTGTGCTGATGGATAGCCCGCGCATGTACGGGCAGTCGATCCTGTTCCGTGACAAGGCCCTGATGAAGCGCCGTGCCCAGCTTGGCGGTATTCGCGTCGGTATCTTCGAGGAAGCCCATGAGAAAGAGGACATCATCCGCTTCATGAAGCGTGTGAACCAGACGCTGCTGAAGCTCGACGGTGACCCGGATGACCCGATTCACGTCAAGGCTTTCGACAAGGCCGGCTGTCTCGGCCACCGGATGATCCGTACACTGGAAGAAATTGACAACATTCCGGACGAGGAATATCCGCTGCTGATGGAAAGCCACCTGAGTGGCTGGGAATTCGCGGTTGAGGCCTGGATTCACGACGGCAAGATCCAGTTCCTCAACATCTCCGAGTACGTAACCCTGGGTTATTCGGTATTTGTACCGGCTACAAAAGAACTTGAGAGCTGGCGCAACGCGATTACCAAGCAGATCGAACTGCTGATCAAGACCTTTGACATCAAGTTCGGCCTGATTCATCCCGAGTACTTCGTAACCGCTGACGGCGAGATGTACTTTGGTGAGATTGCCTATCGCCCACCGGGCTTCAAGGCTTTCGAACTGATTGAAAGAGCCTACGGATTCAGCGCTTACCAGGCTTCCATGCTGGTTTTCGATCCGAAGAGCACGAAAGAGGAAGTGGCTGCGTTCTTCCCCAAGGAAGTCGAGGGCGCAAAAGGTTATGCGGGCTGCTTCGGTGTCTATCCCCGCCGTCGCGTGGTCAGCAAGCTGGAAATGCCGAAAGAGTGCGTTGAGCACCCCTACTTCGATTTCCACGAACTGGTTGCACCGACTGAAGAGACCGTTCCGGACCGGAATGCTTTCGGTACTCACTGGGGGCTGGTGTTCTTCTTCGGGGACGATTCCATTAAAATGCGGGATTTGCTGAAGTCCATGGAAGATCTTGACTTCTACGTCTAGTTAAAGGCTGTCCAGCAATCACAGAGCGGCGTCTGCCGTCATCGGATGCTGGACAGCTCCAGTGCTAATCGGCTGTGCTCAGAGACAGCGTCTTTTACATCCTTATTATCCAATGACACCAGAGAAACAAACGCTTTCTGTAATCGAACTGCCACCTCAATTTGACCGGCGCCGTCACGGGCAATTGCAGTAAACGAATCATCGAACATATCCCGCACTTCAATCAAAGACTCAAAAAGACAGAAAACAGTATTGACCCACCTGTAACCTCAGATACTCTCTCAACATTGACACTGCAATTTTGGGGGAGCGGAATTGAACAGACTCGACAAAGTGCTTTACGTTGAAGACGACCCCGATATCCGTGAAATAGCGGCCATGGCGCTGGAGGATGTGGGTGGATTCACGCTGAAAACTTGTGAGTCCGGCGAAGAAGCTCTCAGGGAAGTGGAGGCATTTGCCCCACAAATGATTCTGCTGGATGTCATGATGCCGGGCATGGATGGCACTGAAACATTGGCAGCGCTCCGGCAGCAAGGCTCGATATCCCCGTCCACACTGGCTGTATTCATGACTGCCAAAGTGCATCCGGAGGAGCTCCAGCGCTACAAAACGATGGGCGTCGAAAACGTCATTTCCAAGCCCTTCGATCCCATGACGCTGGCCGACGAGATTCAAAAGATCTGGGAGACGTCCAATGGTTGATCCAGCGCATCCCGCCCAGCCTGGCAGCCACATTGAGAAGCTGAAAAATGCCTACGCAAAACGCCTGAATTCTGAATTTCAGAAGCTTGAGAAGCTGGCATCTGATCTGGAGAGCACGTCCCCGAGTGATGATGCCCGACAGGACCTCCACGCAGCACTGCACACAATGGCCGGGGCTGCCGGTACTTTCGGCTTTCATTTGCTCGGCCAGAAAGCCCGCGAGCTGGAACAGCTGGTGGCAAAAGACCTCCCGGAAACATCCGGGAAGGCTTTTTTGCCAACAGATTGGTTAACAGAGCTAAAAACTGCCCATTCTTCGGATAACAGAGAACGCAACGAAGAAGCCATCGAAGCCAACCACAGACCTATTGTCGAAGGTTCGCCCTGTATCTGGCTGGTGGAGCGTGACGACATGCTGGCCAGCTATGCACACTCTCAACTTTCAAGCTTTGGCTTTCAGGTACTGCACCTTAGTGATGCGAGCGAGCTACAGCACACGCAAGCCCCCTCGCCGGATCTGCTGCTGATCGACCACCATGCGGTTCAGAACGGAGAATCCGACTCACACGGACTGTGGCAACGATTACTGGAAGGCTTCCATTGTCCGATTTTCTTCACCGGTGCCGAAGAAAGTTTCAATGCACGACTCAGAGCCCTTCGTGCAGGGGCTCAAGGCTACTTTGTCAAACCACTGGACATGGTAAAGCTGGCATCCCGGATCTCGCAGATCATAAGAACTGAAGATTCAGAGCCGGGACGAGTTTTGATCGTTGAAGATAATAGTGAGCTTGCCACGCACTGCCAGTCATCGCTGGAGCAGGCTGGCATGCAGGTGGCCGTACTCCATGACACCGAGCGGCTGTTCGAAGCAGTGAGTGAAGTCAACCCCGAGTTGGTGTTGATGGATCTCTGGCTACCGCATGCTACCGGCGCGGAATTGGCGGCCCTGCTGGCGCAAACGGACCGATGGGCCCATTTGCCGGTTATTTATATTTCGGCCGAATCCAACCCCGATCTTCGCAACCAGGCACTCTTGCGTGGCGGAGATGCCTTTCTGGAAAAGCCGGTCGACACAGAGCTGCTGGTCCGCCTGTGTCTCGCCAGAATTCAACGGCTGCGTGAACTTGAAAGAACACGCAACCGGGACGGCCTCACCGGTTTGCTGAAGCATGCCAGTATAAAAGAAGCACTTCTGTCGCAATGGCAGCTGGCTAAAAGACGATCGCAAACGTTCAGCGTGGTCATGCTGGACATTGATCACTTCAAGGCGGTTAACGATACCTATGGCCATGCCGTTGGTGACACGGTGATCGCCGCCGTGGGCACTTTATTACGCCAGCATTTCCGTGCAACCGATAAATTGGGCCGCTACGGCGGAGAAGAATTTGCATTGGCTCTGCCGGATTGTGATGCTGGCCAGGCAGTCGAACTGGCGAACCGATTACGTAAGGATTTTGCCGGTATCAAATTCATCGGCAACGGTGAACCATTTTCCTGCACCCTCTCGGCCGGCGTTGTCGATAACAGAGAATTTCCGACAAAAACTGCCGAATCCCTACTTGAAACAGCGGATCAGGCTTTGTACCGGGCCAAACATAAAGGCCGAAACTGCGTGGTTTCCGCCTCAGGGCGGAATAGCCAGAACTGACGTCAACCCAAGGTAATCGAATGAAAGCGCCACCCTTTCCGGACCATGAAACCAAGCGCCAACAAGCACTGGACGAATCCGGCTTGCTGGCTAGCGGTCCGGAAGCACGGTTTGACCGCATTACCCGCCTGGCCTGCCACACTTTTTCCGTACCCATTGCCCTGGTTTCGCTGATCGACCGGGATCGGCAGTGGTTCAAATCACGCCAGGGTCTGGACGCCACTCAAACCCCCAGAGAGATCTCTTTTTGCGGCCATACGATACATCAAAGCGAACCACTGATTGTCCGGGACACGCTGGACGACGAACGCTTTTTCGACAACCCCCTGGTGAGCGATGCGCCTGACATCCGTTTTTACGCCGGTGCGCCTTTACACACTGAAAATGGCTATCGGCTAGGTACTTTGTGTCTAATCGACCGCCAGCCTCGCTCGTTTGATGATGCCCAGATTGCCTTGTTAAAAGACCTGGCCGGCATGGTGGAAGACCTGATACAGGCGGACGTCCGACAACGCAGACAAACCAGCACCCTGGAAGAGGAACTCCAGGCAAGCCACGATGAAATGGCCTCCCTGCTGAACAACATGCCGGGCGTAACCTACCGCTGCCTGCCCGATGAAAACTGGACCATGCTCTACATGAGCAGACAGTCAGATACCATCAGCGGCTATCCAGCCGATGACCTTATTGGCAACAAGCGCGTCAGCTACGCCGAACTCATCCACAGCGACGACGACGCCATGTGTGAAGAAGCAGTCGCAAAGGCGATGGCGGAAAATACAGAGTGGCATATTGAATATCGGGTCCGTCACCGCACCAAGGGGTGGCGATGGGTAGAAGAGCGGGGCCGTTGCATATGGGACGATCCCCAATATCCGGTTTTGTTGGAAGGTTTTATCGTTGATATCACCCGCGAGCACGATGCCCTGCAGCAATTGGATCAACATCACACGGCTTTGAGGTTGCTCAATGATATTGCCTTTTCGGCTCATGGCTCACTCGATGAGAAAATTACCCACGCTCTGAAAGAAGCCAGAAGCTATCTCAGGGCCGAACTTGCCATCTTGAGCCAGGTTGATGGAGACGTTTATACTGTTGCCTGGGTTGATGCAAACGAAAGCATTCCGGTTTCTGCCGGACAGCAATTTGCGCTTCGGGACACCTGGTGCGACCTGCTGATGTCCAGTGATGATGGGCGGCATAGCCGGGAGCGCTTTATTCCTGATGCCAACCAGCCTGAATATCACCACCATCCCTGCTATAAGGCCAATCCATTAGGCAGTTATGCCGGCATTGTCGTGGAGGTAGATGGCCGTCCATGGGGCACCCTGAACGTTGCATCGTCCCAGCCCCGGCAGGAAGACTACGACGATAGCGAAAAGTTGTTCCTCCAGTTGCTGGGCAGCTGGCTGTCCGAGGTTTTAACCAACAGCCTCGGTCATGATCGCCTGACCAAGCTAACGGCCCAGCTGCCAGGCGTGGTTTATCAGCTTCGCCAATTCCCGGATGGACGTATAACGCTGCCCTTAAGCTCTCCCAAGATGGAAAGCTTTTTTGGGTTGAGCCCCGAGCAGGCGGCCATCGACGTGACGCCGGCCCTTGAGCGAATTCACCTGGACGATCTGGCAGCCGTTACATCCTCCCTTCAGCACTCAGCCCGGACACTGGAAAATCACTCTGTCAGCTATCGTATCGTCTCGCCTGACAAAAAGTGTCGTTGGGTGGCAGCTGAAGCCCGGCCAGAACGCCTGCTGGATGGAAGCACTCTTTGGCATGGATATTTACAGGACATTCATGAACAGCAGAAAGCACAACTGGCTTTGGAACAGAATGAAGGGCGGCTTCGAGGTTTATTCGAGTTCTCCCCCATTGGCATCGCACTGAATGATTTCGAAACAGGGCAGTTTATCGACCTCAACCAAGCACTGGTTGCCCCAACTGGTTATTCACAGGAGGAGTTTGTCCGACTCAGCTACTGGGATGTCACACCGAAAGAATACCTGCCGGAAGAGAAACAAGCACTCGCTGACCTGAAGGAAACCGGTCGCTACGGTCCATTTGAAAAAGAATACATAAAAAAAGATGGCAGCCGTTATCCCGTGCGCCTGCAGGGTATGCTAAGTCAGGAGACAGACGGCAGGCAGGTCATCTGGTCGCTGATTGAGGATATCACCGAGCGAAAAAAGCTCGACAGGATGAAGGATCAATTTATTGCCACGGTCAGCCATGAGCTGCGCACTCCATTGACATCCATCAAGGGCAGCCTGGGTCTTTTAATGGGTGGTGCAGCCGGCGTGCTTCCGGAAAGGGCCGAAAAACTCCTGGCCACTGCCGAGCGCAACAGCAGTCGGTTAATGCTTCTGATAAACGACCTGCTGGACATGGAAAAGCTGGTAGCCGGGAAAATGCCCATGAACGCACAGCGCCAGCCCTTGGCCCCCCTTCTCGATGACGCTATTGAGGCCGTTCGGGAATATCGATGTTCACACAGCGTTGAGATTGAAATACCCCCGGAATGGCCCGCCATTACAGTCGATGTCGACGGCCCACGCCTGATTCAGGCACTGACAAACCTGCTATCCAATGCGATCAAGTTCTCACCGGAAGCACAGCCGGTTGAGGTGTCAGTGGTACCACAGCAGCACGGTGTCGAAATTCGAATCAGGGACCACGGCTCCGGGGTATCACCAGACTTCCAGAAGCGGCTTTTTCAGCGTTTCAGTCAGGCTGATTCAACCGATAGCCGACAACTCCCGGGCACAGGGCTTGGTCTGGCCATCACCCGTGAAATCTGCCAACAGCTAGGCGGCCAGGTTGGTTACCGGGATGCCCGGGGCGGTGGTGCCGAGTTCTATATTGAGTTACAGACTCCTGAATCATGACGTTTACAACAAAAACTCTGGCCACAGTAGCACTCGCCCTGCTCTCATTTGCGGGTAACATGCTCAATCTGCCCCTGTTCTTCGGCCTGCATTTTATTTTTGGCTCTGTTGCCGTGATGCTGGCCGTGAAATTGTTGGGGACATGGCCGGCACTCTGGGTTGCACTGGCCGGCGGAACCTATACCTGGTTACTCTGGGGCCATCCCTACGCGCTGTTGACGTTCACGCTTGAAGCATTCGTGGTCAGCCTCTTGTATCGGCGCGGCGTACAAAACCTGGTGCTGGCGGACCTCGCTTTCTGGCTTTTGGCCGGGCCCAGTCTAATACCATTGTTCTATGCCGGCGCCATCGGCATGGACACGTCATCTGCCTCCATGATTGGCCTCAAGCAAGCGCTGAACGGGCTGTTCAACGCTCTGATTGCCGGAATCCTGATTAAAGCGATGGTTTGGCGGTTTCAGACCGGCTCTGTTGACTGGTTGCCCTCCAACATCCGACTGAATGAGCTACTTTTCCATGTTGTGCTGACCCTGACCCTGGTCGCAGGTGCTACTCCCGTGATTATTGGCAGCCACACGGATAAAACCGAGCAGGAACAAGCCCTCGCCGGGCAACTGGAACGAGTACTCAAGGCCACGGCCGAAAGCCTTCAGCGACAATCCGGTGTCTCAACGACATACAAAAACCAATTGCTGCGATATTCCCTTACCCCCGAGGTTTCGGGAATTGCCCTTCTCGATAATCAAGGGCAAGTCATTGCGCAAGCGGGAGAGTTTTCCGACTCCTCAACGGGGAATGTAAAACCGCTGAGCGGGGTGGATAATCTGGGAATCTGGCTACCCGATTCCGGAGAAAGCCTGGTCAAACGATGGAAATCCGGAGCTTATCAATACCGCTTGCCCCTCCCAGATCTCCCAGACGGCGCCGAGTTACTCGTCGAGCGGTCCGCACGGCCATTGATTCAGGCAGTCGAAGATCAACGTAACAAAAGTTTCGCGCTTTTGGCCGGAATGACGCTCTTGAGCATTCTTGCCAGCTTTCTTCTGAGTCGCGTCCTGACTCGCCCCTTGTCGAAGCTGGACAGAGCTAGCCAGTACCTGCCAGAGAAAATTCGTCGTCAGCAAGCGTTAAATTTGCCTGAGAGCATGGTTCAGGAGTACAGCGCTTTGTCCGCCTCGCTCCGGACCATGAGCAAGAGCCTCGCCCAAACATTCTCGGAGCTGGACAATTCAAGGGCCAACCTAGAGCTGGAAGTTCAGGCCCGTACGCGGGAACTGGCCAACACATCCACCATGTTGAGCAACGTTCTGGAGGCTTCCACGGAGCTGGCGATTATCGCAACCGACACTGAAGGCACAATTACCCTGTTCAACACGGGCGCAGAGAACCTTCTGGGCTATGACTCAAGCGAAGTGGTCAGCATTCAAAACCCGGGCCTGTTTCATCTGTCATCCGAAATGCAGGAGCGAGCCCGAGAGCTGTCCGTAGAACTGGGTGAACCCGTCTCAGGCTTTGACATCTTCGTAAAAAAACCCGCTCGCCAGGGTTCCGAGACCCGTGAATGGTCTTATGTGACCAAGCAGGGGTCCTCCATTCCGGTTATGTTAACCGTCACACCTATCCGCGATGATTCCGGGGAGCTTGTCGGTTTTCTGGGGATTGCCCAGGACATCACCGAGCGCAAACGTGTTGAACAGATGAAGAACGAATTTATTTCCACGGTCAGCCATGAATTGCGCACACCGCTTACTTCTGTGAACGGCGCCCTCGGCCTGGTACTTGGCGGAAAGTCAGGGGATCTGCCCGGAAAAGCCGTAACGTTGCTGAATACCGCACACCGCAACACCGAGCGGTTGGCACATCTGATTAACGATTTGCTGGATATGGAAAAAATCGAGGCGGGCAAAGTCGATTTCGACATGCAGATTCAGCGCCTTCAGCCCATCCTTGAGCAAGCGGTGGAAGAGAATAAAGCTTACGGAGCTGAACGCGGTGTCCGACTGGTGCTGGCCAGTACGCTAAATGGAGAAAAGGCCAGAATTGATGAGCAGCGGCTTAAACAGGTGCTGGCCAACTTATTGTCCAATGCCATGAAGTTTTCTCCTGATAACGGCACAGTAACCCTGGACGCCACATCCACTGACTCGGACATCACAGTTAGTATTACCGATCAAGGGCCAGGTATTCCGAAGGAATTCCACAACCAAATATTTCAGAAATTCGCCCAGGCTGACAGTTCGGATACTCGCCAGAAGGGTGGTACGGGACTGGGGCTGGCCATTACCCGTGAACTGGTCCAGCGCATGGGCGGGGCTATTGATTTCGAGACGGGTAACGAGCAAGGGACCCGTTTTTTCTTCACACTTCCGTCAATACGCACCAGCGAAACGCCGTCCGGTTTGCTTGATTGCCATTCAGGAAATCCAGCCCCAGCATCACCCAGGATACTGGTTGTGGAAGACGATCCCGATGTTGCTGAACTTCTCAAAATCATGATGGAAGGTGCCGGGTATCAGGTAAGCATCTGCCACACAGGATCAGAAGGTCTGGAAGCCGTGAAGACCGGGGCTTACGACCTCATCAGTCTGGATCTTATGCTTCCCGACCTCAGTGGGCTCGACGTTATCCGGCAGCTGAAACAAAAGGCTGACACAGCGAATATTCCCATCATGGTCGTATCTGCCAAAGTCGAGTTGGGCCGGCTTGAACTCAATGGCGAGGTGGATAATATTGCATGGCTGCCAAAACCCATCGATCATCAGAAGCTGATTGACCTGGTAAAGCGCCAGTTACCTGATGGTGGACGACCGAAAATACTGCACGTTGAAGACGATGCGGATTTGCACGATGTCGTCTCAGCCATGGTAAAGGAGGAGCTGACACTGGATCGGGCGGGTACGATTGCCCGTGCCAAAGCCCTGTTAGCACAGAATACCTACGATGCAGTGCTTCTGGATATCGGACTGCCCGACGGGTCAGGCTGGACACTGATCCCGGATATCGAAAGGGAACAGCCTGATGCCGCAATCGTCATATTGTCAGGGCAGGACGTCAGCAAAGAAAAGCACGCGATCGTTGAAGGCGTTCTACTGAAAAACCGCCTGACCGGGGAGCAGCTTGTCAATCTTGTTCGTCGCCGGATTGAGCAAAGCCATCCGCCAGTTTCCGGCGTCTCTGGTAGCACGGGACAGACGCTAAAAAAACTCTGATACCGATCGCAACCGAAGAGTTCCATGGCCAGACCAGATCTTATTAATACGGATCATCTTAGCAAGTCCCGTAACAAAGCGCCGAGCTACCAGCGCCCGCTGGACAACCTGCCGGGTCAGTCGGTGCCTGAACCGCCGATCATGCCCCCACGGAGGGCATCTTTGCTCAGGTTTTTACGTACCAGGTCTTCCGGGCTACCTGCCAGTTCACGGAACATGCCCATAGAACCCAATAGAGCGGATGACTCGTAAGGCACGAATACACGCTCGCCATCTTTCGCCATGTTGGGCAGAACCTTGATGTAGCTCTGGCCCAACAGGTAACCGATTACGGTCTGCTTGTTTTCCTCTGATTCGCCCATGGCACTGAGTACCAGGCGAATGGATTCTTTCTCGCCCTCGGCCCGCAGGATCGCCGCCTCTTTGTCGCCCTGGGCATTCAGGATCGCGGATTCACGCTCACCCTGGGCCATGGCAATGGCGGCAGTTTTCTCACCCTCGGCTTCGGTTACGGTGGCCCGGCGCTTTCGCTCGGCGGCCATCTGCAGGCGCATGGCTTCTTCCACTTCGTCGGGCATGCTGATGTCCTGAACCTCTACCCGGGTCAGTTTCACACCCCATTTTGACGCAGCTTCTTCCATTTCTGCCTGAATGGCGCTGTTCACTTCGCTGCGGGATTCAAACAACTTGTCCAGTTCCATCTTGCCGACCACCGAGCGCAGGGTGGTCTTGGCCAGCACTTCAACGGCCTGGGACATGTTGGCTACTTCATAGACTGCACGGCGGGGATCGATTATCTGGTAATAAAGCGCGCCATTGATGTTTACGGTCACGTTATCGGTTGTTACCACCGGTTGGCCGGGGAAATCCATCACCGTTTCCCGGCGGTCAATGCGGGTTTCGTCGCTGCTTGTCGGATGATAGTCATCACCCATGCGAACGTAACGGATCATGGTGATCGGGCGCGGGCGGTCGATGAACGGAACGATGATATTAACGCCGCTCTCCAGTATACGATTGAACGAGCCCAGTCGCTCGATCACCATCACCTCGGACTGGCGCACAATCACCAGGCCCTTGGCGATAATGAAAACACCGATAGCGACAACAATCAGGCTGATTACCAGCCCCGGGGATAGCATACTTTCCATGTTTATGACTCCTTCAGGTGGTCCACAACAACGACGGCGGTAGTGCCGTCAAAGGTTTTGAAAATAACGCGGGTGCCCTCGGGCAGCTCGGTTTGCCCGGTGTCGTTGACCCGAATCCGGTAGAAATCGCCGTTGACCTTGACGCAACTGGCGCTGTCGAAATCCCGCTTGATGATCTGGTAGACGGTTCCGTTTTCCACGCCGGTCCCGGTTGTGCCGTAGGCCACGCCTTTCGGGGTAAATCTTGGTTTGATCCATTTGATGGCCACAGGCACCAAAATGCCCGAAAACACTCCCATACCGGCCAGTTGCCATTCCAAAGGGACGTTGATAAAAGCCAGGACGGCGGTCAGCGCCGCGGCAATGGCCAGTGCCAGCAGCACCATAACACCGGAGGTAAGCTCCGCCAGGCCAAGAATCAGGGCGAGAATCAGCCAGAGGTGCGTAAGACTCCATTCCATAAACGCTCATCCACTATCGGAAATTTAATCGGGATACATTGTACCCCGTGGCAACTCGCAGGGGCCATAATCGGGCAAAAGCTGACTTCGCGTTAAATCCACGAATTTCCGGCATTCGTATGATGAAGTACATGCTTCAGAGAGTGTTCGCGATGGAAAACAAGTGGGCAAACGACGACGTCCCTGCTATCCGAAACCAGACAGAGACGGGCTCCCTGGTAAACCTCTATTTCCGGGACGCGGCCCGGCACCCGCTACTCAGCGCACCAGAAGAGCGCAGACTTGTCCGCAAACTGGCCCGTTGTTACCGGCTCATTGCCGAAGAGCTTCAGCTGCCTGAAGATACTCCGCACACATTCGCCGAAACGATGGGGCGCGTCGAAAACGACCGGCCTCTGTCAGCCCGTGGCCGGCGTGCGATGGCTTTGGCGAAAGCCTGTCGGTCCCGGCTCATTGAGAGGAATCTGAGGCTGTCTGTCCACATAGCCAAACGGTACAGCAAGAGCGACGCGCCCATTATAGACTTGATACAGGAAGGCAACGTCGGGCTGATCAGAGCCGTTGACCGCT
>JAVLAV010000033.1:0-30873 GCA_031580735.1 Marinobacter sp.
CCGCGCCAGACCATGGGGGTTTTGTCGGTGACGACGAAGGCCATGGAGTTGGCTTGCAGGCCGTGGGCCTGCATGGGGACGCCTGGTTTCGTAGCGATCCAGCGCCGCCGCCATGCGCTCACGGCCCAGTTGAATCAGTTCCGGTGCTTTATGGTAGTCGTAACTGCGACTGGCGTTTTTCGGCACGTTAACCAGCAGGTCCGGCGGGTATCCCGCAATTTTATACTGCACCAGCGCACTCTGCATGGTTTCGATAGCCAGGTTCATCGCGTCAAATTTACCAATGCCCAGTTTGTCCCAGTCGATGGTTTCGTGATCACTCTCAGCTGGTTTATTCGCAGCCTTCAGTTTTTGCTTTTCTTCGGCTTTTTTTGCCACTTCCCGAGTGATCTTCTCTTCCGGTGTATCACCACCACCGGGTTTACGTGCCGCCAGGGACTTCAGAGTATCCCAATCGAACCAGTGTGAAGCTTTGTCACGGACGGCGTCCATCCATTCCTCCACCTCCGCCACTGGATGACCATCGTCCTGAAACGGTGCATCCGGCGGGCGTCGTATCTGCTCATCCTCACCGGCCAGGTTCACGGCAACCACAAGATCAGCATGCGCGGAGATGGTGGGAATAATCGGCAAGGGATTGAGCAAAGCACCGTCTACCAGCACCCGACTACCCATTACCAATGGTGTCACCAGGCCCGGAATGGCAATGGAAGCGCGAATGGCGCGGTCGAGCGGGCCCTCCTGAAACCAGATTTCCTTATGGGCCAGCAAATCGGTCGCAACCGCGGTATAAGCCAGAGGAAGATCTTCGATACGGATGTCGCCCAGGATATCCCGAACCACTGAAAACACTTTTTCGCCCCGGATGGCTCCCACCGAACTGAAGGTGACATCCAGCAATTTCAGTACATCAAACTGGCCCAGGCCAGTCACCCAGTCTTTGTATTCCTGCATCTTTCCGGCAGCATACATGCCTCCGATCACGGCTCCCATCGAGCAGCCTGAAATAGCGATAATCCTGTAGCCCCGCTCGTGCAGAACCTCAATGGCACCAATGTGGGCATAGCCCCGGGCACCACCACTACCCAGCGTCAAGGCGACCGTTTTGCCTTTCCCGTGTTTTCCGGCGTGCTCAATCTTGTTGGCTGGAGCTTCTGCCGCCGAGATACCGGAGCTATCGAGCACGGTCTGCATGCCATGGTTCGGCTTCCCGGCATGCTCAGTATCTTTTTCGCTGTCCTGATTCTTCCGTTCTCCGGACATGGCGCTACCTCTGCATCACCAGGATTTCGACACGGTTACCCTGTCGGTCCGGCCCGGGCACCTGAATACCGGGGCCGACCGGAAGCTTGCGAATCTGATCACGGTTGATACCGGTTTTTGCCAGCAAGGTCGCCAGAGAGTCAACAGCATTGGCAGCTCGCTGCCGAGCCTGCTCAAAAGTTTCATCATCCTCCGGCACACTGAACCCGGCCAGAATCACTTCTGCGCCGTCTTCCGAGGCCCACTCCTCCACACGGCGTTTTTCGCCGGTAGGCAGATCGAACCTGAAGGTAATGCCGCCCTCCCAGGGCACAACCAACGGTCCCTGGAACCGTTCCGGCAAGTCAGAAAAGCCTGGAACCACAGCACCGGCATTGACCGCCAGATGTTCTACCCAGACATATTCCCGCCGATTGCCACGGGTAACGGTATAAACCAATGTGAGCCAGCGTTGTCCGGTGCTATCCATGGCGCCGGCCACCAGATAATCCTGATCAGTATCCCGCCCCAGCAACTTTGACTGCTGGAAAACCTCATTGGCCCACACATTGCTGCGACCACAGGAGACACCAGAGCACTGGAACAGAATTGCGGCGCCCCGGTCTTTCAATGCCCGCAGGTAATGATCTCGCGCTTCTTCCCTGTCGGCATCCTGGGACAGTTCAAACAACTGCCCTTTCCCGGATACCGGCAAGCGCGCCATGACTTCAGAGCGGATTTCACTGCGGATTTCCCGGAGCGGGCTGAACAGCACCAGATGCCCGGACGACTCAATGGTTACCGTCGACTCCAGTGACGACTGCGGAAAAGGCTCCGGGGATTGGGCTATCGAATTGGCCAGAACGGCGCCGGGAACCAGAATCATCCCGAGGGCGAGAAGACAGGAACAAAGTTGCTTCGGGGTGCTGTTAAACATCAAATAAGAACCTTTCAATTGCGGCAACCACAGGCTCTGGATCACCATCGAGATGACAATGATGCCCACCGGGCACCTCGGCAGTCTTGAGTCCGGGAATCAGATGTTCCCGCCCGGACAAGTTTTTTCGTTCAGCCAGAAGCCCCTCGACTCCCTTTACAAACAGACAAGGTGTTCGCACCGCCGCCAGTGAGGCCTGCACCTGCTCCTCGGTCATCATCAGTGCCGAAGGGTGGCGAAGCCTGGGATCTGTACGCCAGACCAGGCCATTGCCCTGGCGGCGCATACTTCGGGGCACCAGCGCCAGCGCTGCCTCTTCGCTGAGTGGGCTGAAACCACGCTCCCGAATTTTTGCGGCAGTGGCTACATCCGGATAAATTACCGGCGAGGTCGAACCACTCAACTGTTTACGAATCGACTTTCGCAACTGCGGAATAGTCTCTTCCGCCGGGCGGCTTAAAGCGCCAAGGCTGTCAATTAACACCAACCGGCGTACCCGCTCGGGAAAGGCGGCGGCATACAGGGCACAGACAATTCCTCCAAGGGAGTGCCCCACCAGATCAACTTCTGTCTGCTGGTTGGCCGTAAAATGACTTTCCACCAGCTCGGCCAGATCCGCCACATAATCCATCAACCAGTAACCATAACCTTCCGGACGGTGTCCTGAATAACCATGGCCGGCCATATCAATCGCATAGACATCAGTGTGCCGGGAAAGTTCGGGCCCGAGTTTCGAGAAACTCATGGCATTATCCAGCCAGCCGTGAAGCATGAGCACAGGGGGCGCATCCTGGCGGGACAACCGGGCAGGCCAACGGATGCCGGCCAGGGTAATGGCACGCAGGGGCCAACCCATCTCCCGCCCACCAGCCGGAAGTGAGTCCGTGCCGGCAGCCTGCATGGCATCGGTCATGAGCGGTAAATCCTACATCGTATGGGTGGGGCGATCAGAACTCAGGGAGCCGGCCAGGTAGGATTCAATCTTGGTGCGGGCGGTTTCATCGTCACCGTTAAACTGCACACCAATACCCGCTGCCCGATTGCCCTGAGCGCCTTTTGGTGTAATCCAGATAACTTTTCCGGCTACGGGGATTTTCTCCGGCTCATCCATCAGATTAAGCAGCAAAAACACCTCGTCACCCAGCTGATACTGTTTCTGAGTGGGAATAAACAGGCCACCCTGACGAATGAACGGCATGTAGGCCGCATACAGAACCGCCTTATCCTTGATGGTCAGGGTAAGAATACCGCTACGTGCTCCGAATCCGGGCCCCATATCAAACACCTTGATTTACTGGATATTTTACAATAATAGCAGCTGTTACCGGTGAACGCTTAACCGTTGGCAGCCTGACTCGTTCGCTTGCGCGGCATCAGATCCCGCCATGCCATCAACAACCGGCTGGCCTCCAGCTCTACACTGGCATTGTATACCGAAGCCTCCCGGCTTTCCCGCACCTGTTGAAGAAGCTCATGGGCGCGCCAGGGCGGATTACTACGGGCAAGAAACATCAGCATATCGGATGTTTCGGGATCGTTTGGCGCTCCGCCAGCGCTGCAGCGAGCCAGGTCTGCAGCCCAGGATTCAAACAACCAAAGTGTGTTTTCCAGGCCAATGGCCTTGAACTGCTTTGCTGCTTCGCCAACAGTCATCCGGCCCTTCATGAATTGCCGGAACGCATCGAACGCTTTGTCCCGCAATCCGGGAAACTCTCCCGTCGCGTATTCCAGCGCCAGTCTCGGCGCATTTCCCGCCAACATAAGGCTCTTTGCCAGAACCTCCGCTCCGGGACGGCTGTCTTCAGGAAGCTGTGCCACCTGTCCCGTTAACCATTCCTGCCCCTGGCCCAATGAAGGCACCGGAATCGTCAGGGACTGACACCGGGACCGGATGGTCGGCAACACCGGCCGACCGCTTTCCTGCAGCAATAACAGGGTGACATCGGCAAGTGGCTCTTCCAGGGTTTTGAGCAAGGCGTTGGCAGCGTTGATATTGAGCTGATCGGCCCGGTCGACAATCGCCACTTTATGATGGGCAACCTGGGGCGACGCCACCGCAAATGAAGACAGCGCCCGAATCTGGTCCACACGGACCATTTTTGATTTTTCCGGGGCATAGATTCGCAGATCCGGGTGGCTGCCTGCAGCCATCAATTCGCATTGCTTGCAATGTCCGCAGGCCCTGGGTGCCCCGGGCTCCGTTTCTGTCGGTGACTCGCACAACAACAGTTCGGCCACCGCCTCGGCCCATGCCCGCTTACCAACACCGCATTCACCGTTAATCAACAAGGCATGCGGCAGTCGGTCTACCGCGAGCCTATGCTGGACCGCAGACCAGGCTTTTGACAACCAGGGCATGTTGCTGGCGATATCAGTCATTGGTCTGTACCCGTTTTGATGATGAGCGGGCTTGCCGCCGTTGGCGTTTCATTAACTTCAGTAATCGTTTCAGATAACGGATCTCCTGATCCGTTTCCGCACCGGTTGGCCGGCTATAGTAATGTCTGTTGACCAAACGGGCAAAGTTCCGGGCGTTGTCCGCGGTTTCCGGAACTGCCTGAGCAAGCCGCTCGGCCAACAGGTCCGGCGTCTCGCCGGTGCGGACCGGAACCCCGGCCCGTTCACAGAATCGATGCCAGGCACTGACCACCCGCCGGAAGCCATCCTGTTTCTGCCCACCCCGCAGTTTCAGGCCGGACACCAGCCCGGCTATCAGCAACGCCAAGCCAACAATCCCGGCAGTGAGATAGCCAAGCTCTTTAAGCCCGATGCCACCAGGCAAACGCGACATCAGATCCATCTGACTCTGCCCCTGGTAGCCCACGACCCACCGCTGCCATTGGTAGTTGACCCGGTCCAGCTGTAAAGACACCCACTGCAGGGCGGCAAAGTCGCCATACTTCTGTGGAGATATCAGTTCGTCTTCGAGAAATGAGCCTTCGTCCGCCATGGCATCCCGAAGGCCTGATTCAATACGCTCGGGGGCAATGGCAGCCGTCGGATCCACCCGAACCCAGCCACGACCTTCCAGCCAGACTTCCACCCAGGCGTGGGCATCGTACTGACGAACAATCAGATAATCCCCTCCGGCACCGGGCTCACCGCCCTGATATCCGGCGACCACTCTGGCCGGAATGCCGGCCGCCCGAAATACAAAGGTGGCTGCCCCGGCATAATGAGCGCAGAACCCCCGCTTCTCTTCAAAAAGGAGCGCGTCAATGCCATTGTCTGGCATCTTTGGCGGCCTAAGGGTGTAGTAATATTCCTGCTCACGGAATCGGTGCAACAGTTGCCGGACAACGGCTTCAGCGGAGCCGGACTGAGCCAGCTCAGAGGCAAGGTCACGGGCCTCCGGATTGCCCCGCCGCGGCAGCTGGAGATACCGGCGACGCTGGAATTCCGATAGCTGGTTGGCGCTCTGAGTATCCTGAGCATTAAGGGCCATCCGGTAGCGTACCGATGTGTCCGCTGGCCGGCGGAATTCGAACACGTCCTGTTGGGTTTTGATGATGTTGTCAGAGACCGCTGAGGAATTCTCCAGAGCGAACGCCCATTTACGGTCTGTTGCCTCAAGCAGCACGTCGTATTGCCCGGCTTCCAGTTCGCCGATACCGCCATCCAGTGCAATACGTGCCGGCCGGGAAAACGTCTCCTGTTCGCTGCGCCGCCAGGTTTCATCATCCAGATAATCGAGAATCAGCCCTCGCCAGTATCGGTCCCGGAAGGCGGGTGGTTCACTGCCAAAGCTTACCCGGAAAGCTCGCGAACTGTCCTGGGCCAGGTTGGAGATATCCCCCGGCCGCATGGTTTCCGACAATCCGGTCCGCGCCTGACCCGAAACCATTGGCACGCTCCACAGAGGCGCCATGCGTGGGAAAAACACAAACAACAGCACCACTACCGGCAGCGTTTTCAGGGCCAGCAGCCCGAGCCGCTTCCAGCTCTTGCGGACGGCTCCAGGTAAATCCGGCGCATTCAGGTTTTGCAGCCCCACCAATAACAAAGCGATTGCGGAGAAGTTGACCATCGCCCAGAGAATATCCTGACGGAACAGGAAATTAACCGTGGCCAAATAAACAAGGATAAAAAACACCACATAGAAATCGCGGACCTTCCGCGTTTCCAGCCATTTAAGCCCAACCGTCAACACAAAGAACGAGGAAGCAGTATCCACCGAGAAGTGCCCGCGCACCGTCGCGATATAGATCGCCATCAACACCAGCATGATGCCCGTTCGCAACCAGCGCCCGGGTAACTTCACCCGCCCGATTTGTGCCAACCAACGCCAGCCGGCCAGTGTCGCGCAAGCCGCCAGAAGCCAGACCGGCAACCGGTCCCATTGAGGCACCAGCAGAATCACAAAACTCGCCAGCAACCAGGCCAGTGCCGATCCCGGCAATACCGGATTCTGCTTGTCGGCTCTGGCGGACTCCCGATGGAACAAAGGCAGCTTCATGCCATGCTCCCGGAAACTGGCTGGTCAATATCCGAACGCGTGCCGTGAGATCGCGCATCAGCGTCCCGGGGCTTTTCCAGCCCCCAGACGGCCAATGCGCGAAGGCATCGCTGGGCGTGATGATTGCCGGAATCCGGCTCAATGGTGTCGCCCGGCAGACTCAGGCCAAAACGCGCGCCCCGTGCCGCACGATCCCGTACCAGCCAGGCCAGATAGCTCAGGCGAAGCTCCGTGTCGGCACCGGGAAACGCTGAATAATCCAGCCAGTGAGGGCTTCCACCCTGCGCTTCCCAGTCTGCAACCACCATTTGACCGTTCCGGGCGTAACGCTTCCACATCACCCGGGGGCTCATATCGCCCTCGCGCCAGGGTCTTAAATCTGCGACATCCTGCCCGGCAATGCGGGCCGCACTGGCACTTTCGTTCGGGTCTTCCACCGTGCTGCCCACTTCAGGTGCCTGTAATGAGCGGGGAAACACGACACCGGCTGAAGCAGGTCTCAACCAGGACCAGGCTTTGAGCAAACCGAAAGGAAAACGGGTTTCAATGCGTATCCGGTCCGGGCGCAGATAACCTCGCCGGGTTGCCGGGATAGCCAGCGAGACATCCCGGGCCTCGCCAGCCGGAACATGAATACCATCCAGGCGCGCAGTCTCTGTCGATAATATCATCGCCAGGCTGTCGTTCCGGCCGCTGGCAATGCGGAAACGGAAGGGCACATCCCCTCCGGCCTCGCCCTCCCCGGCGACGATCAGTGATAACGTCAGCCCTGACAGATTGCGGTGGGTCTGGTGCATGGCACCGACAAACAAGGCACCAAGCAGAAATACCAGGAGGTAAATCAGGCTGTTCTGGTAATTGATAGCAGTGATCAGCATGATCACCAGCAGCAGACCAAACACCATGCCGGCACCGGTAGGCAGGATAAACACATTTTTCTGGCCAAACGACTGGCTGTCAGAGCGAGGCAGGCGGCGATTAATCCAGCGATTAATCCGGGCGCTCAATGATTTTCTTATCATGCCCATAAGGCCCCTGAATTTGAAAAAAGTTCAGTGCGCTTATCCGTTATAATGCGCGCTTTCATGGTTTCAACTATTTCTAAAGGTTACTGCGTGGGTTTCTGCCTGACACAACTGAATACAGCAAGTTACCAGAGACTGTTGTCTCATGCCTCCAGGATGGGCGATTTTGCTTACCTTGGAAGTGACGGTTCCGACGGCGCCCGGGGCAACCTGAGCGGATTCAGCGCAATGGCGCTCAGCCAGATAACCCTACCGGCTGACAATTCGTATCTGAATAGTCAGCAGTTGGCAGAACGCATGGAAGACCTTCGCTCCGAATACCGGCTGGAAGAATCTGACAGCATGCCTGCCCTGCCCGGCGGCTGGCTGGGCATACTTAGCTATGAACTTGGCTACGCCCGGGAAAAGCGCCTGGCCGACCGGACGCCCGACTGCCCTTTTCCAATGATTTCCGCCGGCTTCTATCTCTGGACAGCCAGCCATGATCGGGAGACCGGTGAGCACTGGCTCTGGATTCATCCCCGCTGCCCGCAAAACCTCCGTCATACCGTGACTGACTGGCTTAACACAGAGCCACCGGCAGATAGTAACTGGCAGATGCAGGCCGGCTTCGCGCCGCGCCAGACCCCGGAAAACTTCCGGGCCGGTGTGCAGGCGATCAGAGATTACATTCAGGCCGGAGACTGTTATCAGGCCAACCTCTCTCAGGAGTTCTCCGGGCGCTACCAGGGCGACCCATGGCTGGCCTTCCAGGCTCTGAGCCGCGCCAACCCGACCCCTTACAGTGCTTTTCTCCGTGTTGGTGGAGCCGCAGTGATGTCGGTATCGCCTGAACGTTTTCTGGACATAAGGCAAGGCACCGTACGAACCAGCCCCATCAAAGGCACCCGCCCCAGGGGCAAGTCCCCCGAACAGGATGCCGCGCTGGCACATGAACTAATGACGTCCGAGAAAGACCGAGCGGAAAACCTGATGATCGTGGATCTTCTGCGTAATGACCTTGGTCTGAATGCCGCGCCGGGCTCGGTTACCGTTGAGCAACTCTTTGCGCTGGAGTCCTACCGCAATGTGCACCACCTGGTCAGTCACATCCGCAGCTCACTGAAAGCCGGCACAACACCGATAAAAGCACTGATTGATGCCTTTCCCGGCGGCTCCATTACCGGCGCACCGAAGATACGGGCGATGGAAATCATACGGGAACTTGAGCCTCACTGGCGCGGGCCCTACTGTGGCTCGGTGTTCTATTACGGGCTTGATGGCCGGCTGGACAGCAATATCGCTATCCGCACGCTATTGAGTGAAGCCGATGGGACGATTCGATGCTGGGGCGGCGGCGGTATCGTTGTCGACTCCGAACCGGAGGCGGAGTATCAGGAAACCCTGGCCAAGGTGCAGCCGCTGATGCAGTTCCTGGAAAACCTGAAGCTCTGACCCTTCCGGAGGCGGGTCAGAGCTTCAAACCGACTAAGCGCTATGAACCGCGCTGGCCTTCAGGAATTCCTGCTTTAGATCATCAAATTCCTGAACCGCCGGGAACTGCGGGAACTCGTCGATGACGTTCTGCGGAGCGTGGAACAGAATGCCCGCTTCTGCCTGAGCCAGCATGGTGGTGTCGTTGTAGGAATCACCGGCAGCGATGACCCGATAGTTCAACAACTGGAACGCGCGCACAGACTGGCGCTTGGGGTCACGCTGGCGCAGCAGGTAGTTGGTTATCTGGCCATTCTCGGCAACTTCCAGTTTGTGGCACAGCAGCGCCGGGTAGCCAAGCTTTTTCATCAACGGCATGGCAAATTCATAAAAGGTGTCGGAAAGAATCACCACCTGGAAGCGCTCACGCAACCAGTCCAGGAATTCCCGGGCACCGGGCAGCGGGTCCAGCGTGCTGATCACTTCCTCGATTTCCGGCAGACCATAGCCGTGCTGGTCCAGCAAACGCAGGCGCTGCTGCATCAGCACGTCGTAATCAGGAATATCCCGGGTGGTTGCCTTGAGCTCTTCAATACCGGTTTTTTCTGCAAAAGCGATCCAGATTTCCGGGATCAATACACCCTCAAGGTCAAGACATGCGAGTTCCACAACGGTCTCCTGAAAACTGATGAAAAATACGGGACACTATCCGCATCCCTCGTTTATGGCAGGTATGATATGAAAAACTGCGACGGAATGCATTGAAATCCGCCACGATCAAAAACCGTAAGTGCATAAAGATATAGATCCTCATTCCTTCAAGCTATGAGGGATTTGGTGTTAGCCTTGGCATACATTGCACACAACACTGGATTACCATGACAGATATCGAATCTCTGCGCTCAGAACTGGAAGGCCAGAGCCCGAGAGCCATCCTCAAGGAAGCCCTGGCCCGATACGACAACATTGCCATTTCCTTCAGTGGTGCTGAGGACGTGGTACTGATCGAAATGGCACACAAGCTCACCGACAACCTGCGGGTGTTCACGCTTGATACCGGCCGCCTGCATCCGGAAACCTACGAGTTTGTCGAGCGAGTGCGCAAGCACTACGGCATCGAGATTGAAGTTCTGTTTCCGGACTCTGCCGAAGTGCAGGAGATGGTCAACAAGAAGGGCCTGTTCAGCTTCTACGAAGACGGCCATTCCGAGTGTTGCGGTATTCGCAAGGTTAACCCGCTGAAGCGCAAACTGGCCACTGTGGATGCCTGGATTACCGGGCAGCGCAAGGACCAGAGCCCGGGCACCCGTAATGATGTACCGGTAGTACAGGCAGACTCCGCCTTTTCCAGCGACGACAAAACCCTGGTCAAGTTCAATCCGCTGGCCGACTGGAGCTCAAAAGACGTCTGGGATTATATCCGCATGTCCGAGGCGCCCTATAACGAGCTTCATGAAAAAGGCTTTGTCAGCATCGGCTGCCAACCCTGCACCCGCCCGGTGCTGCCGGGCCAGCACGAACGCGAAGGACGTTGGTGGTGGGAAGAAGCCACCCACAAGGAGTGCGGCCTGCATGCCGGTAATCTGATCAGTAAATCCGGCTGATCTGAAATAAAAAAGCCCGCCATCATCACTGACAGCGGGCTTTCTATTTCGAGGCTTTTACTACCGGACTGCCGGCTCAATACGTCGGCAAATCAACATCCTTGAACAGTTCCTGGATCTCGGTCCGACTGCCCTGATGGGCCACGGCTTCGTCCACCCTTTCTTTGGTCAGGTGCGGTGCGAAACGCCGCATGAAGTCATACATGTAGCCGCGCAGGAAGGTGCCCTTGCGGAAACCGATCCGGGTGACTGAGGGCCGGAACAATTTGCTGGCATCCAGCGCCACCAGATCCGTATCCACTTCCGGGTCAAACGCCATGCTGGCGATAATACCCACACCCAGGCCGAGCCGGACATAGGTCTTGATGACGTCGGCATCCGCCGCTGTGAACACCACTTTCGGGGTCAGCCCTTTCGACTGGAAGGCTTCGTCCAGCTTGGAGCGGCCGGTGAAACCGAACACATAAGTCACCAGCGGGAATTCAGCCAGTTCTTCCAGATCGAGTTCCTGGCCCTGTGCCAAAGGATGATCCCTGGGCACGATCACGCTTCGGTTCCACTTATAGCAGGGCATCATGATCAGATCGTTGAACAGATCCATGCCCTCGGTGGCGATGGCGAAGTCCGCTGCGCCACTGGCTGCCATTTCAGAGATCTGCATGGGCGTGCCCTGGTGCATATGCAACGACACATCCGGGTACTCTTCAATGAAGCCACTGATCACCGGCGGCAGCGCATAACGGGCCTGAGTGTGCGTAGTGGCAAGGCTGAGATCGCCTTTACGCTGGTTGCTGAATTCCTGGGCGATCTTCTTGATGCCCTCTACCCGGCGCAGGATTTCACCGGCTTCCTGAATGATAATTTCACCACCGGGAGTAACGCGGGTAAGGTGCTTGCCGCTGCGGGCGAATACTTCCAGCCCGAGTTCATCCTCCAGCAGGCGGATCTGCTTGGAGATACCGGGCTGTGAGGTAAACAGGCTCTGGGCGGTTGCGGATACGTTAAGGTCGTGGTGGGCCACTTCCCAGATATAACGAAGTTGTTGTAATTTCATTGGGATCTGTCGCTCCGTGAATCAGTCTACGGGCAGATAATACGCATAAAAAGCAGACTTTTCATTCTTTTCGGGTATACGTTAGCACACTGTCATGAGTGTAGACCAAATACCGCTTTGCGCACTTACTGCTCGATGATGCGCCGGAACGGTGGCAAGGCATCCAGCAGCAACTGCCCATAGCGGCGGGCAATAATGCGACGATCCAGAATGGTGACCCGGCCGGTGTCCTCTTCGGTGCGCAGCAGGCGCCCCACAGCCTGCACCAGTTTGATTGAAGCATCCGGCACAGTGATTTCCATGAACGGATTGCCCCCTCTCTGGGTAACCCACTCAGCCAGGCTCGCCTCGATGGGGTCGTCCGGTACAGAGAATGGCAACCTTGTAATAACCACATGGTGCAGATACTTGCCCGGCAGGTCGATACCCTCGGCGAAACTGGCCACGCCGAACAGGACACTGGGTTTGCCTTCATCCACACGGCTACAGTGCTGGCGCAAGACTTCGCTTCTGGTCATATCGTCCTGGGTGAGAATCAGCTCCGGGTGTTCCGGCGCCAGGGCATCCCGTACCTGCTGCATCTGCCGGCGAGAGGTAAACAACACCAGAGTGGCTTTACCGCCAGCCCAGAGATCCGGCAGGCGTTTGATGACCGCATCGGCGAAGCCATCGTCAGTGGGCATGGCGGTCATGAAAGGCACTTCCACCGTGGCCATCTCGGCATAGCGGAAGGAGCTGGGCACCACCATGTAACGGCTCGCTTCCGGCAGGCCCGCACGGGCCCGCAGCCGGTCGAAACGGCCCAGGGCGGTCAGCGTGGCGCTGGTAAGTACCGCGCCATAGGCCCGCGACCACAGGCGCGAATACAGCAGGTTGTCCGCCAGCACCGGTGAACTGTAAAGAGTGATATCCTCGGCATGGTCCCACCGCTGTCGCACCGCCCACCGGGCCGGTGGAGGGCCATAGCGCTTGTTGCTGGCACCTTCCTTTGCCTTATCCTTGTCGGTTGGCATGTTGACACCTTCGCACCAGGCCACCCACAGGCGCAGCTGTTCTTCCGCCCGGCTGTGAAAGGCGCCAATCACCGGATACCAGGATTCAGCGGTGTCCCGATCCAGTTCCGGATCTTTGCGTTCATCGAAGGCGGTTTGCAGCTCATCCACCAGCACTCCCAGCTGGCGAACCAGGCCGGCGGTGACAATCCGGGTGTCCGCTGCCAACCCTGCCAGTGCTTCGGGCAATTCCCCCTCCGGATAGCGCCATTGGGCGCTGCGGCGTTCTTCGTTGAATTCCCAACCGGTATTCTGCTCAACTTCTTCGTAAACCCTGGTCAACTCCAGATCCAGGTCTCGCCCCGAGGTACTGATTTTATCCACGGCTTTGGCCGCCTGAGAGCCCGCCGGCAGCCAGGGCTGCATTTTCACCAACGCCTGAGACAGTTGTTTTAGCCACTGGCGGGTGCTGTTCAAGGGTACCGAGGCGGCAAAATGGTTCAGCGCTTTGTCCGGCAGGTGGTGCGCCTCGTCGAAAATAAACAAAGCGTTTTCCGGCTCAGGCAGGATGGCGCCGCCACCCAGTGCCAGGTCGGCCAGCACCAGATCGTGGTTGGCCACCACCACATCAGCGTCGTCCAACTCTTTGCGAGCGTCGAAGAAGGCACAACTGTCAAAATAGGCACAGTGGCGGTTGGTGCACTGGCGGTGGTCGGTGGTCACCTGACGCCAGGTTTCGTCCGGAATCTGTTCCGGCCAATGATCTCGGTCGCCGTCCCATTCACGGGCCCCATAACTGGCCAGCATGCGCTCAAACGTTGCCTGGCTGGCCGCCTCATCGTCCTGGGGCTTGTCCAGCAAAAACAGAGGCATGGTATCGCTGTCACCATGGCCTTCATCATGCAGGCGCGCCTCCAGCCGGGACATGCAAAGATAACGGCCCCGCCCTTTTGCCAGGGTCCAGCTGAAATCCAGTTTGCTGTGTTTGCGAAGATCAGGCAGGTCTTTCAAGACAATCTGATCCTGCAGGGCGACCGTGGCGGTAGAGATCACCAGGGTTTTACCCAGTGCTTTCGCCACGGGGATGGCGGCAATCAGGTAGGCGAGGGTTTTACCGGTACCAGTGCCGGCTTCCACCACGCAGGTGGCCGGCGGTGACGTGCGCTGTCCATCATTCTCGTCGATATCGCCCATGTATTTGGCGATCTCGGCGATCATCAGCCGCTGACCGTAGCGCGCGCGAATTTCCTTGCCGGCGAGCACATCCCTATAGGCTTTCTGTATCTGCTGTTTTACGTCTTCAGTCAGTGCCATCAGCGCGGGCTCACCCAGTCACGCATGGTGCCAACACGAAACCGCTGCCCGTCTTTACGGAATACCACACCGTCTTCCTTGATTTGTTCAATCAGAAGCGGGCCCATACTGTCACCGGCACGCAAATACTGGCTGTTGATCATCACGCTGCTCGCGGACGGATTGGAAGACACGATGTGGCTGTTGAAGGTCAAGTCCGGGATACTCTTCTGAAAGGAAAGTGGCAACTCCACAAGATGCGGTACCCTGCCCTGCGACCGGGTTGCTGTCAACTCCTGCTGCCGAGCCATCGGGCGCGGCACAATAATGGTTGGCTCACCATGCGCCGGCACCTCAGGTTGCGCCTGAACCGGGGCAACTGAAACTGGCGGTGGCGGCTCTGAGACAACGTCTTCAGCGGGAGGTTCCGTGACTGCAGTCGCGAAAGCGGCCTGAATCTCCGGCCAGAACACATACCCCAGAATGCCGGCATTCAAAAACAGCCCCAGGACGATCCAGACAAGGAGAGTTACCGGCTTTCTCCGGGGCTGGTGAATCATCTGTACAGAGTGCCCCAGCTCCGGCACCTTACCCTGGCGCCGTTCCGCTTCGGACTTTCTCAGAGCTTCCAGGATGTAGGACATACCGGTTACTTGCCCCCACTCAGTTTCGGGACATCAGTCAACAGATCATTATTGATCTGAATGATGGTCCGCGCACCAAGAATGCCGTCTACCGTCAGGCCCCGCTTTTGCTGGTACCACTGAACCTGCTGCTCCGTGTCCAGCGCTTTCACCCTGGCAACCTCGTCCCCGGAGCTTGCCAACCCCTCAGCCAGTTGCATCATGCGGGCGCCAACCCAGAGCTCCTGATCAACGGTGTCCGGGTAAAGTTCGCCATCCTGAACATAACCGGGTGCCTGCCAGAGCACACGAAAATTACCGAACCACCAGGTTTCCAGTTCGCGAAAGGAAACAGCTGTATCGCCTGCCCGGGTTTCAAGAATTGCCCGGTCACCTTCCAGTGACCGGATCACGGCGTAACGCGGCTCGCCATCGTCACCGCGCAACATCAGGATAGCCGGCCTGTCCAGGAAGGCCAGGCTCCTGCGGCTGCCCCGCTGCTCCAGGCAGGCAAGGCCAACTTCGAGAGCGTGGTCACAGGCGACCGGTGCGAGGGCCGGATCGTAATTCTTCCCCCAGATCTCAAACAACGCCTCAAAGGCCTGTACCAGTGACAGGCTATGGCGTTCCAGGTTAAAGGGAACCGTTGAGTTCTCGGCTGCCCCAGGTTCAGGTTCAGGCTCCGACTCCGGCTTTCTTTCAACAACGCCTTCCGTTTGGGATTCTACTGCCTGTGTCAGCGACAACAGGCTGCCATCATGGCGCTCAAGCAGCCAGAGCGTACCGACCACTGCCACCAGTATCGAGGCGGTAAGCAAAACGAGCTGACCAGCCATCCCGGACCTGGCCGAGCTTTTCTTCCCGGGGAGATCGGATTTCCCTCTGACCTCTTTCGCAGCCTGTCGAATGTGGCGGCCGGTTATCTGATGATCACCTTCTGAATAAGCCCCAAGCAACGCCCGGTCGGCAATCAGATTAATCAGCCGGGGAAGGCCCTTACTGGCACGGTACAGGTAGCGGATAGCTCCCGAGGTGAAAACCTCACCACGAAGCCCGGCAACACTCATCCGACATTGCAAGTAGGCCGGCAGTTCGGAGCGGTCAATCGCGTCGAGGTGATAGCGGGCTGTCACCCGCTGGTTCAACTGGCGCAGTTCGGGCAGGGCCAGCACACTCTGCAGTTCCGGCTGACCCAGTAGAACGATCTGTAGCAGTTTCTTCTCGGCGGTTTCCAGATTGGTGAGCAGGCGCAACTGCTCAAGTACTTCCGCCGACAGGTTCTGCGCCTCATCGATAATCAGAACCTTGTGGCGGCCCTCTGCATGGGCTTTCAGCAGATCCCGATTAATGGCATCGACCAGTATCTTGATACTGGCCTCCGGCTCATGTGCGATGGCCAGCTCATCACAAATGGCCGACAGCAGTTCTCTGGCGGAAAGCCGGGGGTTAAGAATCAGCGCGATGTCGACGTATTCCGGCGCGTTCTCGATAAAACACCGGCAAACCGTGGTTTTACCGGTACCGACCTCACCGGTGATAACGATGAAGCCACCCTGACCCTCAACCCCGTACATCAGATGAGCAAGGGCCTCTTTATGACGGGCACTCAGGTAGAGATAGCGGGGGTCTGGCGCAATCGAGAATGGAGGTTCCCGAAATCCGAAAAAATCGTAGTACATGATTCCTCAGGGCCCGCCCGGGTCAGCGCTCAGAAATCCTCGAGCATCAGGTCTTCATCATTTCCATTGGCGAACGGGTCTTCAGTAATCTTACCATCGTTAACCAGAAATTCACGACGTTGCAGGAAGGCACTGCGCATAAAAGAATAACGGTCGCCGGAAATCAGGTTTTCCGCCGGAATCAGATCGGCCCGTATGTCGACTATCTGCAAAGCGCGCAGGTAATACCACTCAGGATAGTCCACTTCATCCCAGGGGGACGGCAGTACAAAACCATCCGTCAGCAAGCCTGTAGTATGGCGCGGCGTAGACGGCCCCAGCAATGGCAATACCAGATAGGGACCGGAACTGACGCCCCAGATGCCAAGTGTCTGGCCAAAATCTTCATTGCGTTCCGGCAAGTCAAACGCAGTGGCGACATCAAAAAAACCGCCAAGCCCAAAAACCGTGTTGTAGGTAAAGCGCCCGAAAGCAACCACGGCTGACTCTCCCTTACCCTGCAGCAGGCTGTTGGCGAAGTTACCGATTTCGCCCAGATTACTGAAGAAGTTGGTAACGCCCTTATCCACAATTGTCGGGGTTACGGTGCGGTAGGCACTGGCAACCGGCCGCAGAAACCAGCGATCCACGCCGTCGTTAAATGCAAACACCTTGCGATTCCAGCTCTCAAAGGGATCTTCGGTATGAACCCTGGTTTCCTGGCTTTCCGCAACCGGTTCCTGCATGTTCTGGGCGAACGCCACCTGGCCGTGAGTCAGGGTCAGCGCGAGAGTAATGATCAGCAAGGACACTCGACGCCGGAGAGTGTTTTCGTTCATTTTTCTATCTCGGGTTGTTTAACCAGTTTCTGTTGGCAGACAATGCATCACTTCAATATTCCGCAGCCTGCTTCCGGAGGAAATCGAATGTCAGTACCAGGTAATCTTGTAGACACCCTGACCATGGCTTTGCGCTGGGGCGACATGGATGCCTTTGGCCATGCCAATAACACGGTTTATTTCCGCTTCTTTGAAGAGGCCCGGATTTCCTGGTTGTCATCCATGGATCTTGGCAACGCCATGATAGAAGGCGGACCGGTTATTATAAAGACCAGTGCCACTTTTCTGAAGGAGCTTACACACCCGGCCAGCGTTGTTATTGAAACTTATGCCGATAAGGCCGGGAACTCCAGCCTGGACAGCTATCACCGGGTCAAGGATGCTGACACCGGTGATGTTTACGCCGAAGGTTACGCCAAAATTGTCTGGATGGATCGTAAGACCCGGAAATCCACCCGATTGCCTCAAGATTTGAGAGCCCAGGCAGCCGGGTAACAAAACTTACCGGTGACGGACCACCACACAGCCAATCGAATAACCGGCTCCGAAGGAGCAGATAACCCCCAGATCGCCGGCACCCAGATCATCTTTGTGTTTGTGGAAGGCAATGATGGAGCCGGCCGAGCTGGTATTGGCATACTCGTCCAGTATCACCGGCGCTTCTTCCAGGCTGGCATCACGGCCCAGCACCTTTTTGGCGATCAACTGATTCATGTTCAGGTTGGCCTGGTGCAGCCACAGGCGGGACAGGTCATCCGGAGCCAGAGACAGGGATTCGAGGTGTGCCTGTATGGTCTGAGCCACCATCGGTGACACTTCCTTGAACACCTTTCTGCCCTGCTGGACAAACAGTTTGTCCGGTTTGCCCACACCGGCGTCATCTGCCCGGTTCAGGAAACCGAAGTTATTCCGGATGTTGTTGGAGAATTTGGTTTTCAGGCGGGTACCCAGAATTTCGAAACCCTGGCCCGGCCGGGTGTCTTCTTCGCGCTCAACCAGAATGGCCGTACAGGCGTCACCGAAAATAAAGTGGCTGTCGCGGTCGGTGAAGTTCAGATGCCCTGAACAGATTTCCGGGCTCACCACCAGCACGGACCTGGCCGCACCGTTCTCAACAGAGTTGACCGCCGCCTGCAGACCAAAGGTCGCCGAACTGCAGGCGACGTTCATGTCGTAGGCAAAGCCATCAATACCGAGCGCTTCCTGAACCTCAATGGCAATGGCCGGGTAAGCCCGCTGCAGGTTGGAGCAGGCAACAATAACCGCATCAACATCGGCCGCCGTTTTGCCAGCCTGTTCCAGCGCCTCAGTGACCGCTGCTACTGCCATCTCACACTGGACTGAAGGCTCGTCATTGCTGCGGTCCGGAATGTTCGGCTTCATCCGTTTCGGGTCGAGAATACCCTCCCGATCAATAACATGCCGGCGTTTGATGCCGGAGGCTTTTTCGATGAATTCAGGAGAAGAAGGCTGCAACGCTGCCACTTCACCGCCAGCAATCTTTTCCGCGTGTTCACTGTTGAACAGCTCTACATACTGGTTGAACGCATCAACCAGCTCGTCGTTCGTAATAGTGGCGGGCGGCGTATACAGGCCGGTTCCGCTGATGACGGCTTTAATCACGATAACCCCACGGCATGGTTACAAAAACGGGAATATGACAACTTTCTGTCAGAAATACTAACACAGGTTGCCACAATTGCTCCCCCGACACCGGCCGTCGCCGGGCGTTAAACCCGGGTTTTCTCCCACTGTTTGTCCAGGCGCTTTTCCGACACGGTCATGGCGGTTCCCAGCTGCTGGGCAAAGAAGGAGACACGGAACTCCTCGAGCATCCATCGGTACAATTCCAGTTCCGGATCTTTCACACCCTGACGTTTCTGCTGCTCCAGCTTCGAGGCATATCTGGCCCACAGGGGCTCGATGGTGTGCAGGAACTCCCGTTCGCGGCCCATCTCTCTGGGCATTTTCTCCATCCGGATCTCGGCAGCCTCAAAATAGACACTGAAACGTTCCAGCCATTGTGCCGGCGTAGCAACCAGAAACCCGGGATAGACCAGGTTCTGCAGCTGGAATTTCAGATCGGCCATACTGTGGGTCAGTGCCAGATCGATTTTGCCCTTCAGTTTTTTCGCGATTTTCTGATACCCGGACATGGCCTGGTAAAGGCGTTCGTCAGCGGCTTCCAGAGCAGGGATGAAATCGCCGCGGAACTGATCGAAACGCTGAATAAAACTGTCAGTGTCCCGGGGCAGTGTTTCGGAAAGGAAATGCTGCATCACGGTGGAAAGCAGAAGATCATCCAGTAACGCCCGGGCCTGGCCCACCGGCGCAAACATCAGGGCCGATTGCCGGAATCTGGGCAGCTTGCGCTCCAGATCAGTGAGCGTGTTGCCGAAACGGTTAATAATTAACCGGGCAATGCCCCGCCGGGTGGTTTCCTCGGCGGTTAACCGGTCCAGGCAACGGGTAGCGCGCACCTTGTGGCCCAGGTCTTCCAGGGCGGGGAGACCGTAACCTGCATCCCGCCTTTTTCGGTCTGCACCTGTTCCGGCAGCTTGCCGAATTGCCAGTCAGCGTATTCCGCCGCTTCTTTTTCATCAGTCTCGTTTTCTGTGGCCGACGCCAGCGCCTGCTCAGCCCTGCCCTCCAGTTTGTTCTGCAGTTCACCCGTATCCCGGCTTTCGGCAACGGTCGTGCCCTTGTCACCGGTCACCCGCAGATTCATACGCAAATGCCGGGGCAGGTCGTCCTGCGGCCAGGCATCGGGGTCAATCTGCACGCCGGTCATCCGGCGCAGCTGGTCGCCCAGTTTCAGTGCCAGGGGTTGATTGTCCGGCTGCATATTGGCAAGGGCTGCATCAACAAAATCCGGAACCGGCACAAAATTCCGCCGCAGTGACTTGGGCAGGCCTTTAACCAGTGCAATGCACTTTTCCCGCAATAATCCAGGAACCAGCCATTCCAGCCGGCGTTCGGGAATCTGCTTGAGTGCCATCAGCGGCACCTGAAGGGTGACGCCATCACGCTCACTGGTGGGCTCGAATTCGTAACTGAGCGGGTATTTCACACCCTCCCATTCCAGGTAATCCGGGTAGAGTTCGGCAGCAGACTGGTCCACCGGGCGTTGCAGGACGTCGGCTTCGGTCAGCTCAAGGTTTTTCAGTTCTCCGGCGGACAGCCCCTTCCACCAGCTTTCGAAATGCCGGCCGCTGATAATGTCTTTGGGCAGGCGTTCGTCGTAGAACGCGAACAGCACTTCGTCGTCTACCAGGAGATCCCGGCGGCGGGTTTTCTTCTCGAGGTTTTCGACGGTGTCGAGCATTTCCCGGTTACGGGCGATGAACGGCGCTTTCGAGCGATAATCACCTTCCACCAGGGCCCGGCGGATAAACAGGTTTCGGCATTCTTCCGGATCCACCTTCGCATAGGGAATACGGCGCTTGGGCACCACATCCAGCCCGTACAGGGTTACCTTCTCATAACCCATAACCTGGGCGCGTTTCTGCTCCCAGTGGGGTTCAAAATAATGGTGCTTCACGACGTGCCCGGCCAAAGGTTCGATCCACTCGGGCTGGATGCCGGCGACCATGCGGGCAAAGACCTTGCTGGTTTCGACAATTTCCGCCGCCACGATCCACTTGGGGCCACTTTTCGCCACTTTCGAGCCGGGGAAGATCATCACCTTGCGGTTACGGGTGGCCAGATACTCCCGTTTCTCCACTTTTACGGCGACCTGCCCCAGCAAACCGGCCAGGATCGCTTTGTGGATGGCGTCGTAACCGGCCGGCTCTTTGTTCAGAGACAGTTTCTGCTCACGGCAGATCAGTGTCAGTTGGCGGTGGATGTCGCGCCACTCGCGCATGCGCATCCAGCTCAGAAATGACTTTTGACACAGCTTCTTGAGCTGGTTCTGGGACAGTTCCTGGCGTTGCTCTTCAAACCAGTTCCAGATGTTGAGCAGTGTGGCGAAGTCCGATTCCTTGTCGTTAAACGGAGCATGGGCCTGGTCGGCCGCCTGCTGTTTCTCCTGCGGGCGCTCTCTGGGATCCTGAACACTGAGCCCGGCAATCACAATCAAGACTTCGGCCAGGCTACCCTGCCCTGCGGATGTCACCAGCATGCGGGCCAGCCGGGGGTCCAATGGCAGCCGTGCCATGGTGCGCCCGAGTTTGGTGACACGACGCTTGCTGTCGACGGCACTGAGTTCTTCCAGCAGCTTGTAGCCGTCGTTGATCTGCTTGCGCTCCGGCGGCTCCAGAAACGGGAAATGGCGGATTTCGCCCAGCCCGGAGGTGGTCATCTGCAAAATAACCGAGGCCAGATTGGTTCTGAGGATTTCCGGGTCGGTGTATTCCGGGCGGTTGATAAAGTCGGTTTCATCGTACAGCCGGAAACAGATGCCCGGTGCAACACGCCCACAGCGCCCCGCCCGCTGATTGGCACTGGCCTGGGAAATGGGTTCAATGGGCAGGCGCTGGATTTTCGAGCGCACGCTGTAGCGGCTGATGCGTGCCACGCCGGTGTCTATCACATAACGAATTCCCGGCACCGTGAGCGAGGTTTCCGCCACGTTGGTGGACAAGACTATGCGCCGGCCTTTATGGCTCTGGAATACCCGGTTCTGTTCCTGGTTACTGAGCCGGGAATACAGCGGAAGCACTTCGGTGTGGCGCAACTCCGCGTGCCGCAGTACTTTGCTCAGTGCCCTTATTTCACGCTCACCGGGCAGGAAGACCAGTACATCACCCGGCGGCTTTTTGTCCTGGCGCTCATGCTGTTCAATTTCTTCCATGGCCGAGAGGACGCCGTCGGTCCAGCTCTGGTCCCGGTCGTCTTCGTCACCGGCCAACGGGCGGTAACGAACATCCACCGGATAGGTTCGCCCGCTGACCTCGATCACCGGCGCCTGGTCGAAAAACTCACTGAACCGGTCCACCTCAATGGTCGCCGAAGTGATGATGACCTTGAGGTCCGGGCGTTTTGGCAACAGCTGCCGGAGGTAGCCCAGCAGAAAATCGATATTCAGGCTGCGCTCATGGGCTTCATCGATAATCAGTGTGTCATAGCGGTCGAGAAAACGGTCGTGCTGGATTTCAGCCAGCAGGATGCCGTCGGTCATGACCTTAACGCGGGACGCATCGGAGGTGTTGTCGGTGAAACGCACCTGGTAGCCGATCTGCTGGCCGACCTGTTCGCCGATTTCCTCGGCGATGCGGCTGGACACGCTTCGGGCAGCAATACGGCGGGGCTGGGTATGGCCAATCAACCCTCGAATACCGCGGCCCAGATTCAGGCAGATTTTGGGAATCTGTGTGGTTTTCCCCGAGCCGGTTTCGCCGGCGATGATCACCACCTGATTCTCTTCAATAGCCGCGCTTATATCGTCCACCCGGGCACTGACCGGCAATCCCTCGGGGAACGTGGCCGGCTTATGCGTGGCCTGTCGTTTCTGAACTTTCTCTTTCCCCCGCTCAAGCCACTGGGTCATTTTTGCCAGGTCTTTCTCACCAGGCTTTCCTTTGTTCCGGCTGACAGTACGAATAATACGGGCGGCTTCCTGCTGATTGCAGGCATCAAGCTGGGCCATCAGCGAAGCAACATCGGTTCTGGAATCTTCGGTCAGATCGTTTCGGGTGGTTTCAGTCATTGAACGGCAACAGGCTCATTGGTCCGGTGATTTCAAGGGAGCCACAGTCTAGCGGGAAAACCGGGCCTTAGAAACACAAAGACCCCGCCGTAGCAGGGTCTTTGTCTCACACAGGCCAACGGCCTGAGGCATTACTTGTTGTCGTTTTCGTCGCGCAATTCCCGGCGCAGAACCTTGCCGACATTGCTCTTCGGCAACTCATCCCGGAACTCAAACTGCTTGGGCACCTTGTAGGCAGTCAGACGCTCACGGGAGTATTCTTTGAGTTCGTTGGCGGTCACACCTTCCTTGCTGGCAACCACGTAGACTTTTACCGCCTCGCCACTTTTCTCATCGGCAACACCTACGGCGGCACACTCCACTACGTTCGGATGGCTGGCGATGACTTCCTCGACTTCATTCGGGTAAACATTGAAGCCGGAGACGATAATCATATCTTTCTTGCGGTCAACGATGCGCAGATAGCCGTCTTCCTGAACCACCGCCACATCACCGGTTTTAAAGAAACCATCCTCAGTGAACGACTTCTGGGTGTCCTCGGGGCGTTGCCAGTAGCCACGCATCACCTGGGGGCCTTTCACGCACAGCTCACCCGGGTCACCTATCGCTGTCTCATTGCCATCTTCATCCAACGTTTTGATTTCCGTCTGGGGAATAGGCAAGCCGATGGTACCAATCTGGATGGCACTGTGAGGGTTGAAAGTTACAACGGGTGAGGTTTCGGTCAGACCGTAGCCTTCGCTGATTTCACAACCGGTGACTCGCTGCCACATCTTCGCGGTGTCGCTGGTCAATGCCATCCCACCGGAAGCCGTAAGCTTCAGCGCAGAGAAATCCAGCTCCTTGAAGTCATCATTATTACACAGCGCCACAAACAACGTGTTCAGGCCAATGAAAGCGGTAAAGCGATGATTCTTCAACTCCTTGACGAAGCCGGGGATATCCCTGGGGTTGGGAATCAATACGTTATGGGCGCCGGCTTCAAGCATGATGCCGCAGTTCAGCGTGAACGAGTAAATGTGATACAGAGGCAGGGGCGCAATGACCACTTCCTGGCCATCTCTCACCTGATCTTCCAGCATCGGACGAACCTGAATCAGGTTGGCCATCAGGTTTCCGTGAGTCAGCATGGCACCCTTGGCGACGCCGGTGGTACCACCGGTGTACTGCAGCACAGCCAGATCGTCAGCCTTGGTTTCAACCGGGGTAAAGGTCTCTTTCGCGCCAGCAGCCAGAACGGCCGGCAGTTTAAGAGCACCTGGAATGTTGAACGACGGCACCATTTTCTTCAGGTACTTGACGGCGGCGTTCATCAAAGTGCGCTTGAGGGGCGAATGCATGTCCGCCACTTCGCTGATGATGACATGCTCAATTCCGGTATTGGGCAGCACTTTTTCGGCGTTATCAGCCATGTTGGCCAGAATCACCAATGCCCGCACGCCGGAATCGTTGAACTGATGCTCCATTTCACGCGTGGTGTACAGTGGGTTGGTGTTCACCACAATCAGCCCGGCACGCATGGCGCCAAACACGATGACCGGATACTGGCTGACGTTCGGCATCTGAACCGCGATACGATCGCCAGGCTTGAGGTCTGTACAGTTTTGCAGCCAGGCTGCGAAGTTGCGGCTCTGAACATCCAGATCGCTGTAGGTAAGCGTTGCGCCAACTGCGGAGAACGCAGGCTTGTCGGCATATTTTTTTACGGCCTGCTCAAACACATCCACCATGCTTTTGTACTGATTGAGGTCTACCTCAAGAGGTACGCCAGCGGGGTATTTGTCCTGATAGAACTGCTTGAAATCCATCACCTTCTCCTGTCTGGTTAGCGCTTTGGGAGGCACCGGACGGGGGCGGAGACTCCCTGATTATTATATTGTTCGAAGGTCGAATTGGTTAAAAAATCAACCCTACAAAGGTATCAATCTTTGAAGACGGAAAGAGAATAGCAGTTTTATTCGTGATGAGGTAGCTTTCAGAAAACAGATCCTTCACTTCACCCCCAAATACCGCCATATCGGAGCTTTTAATGAGCGATACCCTGGACATTCTGGAGAACATCACCTACGAGGAACTGAACGAGGGTGACTCCGCCACCTTCACACGCACGCTGACAGAAGATGAGCTGGTGCTGTTTGCTGCGGTGTCGGGTGATGTAAACCCCGTCCACCTGGATTCCGAGTTCGCAGCTGAATCAATGTTCAAGGAACGCATTGCCCACGGCATGTGGAGTGGCTCATTGATTTCCGCGGCGCTGGCAACGGTGATGCCCGGCCCCGGCACGATCTATCTGGAACAGAGCCTGACGTTCAAACGCCCGGTAAAACTCGATGACACCCTGACGGTCACGCTGACTGTCCTGCGCAAGGAGCGGAGAAACCGGGTGGTGTTTCAGTGTGACGTCCGCAATCAGAATAACGAACAAGTGGTCACCGGTGAGGCAAAAGTAGTAGCGCCCAACGAGAAAATTTCTCTGCGCAAGCCCAACCTGCCGAAAATCACTATCGAGAACTGAGCGCCGGGCACCAGAGTGTCAGCTTATTTGACACTGTACCGCTAGCGGGCTTCAAGAGTGCATCGAAAACAACCGGGTTAAAGGGGCAGGCCCCTGATTTTACCCGGAACACTTCGGCATTGGCCCCGAACTTGCTCAACAGAACATCAGCGGGGGAACCATCCCGGCCACCCCGCTGAACACGCCGAGCCTTTGCCGATGCCCTCAACCGCATCGGCTTTTTTTATTTGCTCAGTTCCCGCATGGCCTGTTCAAGCCCCTCGACCGTCAGCGGATACATATGATCATTGACCAATTGTCGGGTAATTGCCAGTGAGCCACCGCCATTCCAGTAAGCCTCGGGCAGTGGATTGAGCCAGACCACCTTGTCGAAGTGCTCGGTTATCCGCTGGAACCAGGTGGCTCCAGCCTCCTCGTTCCAGTGTTCAATAGAACCACCAGGATGCGTGATTTCGTAGGGCGCCATGGTGGCGTCACCAACAAAGATGACTTTGTAATCCGGTGGGTAGGTATGCAGCACATCCCAGGTACTGACAGTTTCGTTCATTCGGCGCAGGTTGTGCTGCCACACGCTTTCATAAACAAAATTATGGAAGTAGAAATATTCCATGTGCTTGAATTCCAGCCGCGCGGCTGAAAACAGCTCTTCACACACACGGATATGCGGGTCCATGGAACCACCCACATCGAAAAAAATCAGCACCTTGGCGGTGTTGTGCCTCTCGGGAACCATTTTCAGGTCGAGATAGCCGGCATTTCGGGCCGTTGAGCGGATGGTATCGTCCAGATCCAACTGATCGGCAGCGCCCTGTCGGGCAAATTTACGCAACCTGCGCAGGGCCACTTTGATATTACGGATCCCCAGGGTGACGCTGTCATCCAGATCCCGGAATTCCCGCTTCTCCCACACCTTGACGGCGCGGCCATGGCGACCGCCATCCTGACCGATACGATATCCTTCCGGGTTGTAGCCATAGGCGCCAAAAGGAGATGTGCCGCCGGTGCCGATCCACTTGTTGCCTCCGGCATGGCGCTCTTTCTGCTCTTCCATGCGTTTTTTGAAGGTGTCGATCAGCTCTTCGAGCCCACCGAGAGACTCGATTTTGGCCTTCTCTTCGGCGCTCAGGTGCTTTTCGAATTCTGCCCGGAGCCAATCATCCGGAATCAGCGACTCCAGCAATTCATCCAGGTTTTCGATGCCCTCGAAATAAACCTGAAAGGCACGATCAAACTTGTCGAAATGACGCTCATCCTTGACCAGACAAATTCGCGCCAGATAATAGAATTCTTCCATATCGGCGAACACCAGACGCTGCTCCAGTGCTTCCAGCAAGTCCAGAAACTCGCGCAGACTGGCCGGAACCCGGGCCCGGCGTACTTCCAGGAAAAAGTCGATCAACATAAAGCAAGCCCGTGCCAGAAATCAGTTTCGGCGACGTACCATGAACGCCAGTTTTTGCAGCAGGTGAACATCCTGCTCATTTTTGACCAGCGCACCATACAGCGGTGGCAATGCCGAGCTTTTGTCCTTGTCTTGCAGTGCCTGCGCCGACAGCTCATCGGCCATCAGCAGCTTGAGCCAATCGATCAGTTCCGAGGTGGACGGCTTTTTCTTCAGGCCGGGCACCTTTCGCACATCAAAAAACACGTCCAGGGACTCACGAACCAGTTGTTGCTGAACACCCGGGAAGTGGACATCCACAATGCTCTGCATGGTGTCGTGATCCGGAAAACTGATGTAGTGGAAGAAACAGCGCCGCAGGAAGGCATCCGGCAGTTCTTTTTCGTTGTTGCTGGTGATCACCACAATTGGCCGCTGCTTTGCCCGCACCGTCTTCTGGGTCTCGTAAACGAAGAACTCCATGCGGTCGAGTTCCAGCAACAGGTCGTTGGGGAATTCGATATCAGCCTTGTCGATCTCATCTATCAGCAACACCACCTGTTCGTCAGCCTCAAACGCTTCCCAGAGCTTGCCTTTGACGATGTAGTTGCCGATGTCCTTGACCCGTTCATCCCCCAACTGGGAATCACGCAGGCGGGACACCGCATCGTATTCGTACAGGCCCTGCTGAGCTTTCGTGGTCGACTTGATATGCCACGGGATCAGTCGTTTACCCAGGGCCTGGGCGATCTCTTCAGCCAGCAGGGTTTTTCCGGTGCCGGGCTCGCCCTTGATCAGCAATGGGCGCTGGAGCGAGATGGCGGCGTTAACGGCCATCTGCAAATCATCGGTGGCTACGTATTTATCGGTACCGGTAAACTTCATCTGTTAATTTCCTGTTGGTTACTTTTTCCGATCTTCGTCTTTTTCGTCCTTGTCTGACTTTTCGTTACCTGCCTCGCCGGGGTCCGTTTCGTCAGCGTCGAGTTTGTCGAACTCACTTTCGTAGTCCGGCAGATCGTCGAACTCCGACAGGTCAAAATCCTCGAGCCCGAATTCGTCTTCTTCCTCAGCAGGCTCCTGCTCTGGCTCTTCCGGTTCGGCCGGGGTTTCCGGTTGCCCGGAATCTTCCGTTATCTCTTCCTCTGCCACAGGGATATCGTCGTCATTTTCCTCGACCTGAGGCTCTGTTTCCGCCTGCTGTGTAACCTCCGGAATCTTCTCTTCGGCAGACTCGTCGTCGAACAGGCTTTCTTCGTCGCTCTGTTCTGGCTCAGGTTCTGGCTCAGGTTCTGGTTCCGGCTCGGGTTGCGGTTCTGGCTCAGGTTCCGGCTCTGACTCAGGTTGCGGTTCTGGCTCAGGTTCCGGCTCTGACTCAGGTTCCGGTTCCGGCTCAGGTTCCGGTTCCGGCTCAGGTTCTGGTTCAAGTTCCGGAATTTCTTCTGAGTCCGGCTCTGCCTCTGAATCAGCTTCAGGCTCCACTACCGGGGCAACCTCTTCTTTCTGTGCTTCCGGCGGCAGATCCTCAACCGTTTCCCGCTCCGCCGCAGCAGCCTCTTCAGCCTCTGCCCGGGCTTTCTTCTTCCGATAAGCGGCGAACAGGCCCAGAGCAACTATCCCCACAACAACGGCTACGCCGGCGCCAATCAGCCATACTGGCAGCCCCCATAATCCGTTTTCCGCTGGTTCTTCGGTTTGTTCTTCCTCAACGACTGCGGGTTCGGGGGCTGTTTCGGTTTCCGGTTCGGGCGGAGCCGGCTCTGGTTCCGGTTCAGGCTGTGCTTCCATCTCTGGCTCAGGCTGCGCTTCGGGCTCCGGGGCGGTTTCAGGCTCACCCACAAGCTCCGGCGAATCCACCTGCTTACTCAGATCCGGCACCAGTGGCTCTGACACCATGGGTACCGGTGACTCCTCACCGGGAACCACAAAGTTAGTGGTGGCGCTGAATTTACGGGAAAACGTTTCCGCTTCCGCGATAACCTCAATTTCATACTGCCCAGGCTTCGGCAACTTGCCTACCTGATCCCGGTAAACGCCGTCTTCAGGCGGTGTTTCCGGCGACAGTACTTTATTGCCCTTACGACCATCACTGGCGGTAATGGCAAGAGTCACTTCCATGACATCGAGAAAATCCTGATCCTGCAACTTTTCAGATTCTTCGTAGAAGGCAACCTCTATTTTGAAAGGCTCTTCTTCCGAAAATTCAGCCGGAATGTCCGCAACGGCCATACGCATATCGCTGACCACCGTTACTCTGCTGCCCTGCCCCAGCTCACCCAACAGACGCCAGTCGCCGGCCTGCGGATCGGTCACGGTAATCAGGTCGTAGCCGGGCTCCGCAGCCCAACGAACGTTCTCCGGTGTGTTGTTTGCTGAAAACGGATCGCTGTCCGGTGCGGCCAGTCTCAGGCCGCTTTCCTGGCCTGCGGGTTTTCCCGAGAAAATCAGTGCGGTGAACTCTTCCACGCCTTCATCAACACTGAAGCCATCACCCTCAATGGGTATCTGTTCCTGTGGCACCGCACTGTTAAGAGCATTGGCGAACGCCAGGTTCAGTGCTTCAGCGCTTTGCGCCAGCCGGAAGCTGCCGCCGGTCTGACGGGCCAGCTCGCGCAGAAATTCAATATCAGCCAGTTCAGACAGGCCCACGGTGTGGATTGTTGCCCCCTGTTCGGCGAGACGGGGGGCCAACTCTTGGAGAATCCGCTGTGCCTCGGCTTCGTCAGCCGCATCCCCTTCGGGAATATCAACTTTGCCATCACTGAGCACAATCAGGTGGGTGTTTTCCAGGGTGCCGTTGGTCAGCCAGTCGTCGCTGGCTTTTTCGATAGCCAGGCCCAGGTTGGTATGCAGGGCCACCGAGTTGATCCGCTCAGAGCGTTCGATCATGGTCTCTCGCCAGGCGTCATCCACCGGGCCGTGGGGTACCAGCATGTTGACATACTGGCCGAAGGTCCAGAGACCGGATGAGGCCCCCTCAGGCAACATCCGGGCAAGCAGGCGGACGGCAGGGCGACGAAGGTTGTCCGGGTCGGTTTCTTTCATGGAGCCGGACATGTCTACCACGATTCTGACATCTGCCTGCTCTGGCAGAGTCAACCCCGGATCCTGGGCAAACACTCGCAGTGGCAGCGCAGTGGCCACCAGAAGTATCAGGGTTAAGCTCTGAAGTCGGTTCCTCATCCTTCGCCTACCTTGTTCCATTTTTGTTTATGTTCGGTTTATTTTCGTACCAGCCGGTACCGGACCATATCCAGAATCCAGACCAGCACCATCACCAGGCCCGCAATGCCAAAGTTGAACAGGCCACGGGCGGAAGCGTCAGCATCACCCAGGATCAGTTCATAACCGGTAAACAGCCAGGCGGGAATCCACCAGCCGGCAACATCCGGAGATTCCACCGGCGTCAATAACAGCACAACCAGCGCCGAGAGCAGCAAGGTGCGGAATCCATAGAACGGCAGCACCCGGAAAACGGCCTTCATCATGTAAAAAAGAACCACGAAGGCAAGGCAATAGGCGACCCAGAAAATTGCGTAAGCCAATGACGTTTCAGTATCAAACATTACAAAACCCAGTGAATAATGTGTTCTTCCCAGTCTTCTTCCGGCACGCAGTCTTCACTGACCACCTTGCCTCGAACTGAAATACCGGCCTGATGTACCGTTTCCGGATCACCGCTGACCAGCGGGTGCCAGGCCGGAAGCGGCCTTCCCTCTGCCAGGGTACGATAGGCACAGGTGGCAGGCAGCCAGTGATAATCACCGACGGTTTCCGCCGTCAGCACGGTACAACCGGGCACTTTCTGCAAACGCTGCTCATACACCGTACAACGGCAGCTGTCGGTATTCATGTAGCGGCAAACCAGTTCTGTGTGGTAAACGTCGCCAGTGTCTTCGTCTTCCAGTTTCTGAAGACAGCACTGGCCACAACCATCACACAGGGATTCCCATTCCGTCTGCGACATTTCATGCAGCCGCTTTCTTTGCCAGAAGGGAACCTGAGCGATCATTTCTGGTTCTGCTCAATATTACGTTTGAAATCAACGATATAGGTTTCCTGCTCTTCCGGCATCTGCAGGAAAAAGTCTTTTTCAGACAGCGCCTCGAAAACTTCCCGGCCAGTGGTTCGTGAAAGCTGTTTTTCCGGTGTCAGCAACAAATCCATGGCGTGTACCGGTTTGCCGAAAAT
>JAVLAV010000034.1:0-30051 GCA_031580735.1 Marinobacter sp.
CTGGGAACATCCTTCAGAATAGCTGTCCAACTGTCATCCGTGCTGACCTCCTGGCCCGTCAGGTGCTTTTCTGTAAGTTCAGCGAGATACCCATAGAAGGGGGAGCCAATCAGGTTGGCGAGGATGACAAAGCCGTACGCCAGCATCAGCAAAATAACGGCGCCGTAGAGAATCCAGAACACCCAGTCCAGAGCCTGCAGCCAGGCCCAGTCAGGCAACCAGCCCATCATGGTGGCAATCAATATGCCGAACAGCTCGGCCAGAAAATAGAATAGGAGGCCGAACAGGATGATATTCAGAACCAGCGGTATAATAACGAACAGCCGCAGGCCGGGCTGGCGAATCAACCGGAACCCTTCAGCCAGGTAGCCAAGGCCCCTGAAGAAATTACCCTTGAGCATCGCTGGTTATCCTCTGCTGCCATGACAAAAACAGGCCGCAAAGCATATCATGTCGAAACCAATCCCACAGCCAGCGGCAACTCTCGGATTTCCCTATGGCCAGAATTCGGCACACGATTGTAATTCTTCTACGAAGACGCCGGCTCTGGCAGGCTGCCCTTACCGTTTCGATCATTGCCATTCTCTATATCGCGACAGCAGATAACAGCTATCCGATACCGACTTCCGACAACGACAAGATCAGCCATCTGCTAGCATTCATTGAACTGACCGTGCTGGCACGTCTCTCCTGGCCTCGCTTGCGTGCCATCTGGTGCCTGCCCGCACTGGTGGGGTTCGGCCTGGCGCTGGAAGCCATGCAGGCCAACCTGCCCTATCGGGTGTTTTCCCTCACCGATATGCTTGCAAACTTTGCCGGCATTGCCATTGGCTTGCTGATCTGGGGAGCCCTGCAAACCTTGATGAACCAGCGCGTAAAAGATTCGCCTGAAAGCCTGTAAGAGATATCGTACACGACCGTAGGAAATACCAGACAACGGGCGTGCGAGCAATAGGATTCTCACCAACCTCCAGATGCACTTCGATGATTTTAAAGAAAAAACTATAAGGGCTATAGTTTGACCACAAATATCGTCCAAAGATTCACACATCTGCAAAAGAGGTCTTGCTATATTGGAGGCGTCAGGGACGACAAGGAAAGGACGATGCAATGGATGCACCTCTGCACAGAACGCAGAGGGAAGCATGGATGCATGGACGCCTCGCTTCAGGGAGCCATTCGGATAGCCGGCCAGGATGCTGGCACCAGGGAGGGCGAAAAGGATCCGGCAACAAGGCCGTTGCCACCGCGCATGGACGCGCCAACCTGTTCCGATGTCTGAGCTGCCCGGGATGGCGGCTCAGTACTCTTGAAGGGCAGCCTGAGGCTGTCCTTCATTGTATCCACTTCCCCCGATTCTCTCGATTACCCCCACAGGATGCCGCCACACGGCCAGTCCGTTATACTGCCGCCTCATTTAGAGTAATAGCGAACCGTGCACCTATGGCCAGCAGACCCGATACCGACGACTACCTGACTCTGTTCCTGAACGATGTCCCGCTGATGGACGTAAGGGCACCGGTGGAATTTGCCAAAGGCAGCTTCCCGACCGCTGAAAATGCCCCCCTGATGAACGATGAAGAGCGCCACCGGGTAGGCATCTGTTACAAGGAGAAAGGACAGGACAAAGCCATCGAACTGGGCCACCAGCTGGTTTCAGGCGACATCAAGGCCCAGCGCCTGGAAGCCTGGAAGCGATTCACCGCTCAGCACCCGAACGGTTACCTGTTCTGCTTTCGTGGTGGCCTGCGCTCAAGATTGAGCCAGGAATGGATCCGGGAGACCGGCCTTGACTACCCGCTGATCAAGGGCGGCTACAAGGCCCTGCGCCGGTTCCTGATCGACAGCCTGGACGAGCTGATTGAAACCACCGATTTCCGGATACTCAGTGGCCGCACCGGCACCGGGAAAACACGGGTGCTTATGGACCTCCCCAACCCGGTCGACCTGGAAGGTATGGCCAACCACCGGGGCTCCAGTTTCGGGCGGCAAGTGACCCCCCAACCCACCCAGATCGATTTCGAAAACCATCTGGCTGTCGCCATGCTCAAAGCCCACCACAACGTGGGTGGCCCGATGTACCTGGAAGACGAAAGCCGTCTGATTGGCCGCTGCGTGCTGCCTGAAACACTAAGGGCAAGAATGTCCGAAGCCCCGCTGCTGATTCTGGAACGGCCAATGGCAGAACGCGTGGCCATTATCCGCGCCGACTATGTTGAAGGCATGCTTGCGGACTACACCATCCGGGATGGGGAAGAAGCCGGCTGGCTGAATTTCCGGGACTACCTGCTCAGCGCTATTGACCGAATCCGAAAGCGGCTGGGTGGCGTACGTCACCAACAACTGCGCACGCTCATGGAGCAGGCGCTGGATCAGCAGGCTGCCAACGGTTCGATCACCGGCCATGACGCGTGGATCGAATCGCTGCTGAAAGACTATTACGATCCCATGTACGACTACCAGCTCAGCCAGAAACAGGGCCGCATTCTGGTAAGAGGCAATCCTCAGACAATTGTTGATTACACCCGGGCCCACGGCAAGCCCTGATACGCCCGGGAAGAGCGACCTGCAATACTGAACGGTTCAGGATCTGCTATACCTTTTCATACTTCAAAAAATTAACGAACAAGGAGTTCCACGATGGAAGACCTCTTCGGTGCCAATGGTCAGGCATCCCAGCTAATGGATCAGGCCATCTCTCTGGTCATGGCCTATGCTCCCAAGTTTGTGCTGGCCATCATTACCCTGATTGTCGGCCTGTGGCTGATCAATCGCTTCGTGAAAGTCCTGGATAAAAAGCTCGGCCAAAAAGATCCGACCCTGAACAAGTTCCTCTGCGGCCTGATCAGCGCAATTCTCAAAATCCTGCTGCTGATATCCGTGGCTTCCATGGTTGGTATCGCCACCACCTCATTCATTGCAGTTATCGGTGCTGCCGGCCTGGCCGTTGGCCTGGCCCTACAAGGCAGCCTCGGCAACTTTGCCGGCGGCGTACTGATCCTGATTTTCAAACCGTTCAAAGTCGGCGACACCATTGATGCTCAGGGTTTTCTGGGCGCGGTACGGGAAATCAGCATTCTCTATACCATCGTAGACACCTTCGACAATCGCCGTGTTGTCATTCCCAATGGCAGCCTGTCGAACGCAACCCTCACCAACGTGAGCTATTACGACACCCGCCGTTGCGACATGACATTCGGCATCAGCTACGGCGATGACATCGACAAGGCCAGAAGCGTCATCAAACGCTGTCTTGAAGAAGACGAGCGTGTGCTGCCGGAACCGGAACCCCGCATTTCAGTCGGTTCTCTGGGCGACAGCTCGGTCAACTTCATCGTACGGCCCTGGACGAAAACCGACGACCTCTGGCCGGTTTACTGGGACATGCACGAGAAGATCAAGAAAGAGTTCGACAAAGAAGGTCTTACCATTCCGTTCCCTCAGCGCGACGTGCATATGTACAAGACTGAGTGAAAACCGATTTCGCGCCGGTTATTCGCAAAGCACACAACCTGAACTAAGCTGACAGTCAGGCGGGGTCGAAGGCCCCGCCTGCCACACAGGTGGCGCCACAACACTGTTCATGCTGTCAGGAGGTTGTGACCATGCCGGCACAGCAGTTGAAAACGTTTCTGGATAACTCTGGTGTGGAATACATGTGTCTTCCACACCCTCCCGCCTTCACCGCCCGCCAGCTCGCCCATCACGTAAAAATCGCCGGTGAGCGGGTGGTCAAAACCGTGATTATCGAGCTCGACGGCAAAATGGCCATGCTGGTCATGCCCGCTACCTGGCGTATTCGCTGGGATCAGCTTTCACGCATCATGAACACAGACTTTGTGGATCTTGCCGACGAGCAGGAATTCCAGGATCGGTTCCCCGACTGTGAGCCAGGCGCCATGCCACCCTTTGGAAACCTGTTCGGTATGAACGTTTACTGCGCCGAAGCGCTGACCGAGCAACCGGAACTGGCCTTTGCCGCCGGCAGTCACACGGAATCCATGCACATGAAAACCGACGACTTTCTGAGCCTGGTGCACCCGATGATCATTCCTCAGGGCTTCTCCCGACCCGGCACACGAAAGCCGGCCTGGCTGATGAAAAAGCGCAAGCGCCCGGAGAATACCGCAGAGTTGTCACTTTCCGGTTACTGAATACGTCGGGATTGATGCCGGTCGCTTGTCTGCCTCGTTGCATTGCGTAAACTGGAGCCAATGAGACAGGAACCGGCGGATATGACCCAGGAATTCGACATCATCATCACAGGCGGCGGCATGGTCGGCGCAGCCCTGGCCACCGGCCTGGGTCAGCAAGGACATAACATTGCCCTCATCGACCTGGCCGAACCCGAACCGTTTGATTCGCAATCGCCCCCTGACATCCGGGTATCGGCACTGAGCGCGGGCAGCGAACACTACCTGAAATCGCTGGGAGCCTGGCCGGGCATTCTGGCCATGCGCGCCACCCTCTATCGACGCCTGGGCGTATGGGATGCCGCCGCCAACCCGATAACAGAGCGGCTTCCTGGCTCGCTCACCGAAGTGGAATTCAACGCCGGGGAACTCGGCGCCACCCACCTCGGCCATATCGTGGAAAACTCCATTACCCGACTGGCGTTATGGCAAACTGCAGAGCGCGAGCCACACGTGACCCTGTTTACCGGTCAGAGGATTGCCGAACTGGAACAGAACGACACTGCCGCGATTGTCACCCTTGATGACGGCAGCCGTTTGCAGGCTCAGTTGGTGATTGGCGCTGATGGCGCCCGGTCACAACTGAGATCGCTGGCCGGCATCGGCGTTAGCCGTGACCAGTACCAGCAGCAGGCCATGGTGCTGTCTGTGCGCTATCAGGGCACGCCCGAAGACATTACCTGGCAGGGTTTCTACCCCAGCGGCCCGCGCGCCTTTTTACCACTGCACAGTGCGGGCGAGCAGTACCCCGGGGAAGCCTGGGCCTCGCTGGTGTGGTACGACAGCCCGGCCCGGCATGAAGAACTCCAGGCCATGAGCGATGAAGACCTGATGACCGAGATCCAGCACGAATTTCCCCGCCGGCTGCCGGAACTGACTCATATAGACGCCAAAGCCAGCTTCCCGATCGCCCGCCAGCATGCCAAACAGTATGTTCTGAACCGGGTAGTGCTGGCCGGCGATGCCGCCCATACCATCAACCCGCTGGCCGGCCAGGGCGTAAACCTGGGTTTCCAGGATGCCCAGTGCCTGCAGGAGTTGCTCGCGGAAGCCCGGAACGACGGAACACGCCTCGCCAGCGCCGACCTGCTTGCACGGTATGAGCAGCAGCGGCGCCCGGCCAACCGGCGCATGATGCTGACCATGGACCTGTTCTATCATCTGTTCAGCAATGAGATACCACCGGTTCACCTGGCACGAAACCTGGGCCTGGGCGCGGCCCGCGCCCTGCCCTTTGCCCGTAACCGGGTAGCGCGCTATGCCATGGGCCTGGACGACCAGGCACCAGCCATGCTCAAACAGATTACCAGTCGATTGCCGGGCCTGGCTCAGCTTTGGTAATCACACAAGGAATTCATACCAATACCAGGAGCAATCATGTCCGAGACAATTTTTACCAAGATCATCAACCGGGAAATTCCCGCCGACATTGTCTATGAAGACGACGTCAGCCTGGCCTTCCGGGACATCAACCCGCAGGCACCGGTGCATTTGCTGATTATTCCGAAAAAGGCCATCGTGTCCATTAACGACATAGAGGAAGGCGACCGGGAGTTGGTGGGCCACCTTTACTGGGTTGCAGGCAAGCTGGCCAAAGAAATGGGCTTTGCCGAGGAAGGTTACCGCACCGTGATGAACTGCGGAGAAAGCGCCGGACAGTCGGTATTCCACATCCACCTGCACGTGCTGGCCGGCAAGCCACTGGGTTGGCCGCCTTATACCGACAAACCAAAACAGGCCTGAATTCCGGTGTTTCCCCGGCGCAATCGAGCCGGTAGTGCTTTACGGGAGACCGCACCCAGCTCTGCATGGCCGATGTGCGGTACCGCCTTCACGGACAATCTTTGGCCAGGGATGGCCAAAGCTTAGCGCCCACGGACGGCTTGAGCGTGTCCGTGAAGGCGGTACCGCATAGCGGCCATTTCCATCGAAACCAGTCACTAAACGTTACTTCCGAGCGCGCTTCAACCGCCGACTCCAACGCTGCTTGGCATAGCGCCTCAGGTTCGAGACATTGTCGGTTTCATCCATAATCTCTGTGCCCAGCAGAGTTTCCAGAATGTCCTCCAGTGTCACCACGCCAAGCCAGGTACCAAGCTCATCGTAAACCACGGCGATGTGCTGGCGCTCCCGCAACATCTCCGAAAATATAAACTCGATATTGGTTGAGGCTTTTATCTTCTTTATCTGTCGCAGATGGTCCGTCAGTTTGGCGCTGTCGTCCATGGTGATGAGGTCTGACCGGTGGACATACCCCAGCGTCTCGCCTTCTTCATCAATCATGGGATAACGAGAGAACGGCGACTTCGAGACCTTCTCACGAAATTCCGGAACGGTGGTTTCCGGGCTGATGTAGCTACACACCGTTCTTGGCGTCATCACCGAACTGACTTTAATCTCATGGAATCGCAGCACATTCTGGATCATCCTGCGTTCATCTTCGTCCAGTGCCTGCTGGTCACGACCGATCTCGGCCAGTGCGGTGATCTCGGCCCGGATATCGGTAACCTCTTCACCCTGGGCTATTCGGCGCGTCACCAGCTTTGAAAGCCAGACAAAAGGCAGAAGAATTTTGACCAGTACACCAAGGATGGCAGGCAAAGCCGGTGCGATGCCCCGCCAGTATTTGGCGCCGATGGTCTTGGGGATAATTTCGGAAAATACCAGAATCGCCAGGGTCATTACCGCTGAAGCCAGGCCAAGCCAGGCTTCCCCGAAAATGATCGCTACCTGGGCGCCCACGCCTGTCGCACCGGCGGTATGGGCGATGGTATTGAGAGTCAGAATGGCCGCCAGCGGGTCGTCAATGTCGTCTTTGAGCTTTCGAAGCGGCTTGAATAATTCCGGCCTGTCTTTGCGCAGTGAGGCAATATAGCTCGGCGTTACGGACAGCAGCGCTGCTTCCAGAATGGAACAGAGAAAGGAAAAACCAATGGAAATAATCGCAAACGCGACAAGTAGGAACATACACTCTCAATGTTGAACGGGATACCGGCATGGTACCGCAGTTCAGACACCGACAAAATCAAGCAGTACTGAATGAACACCGGTGCGAGCCAAACGCAATCGGGCGGGTAGAGCTTTGTAGCTAATGGCCGCTATGCGGTACAGCCTTCCCGGACACGCTCGAGCCCTCCCTGGGCGCTAAGCTTTGGCCATCCATGGCCAAAGATTGTCCGGGAAGGCTGTACCGCACACCGGCCATGCTGACCTGGGTGCGTCGCCTCCAAATGCAGCAAGCGGGCTGGTATTGCTTTCCGGGACTATCTTTCGCCAGGGATGGCGAAAGCTAAGCGCGCAGGGATGCCTTGAGCGTGTCCCGGAAAGCAATACCAGCCTGATTGCGTCTCCGAGACACTCTAACTAGCGTCCCCGGCAACAGTCAGCCGCTAACAATCTTCTCGGCTTCCTCTACAGGCGTATGGCGCACATCCTCGCCTTCGACCATGAAAATTACATTTTCGGCGATGTTACAGGCATGATCACCCACCCGCTCTAGCGCACGAAGCACCCACATCACAGACATGCAGCGTGAAATATTACGGGTGTCTTCCATCATGAACGTGAGCAAGGCCCGAATCGCTGCCTGATACTCCTCATCCACACGCTTGTCTTCTTTCATTATCTGCAATGCCTGCGCGGAATCCAGCCGCGCAAAGGCGTCCAGAGCGTCGTGCAGCATACTCAGTACATGGTTGCCAATGTGCCGGACTTCCACATAACCGCGGGGCGCCTGACCTTCTTCGGTCAGCTTGATCGCCATCTTGGCAATCTTCTTGGCTTCGTCACCAACACGCTCCAGGTCTGCCACCATCTTGATCACCGAAATGACAAGGCGCAGATCCCGGGCCGTGGGCTGACGACGCGCGATAATCAGCGTGGCTTCTTCATCCAGCTCCAGTTCCAGCTTGTCGACTTCCTTGTCTTTCATGCGGGTCTTTTCAGCCAGCTCACCGTCGCCGTCGATCAACGCCTTGATGGCCTTGTCCACCTGGGATTCAACCATACCACCCATTTTCAGGAACTCGGTTTTAAGCTCCATCAGTTCGCTGTTGAACTTGTGGGAGATGTGATCTCCGTATACGTCGTCCTTCTTATCAGGCATAGCAATTCTCTCCGAGAAACATTGCCGGCGCTTAGCCGAAGCGGCCGGTAATGTAGGATTCTGTTAACTGGTGCTCTGGTGAAGTGAACACCTTGTTCGTTTCGTTTACCTCAACCAGATGGCCGAGGTGGAAATACGCTGTACGATGAGACACCCGGGCGGCCTGCTGCATCGAGTGGGTTACTATCACTATAGTGTAGCTTTCGGACATCTCCGCAATCAGCTCTTCAACCTTCGCCGTGGCGATCGGGTCCAGTGCCGAGCATGGCTCGTCCATCAGGATCACTTCCGGGCTCACCGCGATGGCGCGGGCGATACACAACCGCTGCTGCTGGCCACCGGACATACCGGTTGCCGTGGCGTCCAGCCGATCCTTCACCTCATCCCACAGGCCCGCTTTGCGCAGGCTGTTTTCCACAATATCGTCCAGGTCAGACTTGCGATTCGCCAGGCCGTGAATACGTGGGCCATAGGCCACATTTTCGTAGATCGACTTGGGGAACGGGTTGGGCTTCTGAAACACCATCCCGACACGGGCACGCAGCTCTACCACATCCCGTTTCGAATGATAGATATCTTCATCATCCAGCAGCAGCTGACCTTTGACCCGACAGATATCGATGCTGTCGTTCATGCGGTTCAGACAACGCAAAAATGTCGATTTACCGCAGCCGGACGGACCAATGAAAGAAATCACTTCATTACGGCCGATATCCAGGCTGATGTTTTTTATCGCTCGGTCATCGCCGTAGGAAACCTCAACATTGCGCAACTGGAATTTCGGGTCGTCGGCATAGGGCTTGCCGACGGTTTTCCCCTCTTCCAGTACCGTATCTTCCGGCTTTTCTTCCCTCACAGGAACTTCCGTCTCTTCCGGGGCCAGGGCTTCGCTGGTTACCGTTGTGTTCATAGTGTTCATCTCAATTCTCCTTACCACCGGCGTTCAAGACGTTTGCGAAGCCAGATAGCCAATGCATTCATCGTAATCATAAAGGTCAGCAGGACCATGATGCCGGCTGACGCCAGCTCCACAAAGCCTTGCTCTGAACTGCTTGCCCAAAGATAAATCTGTACCGGCAGCACAGTGGCTGAATCGACAAAGCCCTCCGGTACATCCACTATAAACGCCACCATGCCAATCAGCAGCAGTGGCGCGGTTTCCCCGAGAGCCTGAGCCATACCGATGATGGAACCAGTCAGCATGCCTGGCATTGCAAGCGGTATCACGTGATGCATGACCACCTGCATCTTTGAGGCCCCAACGCCTTCCGCCGCCTCGCGTATCGAGGGCGGCACGCTTTTGATGGCCGCGCGGCTGGAAATAATGATGGTCGGCAGGGTCATCAAAGCCAGCACCATACCGCCCACCAACGGTACCGAGCGGGGCATGCCGAAAAGATTAATGAAAACGGCAAGGCCCAGCAGACCAAAGATGATTGATGGCACCGCTGCCAGGTTGTTGATATTTACCTCAATGAAATCGGTAAATTTGTTCTGGGGCGCAAACTCCTCCAGGTAGACCGCTGCCGCGACACCCACTGGAAACGAAATCGCTAGAGTCACCAGCATGGTCAACAGGGAACCCACAATGGCACCGAGAATACCCGCATTGGCCGGCTCCCGCGAATCACCCCGGCTGAACAGCACGTCATTAAAGCTGGTGTTGATTACCCCCTTTTCCACCAGCTGGTCTACCCATCCCTGCTGTCGCTCGGTAAGCTTGATGCTGTATCGGGGATTGTCAGCATGCTTTACGTAGGTCGAAACCCGGTCGTGAGCCAGGAACTCAATGGTTTGCGTGGTGTCCAGCAAATCCGGATTGTTTTTCAGCAGATCACGAATTTCACTGGCCGCATAGTTACCGAGCAGACGGCCCAATTGCTTTACCTCGGCCTCACTTTCAACGTCCGGAAAGTACTCCTTCAGGGAGGCAATAACCGGCGCGACAAAGTCAGCCATGGATCGCTGCTCCTCATCGGTCGGGTCGTCCAGGTACATCATATCGGAATCCAGAGTCACTTCCAGATTGACCGTGGTCTTGACGAACCCTGAGTGTCCCTTGTTGATAATGTCGGCGAAAAGGACAACCAGGGCGCCAAGGGCAAGGAATATCGCCAGAATCCCGTACAGCCGGAACCGGCGCTCTTTCCGATAACGGCCCTTCAGGGATTTGCGGACAATCTCCGCCTGAGAACGTTGATCAGTCATACTGTTCCCTATACTTCCGTACGATCTTGAGAGCCACCACGTTCAGCAGCAGCGTGACAATAAACAGCAACATGCCAAGTGCAAAGGCGGACAGGGTCTTGGCGCTGTCAAACTCCTGGTCACCTACCAGCAAGGTTGCAATCTGAACCGTGACTGTCGTCACCGATTCCAGCGGATTGGCCGTCAGGTTGGCTGCAAGACCAGCGGCCATGACCACGATCATGGTTTCGCCGATGGCCCGGGAGGCCGCCAGCAGGATGCCGCCAATAATGCCCGGCAGAGCGGCCGGGAAGATAACCTTCTTCATGGTTTCCGACTGGGTTGCACCCAGAGCCAGGGAGCCATCCCGCATGGTCTGGGGGACGGCGTTGATCACATCGTCCGACAGTGATGACACAAACGGCACAATCATGATGCCCATCACCAGGCCCGCCGCCAGTGCGCTCTGGGACGAAGCTTCCAGACCGACGGTTTCGGCCAGATCACGAATAAAGGGGGCAACCGTCAGAGCAGCAAAGAAGCCGTAGACCACAGTGGGAATGCCGGCCAGCATCTCCAGTACCGGCTTTATTGTTGACCGCATACGCTTGCTGGCATATTCAGACAGGTAAATGGCAGACAGCAGCCCAACCGGCACCGCTACCAGCAGAGCAATAGCCGAAATCAGCAGGGTACCGGTAAACAACGGAATAACACCAAACGCGCCGTCGGCACCGACCTGATCAGCCCGTATTGCAGTCTGGGGACTCCAGCTGGTGTTGAACAGGAATTCGGTAATGGGGATCCGGTTGAAGAATCGTATGGTCTCGAAAATAACCGAAAACACTATGCCTGCCGTGGTCAACACCGCCAGCGCAGCACACACGAAAAAAATGCGGCGAAGGGTGGTCTCGACATTTAGCCTGGCATTGATATGGGGCGAAACACGGGTCCACGCAAACCCTGCACCGGCCACAGCGACGAGAAGAACCAGAGCGGCCTTGAAGTTTTCACTCTGGTTTTCCACGGATTCAAGCACCGACGCGGCACCGACAATGTGCTCTGGCACGAATTCGGGGTTGAGTTTACCGGCGGCGACATTGCTGATCTGGGAAAGAATCAGACTGGCCTGGCCGGGGGATTCTGGCCAGGTATCCGGCGGTAGCGTCGCAATGACAATACTCTGAATCACTTGGCCCTCAAAACCGGCCCAGACCGCCAACACGATCAATGCAGGAATAGCGCACCAGAGTGCTGCGCGCGCCGCGTAGTAAGAGGGAAGAGCTTTCAGATTCCGAATTCCGCCAAGGGGCGCCGCCACCGCACGGGATCGCATATAGGCAAGGCCGTAGGCAACCACGGCGAGAACCAGAACCAGGGGCAGAAGATTGGCCGTCTGCATAACAGTCTCTGTTTTAGTGGCTTTGAATTAACTGGAGTTCTATTTTGCCAGCTTGGCGCGCAAAAATAATCATTCAACCATAACAAAAGAGCGCGAACCCTTAGGTCCGCGCTCCCGTATCGTCATCCCTGACGTGTCTGGCCGGACCTTACAGTTCGTTACCAGTCATCGGCTCCAGATTTCTTGCACGCTTGGCAATTTCCTGACGCTCATTGCGTGGCAGAGGGATCAGCCCCACATCAGCCAGGTAACCATTGTCACCCCAGGCACCTTCGCTGGTGAACTCAGCCACGTATTCCTGGATACCCGGAACAACACCCACGTGATCGTGCTTGATGTAGAACCACAGTGAACGAGCAACCGGATAGTCTTCCTTGGAGATATTCTCCGGAGTCGGCTCAACACCGTTCAAGGTAGCAGCCTGGATCTGGCCACTGTTTTCCATCAGGAAGCTGTAGCCGAAAATACCCAGAGTTTCCGTATCACGGGCCAGACGCTGAACAATCAGGTTGTCGTTTTCGCCGGCTTCAACGAACGGGCCGTCTTCGCGCATGCTATGGCAAACCTTCTCGAACTGGTCTTCTTCCATATCTGCGATCATTTCGAACTGTTTGCAGCCGCCTTCCATTGCCAGCTCAACAAAGGCATCGCGGGTGCCTGATGTCGGGGGCGGGCCCATGACACTGATCTCGTAGTCTGGCAGGCTGGAATCGATCTCGTTCCAGTTCATGTAAGGGTTGGCTACCAGCTCGTTACCGCCGTCCGGGTTGGGCACTTCCTTGGCCAGGGCCAGGAATACCTGCTCAAGAGTCAGGTCCAGCTTTTCTGCGTCCTTGGAGTTGGCCATAACAATGCCGTCAGCACCAATCCGCACTTCGGTGATGTCTTTAACACCGTTGGACTGGCAGTTTTCGAATTCGCTCGGCTTCATACGACGGGAAGCGTTGGTGATATCCGGGTGCTGGGTGCCAACACCTTCACAGAACAGCTTCAGGCCGCCACCGGAACCGGTAGACTCAAGCTTGGGTGTCGGGAAGTCAGTGTTACGACCAAAACGCTCGGCAACCACGGTTGCGAACGGGTAAACCGTGGAAGAACCCACGATACTAATGGTGTCGCGAGCCATAGCTGGGGTAGATACAGCAGCAATGCTGCCGGCCAGGGCTACAGATGTCAGCGCAGCTTTCAGTTTCATCACGTCGAGTCTCCGTTATTTGGTTTAGACGTTGGGTCGGATCTGCTTTACCGATGACTGCATCCTAAAAGGGTTCTGTGACAGCTTTGTGACAGTTAAAAAAACATGACCCCTAAACACGAAATTCTCTTGCAGCCGGACACCAGCCCGTTACCATGCCCACATAACAATTCATAATTTCCCACAGGCAATCTCAAATGACGGAATACGATGACGACAAGCCCCGCCCCCGGGGTGAGCTGACGGTCCAGATCATCCCGTTACCCGCAGACACCAACGCCAATGGCGATGTATTTGCCGGCTGGCTGGTTAAACAGATGGACATTGCCGCTGCCACTGTGGCCGGACGCATCTCCCTGGGACGGAACGCCACCGTCGCCATGGACCGGATGGAATTCCTGTCGCCCTTACGGGTTGGCTCCCAGGTCAGTTGCTATTGCGAGCTGGTGAAGGTGGGCCGCAGTTCCATGAAGATCAATGTTGAAGTCTGGACGCTGGATCGCCCCGCCAGCGCGCCCCGCAAAGTCACCGAAGGGCTTTTCGTCTATGTAGCTATCGATGAAAACGGCCGTATTCGTGAAGTACCCCCTGAAAACAGGGTGACAGTGAAGGCTGAGTGATGGAGGCGCTGGAGCGCCATCAGGTCTGGCTCTATCTGGCGACAATTGTTACCGGCATGCTTACCGGCTGGCTTTGGCCTTCGGTTACCAGTGCATTTGAAGCCCTGCTCTGGCCCGCACTGGGTGTTCTGCTTTACGCCACATTTACCCAGGTGCCCCTGACCCACCTGGCCACCGCTTTCCGGGACGGGCCGTTTAACCTGGCCCTGGTGCTGGGCAATTTTGTGATCATGCCCGCTGTTGTCTGGCTACTACTGTTTCTGGCGCCGGCGGATCCTGCCATCCGGCTGGGCATTCTGCTCGTTTTGCTGGTGCCCTGCACCGACTGGTTTATAAGCTTTACCCACCTTGGCGGCGGTGACAGCGCCCGTGCCATTGCCGCCAGCCCGATCCTGCTGATTCTGCAAATTGTTCTGTTGCCATTGTATCTCTGGCTGTTTCTGGGCGAGGAAATGGTCCGGGCTAACCTGACAGGGCACCTGTTACCCGTCTTTTTCGGACTGATCCTGACCCCACTTCTTCTGGCCTGGCTGACGGAAAAGGCGGGAGAGAAGAAGCCAGGCTTCAAAGGCTATATCGAGGTGCTGGGGTGGCTGCCGGTGCCTGTGCTGGCCCTGGTGGTATTCCTGATCGCCGCCTCTCAGATCACCCTGGTACTGGATTCCAGGCAAATTCTGCCGATCCTGACCGTGATCTTTTCCATTTATTTGCTGGCAGCGGCACTGGTTGGCAAGCTGCTGAGCAGGGCATTCGCCCTGCCAAGCGCCAGGGGGCAAACGCTGGCGTTCAGTTTTGGCACCCGCAATTCTTTTGTGGTGCTGCCGCTGGCCATCGCGCTGCCCGAACTCTGGTCACTGGCAATCGTGGTGATCGTGTTTCAGTCTCTGGTGGAGTTGTTCGGGATGACGGCCTATCTGAAGTGGTTGCCGGGCCTGTTTGACGAGAAATCCTGACCGTCGTACAGGCCTTTAAAACACGACCACTCCATTGCGACCAGCCACCTTTGCGTTTCTCTTCAGACAACCCGCGGGTAAACACCTTCCACCCCATCTTTGGCCATTACCCACTGCCAGAGCTGGATATCCCGCGCGCGGAAAGCGCCGGCGCAGGACAACAGGTAATAGCGCCACATCCGGTAAAATCGCTCCCCCAGCTCATCCTTAAAGTGCGGCCAGGCGTTTTCAAAATTCTCATACCACGCCATCAGGGTTTTGTCGTAGTCGGCCCCGAAGTTGTGCAGGTCTTCGACTACGAACAAATCGTCAACCGCATCACCAATCTGGCCAATGGAAGGCAGTTCACCGTTCGGGAAGATATATTTATCAATCCAGGGATCCGGGAAGGAGTCCCGCACGTTCTTACCAATCGTGTGCAGCAGGAACAGGCCGCCAGGGTTCAGGCAGCGATGGGCCACTTCCATAAAGGTGCGATAGTTTTTCGGGCCGACGTGTTCAAACATGCCAACGCTGGCAATACGATCGAACTTTTCGTCAATCTCCCGGTAATCCATCAGCCGAAAATCCAGATTCAGATGGGGATAATGGGTTTTCGCCCACTCGGTCTGCTCTTTTGAAATGGTGAGCCCTACCGCTTCCACGCCATAATGCTCGGCGGCATAAGCCATCAGGCTGCCCCAGCCACAGCCGATATCCAGCAACCGCATACCCGGCTCCAGCTGCAGCTTCCGGCAGATCAGGTCCAGCTTGGCAATCTGGGCATCTTCCAGATTGTCGGCGTCTTTCCAGTAGCCGCAGGTGTAGGTCATCCTGGAATCCAGCATGGCGCCGTAGAACTCATTCCCAAGGTCATAGTGGGCTTCACCCACCTCCCAGGCGCGCTTTGCTGTTTGCCGGTTCAGAAGTTTTGCTTTGACAATGTGTGGGAAAATCTTGGCCGGCTTGATGTGATCAGGGAGTCGTGCGGCCAGAAGCTTGCAAAAAAACTGGTCCAGCGCCGGTGCATCCCAGGCGCCATCCATATAGGCCTCGCCAAAACCCAGGTTGCCCCGGGCTAACGCTGCCTCCGGTACGCCATCCGCATAGAATTGGATATCCCAGGGGCGTGAACCACCAATTTCGATATCAGCCTTCGCCAATAAGTCGGCTGCAAACTGGTGTGTCTTCTTTTCCGGGTCAAAAAACGTTGCGTTAAAAGCTGTTTCGTTCATCTTTCACCATCCCTACTGATCCAGATGATAGTCATCGATGAGCTCTGTGGGGCGGCTATTACAACCGCCCCTTGACACGCATACCGTTCAGGCCAGTGAATTAACGAAGTATTACCACCGGTTTTCTGGCCGTTTCAAGCATCTTCGTTGTGGTACTGCCCACCAGGAACCGGCGAATGCGGGAATGCCCGTATGCGCCCATAATCAGCACGTCAATGCCGTGCTCGTCCTGATAGGTGTGCAGAGTTTTCTCCACATCACTACCCTGACAAATAGCTTCGTGAACATCCAGCTCCTGAGCCGCCAGGATCTCACGAGCCCGCCTGAGTTGCTCCCGTTTCTCTTCGGTATCAGAGCCAATCATCACTAGATGAAAAGGCATTCCACGAAAGACCGGGGTACCTGCCAGAAGCTCGATGCTCCGGAAAGCCGTTTCACTGCCGTCAAAAGCAAGCATAGCACTACGTGGCTCGGTGTACTCATCCGGCACCAGAAATACCGGGCGGTGGACACTGCGAATTACTGTTTCCAGCTGGCTGCCTACGTGGCGCCCCACCTCTGAACTGCTGCCTTCGCCATGCAGACCCATCACGAACAAGCGGGCTTCAGGCTCCAACTCCACCAATGAGCTGGCGAGTTCATCATGACGCTGGCGCTTGCTGACGTGTTCTACCCCATCCGCTTTTACGCGCTGTTCGGCTTCATCCAACATCAGGTGCCCTTGCTTGAGCGCCAGCTTGCTGCGCTGCTGGTCCAGCTCCACCAGTTCATCCAGCAAGTGCTCACGGGCACCCAGGCCGATATTGCCAGACATGTCCGTACGGGCCGGAAACTTCTCTTCATCCAGCACGTGCAGCAACAACAAAGGATCGCCCATGCGCTTGCTGGCCCAGGCCGCGTAATCACACACGCCCAGGGCTGCTTCCGAACCGTCGATGCAGCCAACAACCTGCAGGGTGCCATTTTCACGATTTTGATCAGTCATTTGTGCAACTCCCTCAGTGGCCGCCCATCAGTGAATCGGCAGCGTCCGGCTTGTCGTGCACACCGAAGCGGTCAACGATGGTAGCGCTGGCTTCGTTCAGGCCGAGCACTTCCACATCCGCGCCTTCCCGGCGGAACTTGATTACCGCCTTGTCGAGAGCGCCAACAGCCGTGATGTCCCAGAAATGGGCACGGCTCAGGTCTATGACCACGTTATCAACCGCTTCCTTGAAATCAAAAGACTCGGTGAATTTCTCCGAAGAGCTGAAGAACACCTGGCCGACCACCGTATAGGTCCGGGTGTCGGTTTCGCTATCAAACTCCGAGGTCACTGCCATGTAATGCCCCACTTTGTTGGCAAAGAACAGGGAAGCCAGCAGCACACCGGCCAATACGCCGAACGCCAGGTTATGGGTAGCAACCACCACGATAACGGTCACCACCATGACAATATTGGTGGACAGCGGGTGTTCCTTGAGATTCTTGATTGACCCCCAACTGAAAGTACCGATCGAAACCATGATCATCACGGCAACCAACGCCGCCATGGGAATCTGTACCAGCCACTGATCCAGCACCAGCACCATGACCAGCAGGAACACGCCAGCGGTCAGCGTGGACAGCCGGGTACGACCGCCGGATTTCACGTTGATGATGGACTGACCAATCATGGCGCAACCGGCCATGCCTCCAAGCAGACCGGAGCCGATATTGGCAACACCCTGGCCCTTGCACTCACGATTACGGTCGCTGGTGGTATCGGTCAGATCATCCACGATGGTGGCTGTCATCATGGATTCCAGCAGGCCTACCACGGCCAGACCCAGCGAATACGGCAGGATGATCATCAGGGTTTCCAGGTTCAGCGGCACATCCGGCCAAAGGAAAATAGGCAGGGTATCCGGCAGCTCACCCATGTCACCCACGGTGCGGATATCCAGGCCCACCGCCATGGCCACACCGGTCAATACGATGATGCACACCAGTGGCGAGGGCAGCACCTTGCCCACCACCGGCACGTAAGGGAAAAGGTAGATAATACCGAGGCCAGCAGCGGTCATGGCGTACACATGCCAGGTCACGTTGGTCAGCTCCGGCAATTGAGCCATAAAGATCAGAATCGCCAGCGCGTTCACAAAGCCGGTCACCACCGAGCGGGAAACGAAACGCATCAGCCCACCCAGCTTCAAATAACCTGCGATGATCTGGAACACACCAGTCAGCAGCGTGGCCGCCAACAGGTATTCCAGACCATGTTCTTTCACCAGGGTTACCATCAGCAGCGCCATGGCGCCAGTGGCTGCGGAGATCATGCCCGGGCGGCCGCCGACAAAAGCGATCACCACGGCAATACAGAAGGAAGCGTAAAGCCCCACTTTCGGATCTACCCCGGCGATGATGGAAAAGGCGATGGCTTCGGGAATCAGCGCCAGCGCCACCACGATGCCGGCAAGCAGGTCACCGCGAACGTTGGAAAACCAGTTGGTTTGAAGACTTTTCAGCATATTCAGTCAATCCGGTTGAAGGTCATAAAACAGCGAATGCACAGGCCGAAACCGACCAGCGCCACAGTTTCTTATGGGTTTATTGCAGAAATAGGTACTGTGACAGGGCACACGACAAACGAAGCCGTCAGCCAGGCGAAAACGCCGGCGAAATTGGTCGCTCGCGGGTACCGGAGGGGTTAGCTTGAACGCTAGGGCGGAAGAATCGTCACAGTTGGTTTCGGTTTCGTCGATGAAGATTAAAAAGAGGCAAGGCCTCAAGAAGGGCGCGGATTTTACCAGAGCCGATCAGGAAAATCGACCGGCACCGGCCATCGCGGACTCGAACAGGTCATGATAATGACCCTGCAGCTCCGAGGCACGCCAGGCATCAGGCTGGACCGGCATTGGCTGCCGGGCCAGGAGCTGCTCAAGGCCATCAGCGGCGGCGCGGGCTTCTCTTTCCGGGTCGTTTTCATGGCTGGCATAAAGGTTGTCGGCCGGCACGTATTCCCGGTAGGCCAGCCGGTCCGGCGCCAGAGCCACGCAGCCCGAGGCCATGGCTTCGAGCATCGATAACCCCTGAAAATCGTGCAGGGCCGTGGAGAGGACAATATCGGCGTCGGCCAGCAACTGGTCGTAATCAGCCCGCTGCTCCAGAAAGCCCCAGTGCTGCAGGCGATGGCCGAAACGTTCACGGATGTCATCAAATACTCGCGGGTATCGGCGAAAGCTCTCTCCCACCACACTCAAACGGTAAGGCAGCGCGCGCCTTTCCAGCTCTTCGAGCAGGCCCAATAGCCGGTCTGGCCCTTTGTCGTACTCCCACCGGTGATTCCAGAGCAAGTGCGGGCAATGCCAGTTCGTGGGGCCGGGGTCTGGCGCAAAAAGATGATCCTCGATGGGCACCGGAACCACCCGGGACTTTTTCCGCAGCCCGGCAATCAACCCGTCGGGCACACCATCCGGCATTTTATCCAGAAACTGCCAGGCACCCTCAAGGAAGCTGTCCCTGTTCCAGGCACTGTTGAAAAGGATGCCATCAGCGGCGATAGCACTGTACAGGTTGACTGTCTGAGGTTCGGCACTGGAATGCTGCCGGGAAGAGGTCGGGAAGGCAAACTGGTTTTCGTGCATGTACAGCAGGCAGGGCACACCCGCCAGTGCAGGATGGAAGCCTTTCAGGGCAGCCAGATCCACCATGGAGGTGGCAATCACCAGATCCCAGTTTTCCTGGAAACAAGGTTCATTCAGCCAGGCTATCGGGTTGCCACGAATGCGCCAACGGAAATGCCGGGGCGGCAAGGCCAGGGTGTGCCACTCATAGCCTGGGAACATAGCCACAAGCTGCTCACGCCAACGTCGATGACTGGCCGCGTCATAGCCGGACAAAAGCAGGGCCGGTGGGGGTGCATCGGAATAGCTGGAAGCTGACTGCATATTCACCTCAATGCTCCTTTGATACCCGGTGCAGACTACCACGCCCCAGCGACCAGAGCCCCAGAACCGGTCCCGGCGCCAGCAGCAACGCCACCCACACGCCCCAGCTATCCCACAGAGCGGCGGTAAGCCAGATGGCCGGTAGCGTCAGGCCGTAACCCACGGCATTCATCGCCGCCAGCGATGAACCAATGGAAGCTTTTGGGGCAGTTTCGGCCGCCAGGGCGGAAAACTGGGGCGAATCGGCAATCACCGACAGCCCCCAGATAAACAGCAAACCGATCAATACCAGCGGTGGCAACCCGCCCAGCCAGGGGTACAGCAGGCATATCAGTCCCGACAGCCTCAAGGCCCACCGGGCCACCCATTCGCTGCCTCTGCTGCGGCTTAACCAGCCACCACCAATGCAACCCAGAGCACCCATACCGATAATCGCGAACGCCAGCCAGGGCACCCACTCGCTGCCCAGCTCCAGGCGGGAAAGTTCACGCCCCACCAGCAGTGGAATCAGCGTCCACAGGGCATAAAGTTCCCACATATGGCCAAAGTAACCACCGGCCACTGCCCGGAAGCGGGGAACCCGCAGGGCTGCCAGGCCCTGGCGCAGAGGAACCCGCCCCGAGGTTTTTGGCAAATGCGGGCCGTCACCCAACAGCAACACCAGGCCGCCACCGGCCAGCGCCAACACGGATGAGCCCAGCAGCGGCCATTCCCACGGCAGCCCCAGGGTGGCCCCGCGCATCAAATGTGGCAGGGCAGTGCCCAGCGTGAGCATGCCAATCAGCCACGCCAATGCGGCGCCGGCGTATTTCGGCGTCCAGGCAATCACCATTTTCATGCCCAGCGGATAGATGCCCGCCAGGCACAAGCCGGTCGCAAAACGCCAGAACACACCCAGCGCGGCACTGTCTGCCGTCATCACAAATCCGGCATTTACCAGGGCGCCCAGCACACTGGCCACGGCGAAAATCCGGCTGGCGCCGAAGCGATCCGCCAACCCGGTAACGGCAAAGCCGAGCGTGCCGGCAATAAACCCGCCCTGCACGGCCAGTGTCAGGTGGCCCAGTTGCGATTCCGGCAGCCCCAGCTCGCCCGCCAGCGACACCCAGACACCGTTGATGCTGAACCACAGAGAGGTACCAAACAGTTGTGCCAGCACAATCACCGGCAAGGGGTAACGCCGCAGGAATTCGATCATTGTTGTTGTCTTTATGGTCAGGAAATCAACATTTGTGGCAGCAGATCCGGCCGCTGTCGTCCCGGTTAATCAGGCATTGGCGGGTCAGGGTATCGCGCAGGCGCTGCCTGGCACGGAGAATCCGCGCCTTGGTGGCCGGCAGCGACAGGCCCCGTGTTTGGGCGTAGGTGGCCTGCGACATCGGCCCCAGGTCACAGGCCTCCAGAATGTCCCGGTCCGTGTCGGACAATGTCGGCAAAACCGCATGTACACAGACATCCAGTTCATCCACCGGCGCCCGCCCCGCGCCACGTTCATCCGGCAGATGCTCGGGCACCGGCACCCACTGCTTGCGCAACCGATACCGGTCGGTCAGCGCGTTACGGGCCACCTGAAACAGCCAGGCACGCGGATTGGTAAGCTCACAGAAAGCTCGCCCGGCCCTCATGGCCTTGAAGAACACATCCTGCAGAAAATCATCCGCCGTCGCCGGATCCGCCAGCTGGCCGATCAGAAAATGACGAAGTTCTGCCTGATGGTCTTCCCAGGCTTGCAGTACGCACTCAAATGCCATGCCGCTCAGGATACTCCGGTGAATAATTTATGACACCCGACAGGCATTGTAACCTGCCCCGGCGTTGACTGCCCTGGCACCCTCTTTTTCTTGTATTTTCCTGTTTTTCTGAAAACAGACGCATCCATTTGAATGCTCATTCGTCTTCATGGATAACCCTCTATTCTTTATCCATCAGACAACGGGTTTCCCGACTATGCTGGCGATTTTCACGCAACTGGCCGACTGGCTCACCTACACTCTGATGGGGCTGAGCCCGGAGACCAGACTGGGCACCTCCGTCCATTTTTTCATCGAGGACACCACCAAGATCCTGTTTTTGCTGGTGGTGATGATCTATGTGATCGCCCTGATGCGGGCCTCCCTGAATCTGGAGCGGGTGCGCGCCTACATCCAGCGCAAGAATCGCACGGTGGGCTACTTTTTTGGCTCCGGCTTCGGCGCCATCACCCCCTTTTGCTCCTGCTCCAGCATACCCCTGTTCCTGGGCTTCACCAGCGCGGGCATTCCACTGGGCATCACCATGGCGTTTCTGTTCACCTCGCCCATTATTAACGAAGTGGCGGTGATCATGCTCTGGAGCCTGCTGGGCTGGAAATTCACCCTCGCCTACATCGTGATCGGCATGGCCGTGGGCATGATCGGCGGCATGATTCTGGATGCCATCAAGGGCGAACGCTGGCTGAAGGATTTCGCCGCCAAGGCCTACCAGAAGGCGGCGGAGCAGGCTCATGATTCACCGCAAGAATTTGAAGTACCCGAAGCCCCGAAGCTGACCTTTAAAGACAGACACAATTTTGCCAAAGACGAACTGAAAGAAATTGTCGGGCGCATCTGGAAGTGGGTGTTGATCGGCGTTGGCCTGGGCGCGGCTTTGCACGGCTTTGTGCCGGACGGCTGGTTTGCCGACAACCTGGGCTCCGGCCAGTGGTGGAGCGTGCCGGCCGCCGTGTTCGCCGGCTTGCCCCTATATTCCAACGCCACCGGGGTGATTCCGGTGATGGAAAGCCTGATCACAAAAGGCCTGCCGGTGGGCACCACCCTGGCCTTCTGCATGAGCACCGTGGCCGCCAGCTTCCCGGAGTTCATCATGCTCAAACAGGTGATGACCTTCCGCCTGCTGGCGATCATTTTTGCCATCCTGCTGGCCAACTTCATGGTGGTCGGCTGGGTGATCAACGCCATTGGCCCCTGGCTGTTTGCCGGGAGCTGATTTTTCTCAACAACCAACTTGCCAGGCAATCAAGGGAGAACACGATGAAAATGTTTGAAGTACTGGGCACAGGCTGCAAGAAGTGCACAAATACCGCCGAAAAAATCGAAAAGATGGCCAGTGAACTGGGTCAGGAGGTCGAAGTGGTGAAAATCACCGACCCGGCGAAAATCATGGAGTATCAGGTGATGTCCACGCCAGCCGTGGCCCTTGACGGTCAGGTTATTCACAGCGGATCAATTCCCACGAGTGACGCCATCGCCGAATGGCTCAAAGGCTGAGACTCTGACAAGAAAGAGTGGGCACCGGCTCCCGACCCGTGCCCACCAGCATCACGCCTGAGCCAAACGCCGCTCCGGCAACATCAATGACAGCAATGCGGCGGCCGTCACCAGGCCGGCCGATATCCACAGACAGGCCTCCAGCCCATAGGCCTGGTAAACCCAGCCGGAAAGGATAGTCCCCAGCAGCCGGCCGGCGGCGTTGGACATGTAATAAAAGCCCACATCCAGCGACACGCCATCACCCCGGGCATAGCTGACAATCAAATAGCTGTGCAGGGACGAGTTGATGGCGAACAGCACGCCAAACAGCAGCAAGCCACCGATAACCACCACTTGCGGCGACCAGCCCGCCATCAGGCCAACAGCAATCGCTGCAGGAACCAACGCCAGAGCCGCTGCCCACAGCACTGCCGGCTGCTTGCCTTCCATATTGCCGGTAATGCGCGGCGCAATGGTCTGGATAAAGCCATAACCGATAATCCAGGTGGCCATAAAACCGCCCACCTTCCAGAAATCCCAGCCGAACACCGTGTGCAGATACACCGGCAGCGCCACCACAAACCAGACATCCCGGGCACCGAACAGGAACATCCGGGCCGCCGACAGCACGTTAATCGCCCGGCTTTTCGACAGAATTTCGCTGAACTTCGGCTTGGCCTTGCTCTTGCCCAGATCCTGACCCAGCAGGAACAGGCTGGCCAGCCACACCACCCCGAGGGCTACGGCCATGATCACCACCGCGCCGGTAAAGCCCGCGGCCATCAGCAGCACGCCACCCAGGAAAAAGCCCACCCCTTTCAGGGTGTTCTTGGAGCCAGTGAGAATAGCCACCCATTTGTACAATTTGCCCTGTTCGGTATCCGGTACCAGCAGCTTGATGCCGCTCTTGGCGGACATCTTGTTCAGATCCTTGGCAATGCCGGACAAGGCCTGAGCCGCCATCACCCAGGGCACGGTGAGCATGGCCGCCGGCACCGCCAGCATGGCCAGGGCGATAATCTGCAGAAACAGCCCGATGTTCATGGTGCGGTTCAGGCCCATGCGGGCACCCAGATAACCGCCCACCAGATTGGTCACCACCCCGAAAAACTCATAGAAGATGAACAACAGGGCGATTTCCAGCGGCGAATAGCCCAGCTGGTGGAAATGCAGAACCACCAGCATGCGGATGGCCCCGTCGGTGAGGGTGAACAGCCAGTAGTTGCCGGTAATGGTCAGATATTGGCGCAGCGCGGTATGCATGCCTAACTCCGGTGCAAGAAGGGATCAGCTGCGGCCGATCATCGCGACGAGTTCTGCCAAGCGCTGGGCATAGCCCCATTCGTTGTCGTACCAGGCGTAGATTTTCACCTGAGTGCCGTTGATCACCAGGGTGGACAAGGCATCGACGATGGACGAACGCGGATCGGTCTTGTAATCGATAGATACCAGCGGTCGCTCTTCGTAGCCCATGATGTCTTTCAGTTCGCCCTCGGCGGCTTCTTTCAGGAGCTGGTTCACTGTTTCTTTGTCAGTGGGCTTCTCCACTTCGAACACGCAGTCGGTGAGCGAGGCGTTGGTCAGCGGCACGCGCACCGCGTGGCCATCCAGCCGGCCTTTCAGTTCCGGGAAAATCTCGATAATGGCGGTGGCCGAACCGGTGCTGGTCGGGATCAGCGAGCTGCCACAGGCCCGGGCCCGGCGCGGATCCTTGTGGGGCGCATCGATGATGGTCTGGGTGTTGGTCAGGCTGTGGATGGTGGTAATGGAGCCGTGTTTGATGCCCAGCTTCTCGTGAATCACTTTTACCACCGGAGCCAGACAGTTGGTGGTGCACGAAGCAGCCGTCACAATACGGTCATTGGCCGGGTCGAAGATGTGCTCGTTAACACCCAACACGATGTTCTTGGCGCCTGCTTCCTTCACTGGCGCGGTCACAACCACGCGCTTCACGCCCTGGTCCAGATAGGCCTGCAGCACTTCCACTTTTTTGTTTACGCCGCTGGCTTCGATCACCAGGTCACAGCCGGACCAGTCAGTATCAGCAATGGCCCGGTTATGGGTCACGCGAATGCGCTGGCCGTCGATCATCATGTCGTCGCCTTCCGCACTCGCTTCATGGCTCCAGCGACCGTGGATGCTGTCGAAATTCAGCAGGTGCGCCAGGCTGGCGGCGTCTGCCCCCGGATCGTTGATCGCCACAAACTCCATGTCCGGCCAGCCCCACGCGGCGCGAAGGGCCAGACGGCCAATGCGGCCAAAACCGTTAATACCTACCTTGATCTTGCTCATGGTGTTCTCCTTGCGAGCTTCGCATTCAATCGAATAATCAGGAACAGCGCACCGGCCGGTCGGCCATGCTTTCCAGCCTTGCCAGCGCGCCATCAATCAACCCCTCGTTATGGGTGGCGGTTTCTTCCAGCACCCGCCTCAACCAGTCCGGCAGGGCCGGGTTAAGGTAATAATAGACCCATTGACCATGTCTTTCGGTATCCACTAACCCGGTATCGCGCAAGGTGGCCAGGTGGCGGCTGACTTTGGGTTGCGACACCTCGAAGGCTTCGGTCAGCTCACACACGCACAACCGGCCCTGATGGCGGATCAGCAACAGCGCGGCCAAACGCAACTCGTCGCCCAGCGCCTTGAATACGGATACCGGATTGAACTCAGCCGGTTTCAGCCCGGTTTCCTTCTGGTGAACCAGGGTAAACAGGCCAATCCGTTCCTTCAGCTCTTTGAGCGTGAGCGCGAAGGTGGCGTGCCGGTTGGTAGCGGCCGGGTCGGGAAAATCCCAGTGAATCTGCTGGGCCCCGGCGTGCACCACACCGCATTCGCTGGCGGCCTTGTCGCACAAGGTGATCACGTAATCCCAGTGTTGATCCTGCAAACCGGCCAGCTGTTTGCTGTGCAGCCCGGCGGTATCAATACCGGCTTCTTCCAACACCTGCAGGGCGAGCGGATTCGGTGTGGCAGGGTCAGTACCGGCACTGGCCACTTCGAACTGGTCACCCGCCATATCACGGAGCACAGCCTCGGCCATCAAGGAACGGGCGCTGTTGGCGGTACAGACAAACAGGACACGGCGCTTCATACGTTTTTCCATATATTCGTTTTCATGAATATCTGTTTTTGTGCATAATAGGATCATTCAGCCAATGAGTAAAGGAAGAGAACAGCATGGGCTTTTTCGAGCGTTATCTGTCGGTCTGGGTGGCTCTGGCGATTGTCGCCGGCGTGGCCCTGGGGCAACTGGCCCCGGTAGTACCGGAAACCCTGTCGCGCTTTGAATACGCACAGGTGTCGATCCCCATCGCCATTCTGATCTGGGCCATGATTTTCCCGATGATGGCGCAGATTGATTTCAGCGCCATCGTGGGCGTGAGAAAAGAGCCAAAAGGCCTCGCCATTACCACCATCGTGAACTGGCTGATCAAGCCCTTCACCATGTTCGCCATTGCCTGGTTCTTTTTGATGGTGGTGTTCGAGCCATTGATTGCACCGGATCTGGCCAGCGAATACCTGGCCGGCGCCATCCTGCTGGGCGCCGCGCCCTGCACCGCCATGGTGTTTGTCTGGAGCTACCTGACCAAAGGTGATGCCGCTTACACCCTGGTGCAGGTGTCGTTGAACGACATCATCATGCTGTTCGCCTTCGCACCAATTGTGGTGTTCCTGCTGGGCATTTCCGATATTCAGGTGCCCTGGAACACCGTGCTCCTGTCGGTGGTGCTTTACATTGTCATTCCGCTGACCGCCGGCTACCTCACCCGCCGGGTGCTGATCGCTCGCCATGGTGAGCAGTGGTACGACAACGTGTTCATGAAGCGCATCGGCCCGGTCACCCCGGCGGCACTGATCGTGACGCTGGTGCTGCTGTTCGCCTTCCAGGGCGAAGTCATCCTGCAAAACCCGCTGCACATTGCCCTGATTGCCGTGCCGCTGATCATCCAGACGGTTTTCATCTTTCTGCTCGCCTATGGTTGGGCGCGGCTGTGGAAAGTGCGCCACTGCATAGCCGCACCGGGCGCGATGATCGGTGCCAGTAACTTCTTCGAGTTGGCCGTGGCCGCCGCCATTGCCCTGTTCGGCATGCAATCCGGCGCTGCCTTGGCAACGGTGGTGGGGGTATTAGTAGAAGTGCCCTTGATGCTGGCTCTGGTCAAAATCGCCAACAAAACGCGAGACAAGTTCCCGGCATAAGCACCCTGCCCGGCCCCGAACACGTTTCCGGACCGGGCAATCTGTTCAGCCCACCGCCACCCTGCTAACATCCATCCCTGCTTATCATCGACTGAACCGAACACGGAACCCACCGAATGGACTTTTATCAGGCCCTGTTCCTTGGCCTACTCCAGGGACTGACCGAATTCCTGCCCATCTCAAGCTCCGCCCACCTGATTCTTACTCCGGCCTTTTTCGGCTGGGAAGACCAGGGTGTCGGCTTTGACCTGTCTGTTCACCTGGGCACCCTGCTGGCGGTAGTGCTGTATTTCCGGCGGGATGTGTTCGGCATCGCCAAAGACGGCCTGACGTCCATCGGCCAGCGAAGAATCGTCGGCCAGGGCGCCCTGGCCTGGTACCTGGTGATCGGCACCATCCCGGCAGGTCTGGCCGGCCTGGCCCTGCTGGACATGATCGATAACGAATTGCGGGGCGCATCGATTATCTTTGTAACCACCCTGGTCTTCGGCCTGTTGCTGGGCCTGGCCGACTGGTTACCCAGACGTCAGCGCACTCTGGATTCTCTGAACTGGAAAGACGCCGTGCTGGTGGGCATCGCCCAGGCCATGGCGCTGGTTCCCGGCACTTCCCGCTCCGGCGTCACCATTACCGCCGGCCTGTTTCTGGGCATGAGCCGCGAAACCGCTTCACGGTTCTCATTCCTGCTGGCTATTCCTATTATCTCGCTGGCATCTGCGGTAAAACTGCTGGAAGTGGGCACGTCTGATGTCATCGTGGACTGGGGTGGCTTTCTGATTGGCGGGGTAACGTCGTTCCTGATGGCCATCACCGCAATCCACTTTTTCCTGAAGTGGCTCAATAAAGTCGGCATGTGGCCTTATGTGATTTACCGCATTGTTCTGGCTGGGGTTATATACGCAGTTCTGATGTAAAGGTTCTGGTCTGGGGGTTTGACCTCGGCAGGCCTGCTTGCTTGGGGAAGGCAGGTATCGGGTAAGGCTTTCCAAAAAGCGCTCGAGCCGTCCATGGGCGCTTATGTTCCGCCATCCATGGCTCCACAAATTTTTGGAAAGCCTTACCCGCTACCTGCCCCAAAATAACTAGTAGCCCTCAATTGCTCCCACTAAACTCCTGTGTTTTTAAGAGACAAGCAAGTAGTCAAACGCACAGGGGTGGGGTGGTCCTTCCAAAAATTTGCGGAGCCAGGGATGGCGGAGCAGAAGCGCCACATGGATGTGCCGAAGGAGCGGTTTTTGGAAGGACCACCCCACTCCTGTGCCAACGCCCCACTCTCAGTCCTATCGTCCTGAGCTAGCAAGCCTCCAGAGGAGCATACGCCAAAACAAGCCACTTGGCGCCTTCATCGAAGTTCACCTGCACCCGCGTATGATGCCCGGTACCCTCGCAGTTCATCACAATGCCCTCACCAAATTTCGGATGCCGAACCCGCTGGCCCAGACTGAAACCGGACTGCTGGGCCGAATCCTGACTGAACAGGCTTTCATTGGGGCGCCCCACCATAGCCGGCCGGGTAACCGTGTTCCGTAACCGCACTTCCTGCAGGCAGTCTGCGGGAATCTCCCGAACGAACCGGGACAGCGCATGGAACTTTTCCTGCCCGTACAAACGCCGGGATTCGGCGTAAGTGAGCACCAGCTTTTTCATTGCCCGGGTAATGCCCACATAGGCCAGGCGACGCTCCTCTTCCATCCGCCCTGGCTCTTCCAGAGACATGCTGTGCGGAAACAACCCTTCCTCAATACCGGCCAGGAACACCAGCGGAAACTCCAGGCCCTTGGCCGAGTGCAGGGTCATCAGCTGCACACTGTCCTCATGGTCGTCTGCCTGGGCCTCACCGGCATCCAGCGCCGCCCGGGCGATGAACTCTGACAGCGGGTCCACGCCCTCTTCCACTTCAAAATCGGACAGCGCATTCACCAGCTCTTCCAGGTTTTCCACCCGGGCCTGGCCCTTTTCGCCTTTTTCACTGGCGTGGTAATCCTTCAGACCACTGGATTCGATGGCCTGTTTCATCAGACCCTGCAGCGACGCATGTTCGACCATTTCCGCCAGGGTATTGATGATGTCCATAAACGATTGCAGACCGGTCTTCGCCCGACCTTTCACCTGCCCGGCCGCCAGCATGCGCTCGGCTGACTCCCACAGGGAAATACCCTGTTCGGTGGCATACGCACGTAAATCCGCCAGGCTCTTGGCACCGATGCCCCGGGTGGGAATGTTCACAACGCGCTCAAAAGCAGCGTCGTCACGGTGGTACTGCACCAGGCGCAGATACGCCAGCGCGTTACGGATTTCCTGGCGGTCGTAGAAACGCAGGCCGCCGTACACGCGGTACGGGATGCCCTGGCGCATCAGAGATTCTTCAAGCACCCGCGACTGGGCGTTGGAGCGGTACAGAATGGCCGATTCACTGCGCAGATTGCCGTCGTTTACCCAGGCACTGATGGAATCGGCAATGTAGTTGGCTTCGTCCTGCTCGTTGAAGGCAGCGTACAGGTCAATAGGTTCGCCGTCGGGGCCGTCAGTCCAGAGCTCTTTGCCCAGACGCCCCTGGTTATTGGCGATCACCGAGTTGGCGGCCTTCAGAATGGTCTGGGTTGAACGATAGTTCTGTTCCAGCCGCACCAGCCGGGCATTGGGAAAATCCTGCTGGTATTGCTGAATATTCTCGACCTTCGCACCGCGCCAGCCGTAAATGGACTGGTCATCGTCGCCCACCACGGTCAGTGGTACGCGGTTGCTGGCCAGGATCTGCAACCAGGCGTACTGGATGGTGTTGGTGTCCTGAAACTCGTCGACCAGTACATGCCGGAAACGCTGCTGGTAATGGGCCAGCAATTCCGG
>JAVLAV010000035.1:0-582 GCA_031580735.1 Marinobacter sp.
CCATGTCCTCCGAAACCGAAGCGAACCTGACTCCCTGGGAGCGTTATCAACAGGATCTTGAACGCCCGGACTTTGAGAAGGACCCGGCCCAGGAAGACGCTGTGCGCCGCTTGCAAGCGCTTTACGACAAGCTCGTAGAAGCCGAAAACCAGCGCGACAGCCTCACCCACAAGCTTAAGCTCAAGCTCAGTGGTGGCAAGGAAGACCCGGTCAAAGGCCTGTATTTCTGGGGAGGCGTCGGCCGCGGCAAAACCTACCTGATGGACACCTTCTACGAATCCTTGCCGTTCGACCGCAAAATGCGCGTGCACTTTCACCGCTTCATGCAGCGCGTGCACAACGAACTCAAAGCCCTCAAAGGCGAAAAGAACCCGCTGGATCTGGTGTCCAAAACATTCGCTGACGAAACCCGCGTTATCTGCTTCGACGAATTTTTCGTCTCCGACATCGGCGATGCCATGATCCTCGCCACCCTGATGGACGGCCTGTTCAGTCGTGGCGTTACCCTGGTTTGTACTTCCAACATCGTGCCGGACGGCCTCTACAAAGACGGTCTTCAGCGCCAACGTTTCCTGCCGGCCA
>JAVLAV010000035.1:592-28845 GCA_031580735.1 Marinobacter sp.
GATGGCGGTGTGGATTACCGCCTGCGCACCCTGGAACAGGCCGAGCTTTACCATAGCCCGCTGGATGAAGACGCAGACATCAGCCTGCGCAAAAGCTTTGATGGCCTGGCGGTAGAGGCTGCCGCGCACGATGGCGAAATTGAGATTAACGGCCGCAACATCCCCGCACTGGCGCATGCCGATGACGTGGTCTGGTTTGATTTCACCGCTGTGTGCGACGGCCCCCGCAGCCAGAACGACTACATCGAACTGGCCCGCCAGTTTCACGCCATTATCGTCAGCAACGTACCTATGCTCGGTAAAGAAAATGACGACCAGGCCCGGCGCTTCATCAACATGATTGACGAATTTTACGACCGCAACGTAAAAGTCATCATCTCCGCCGCCGCGCCCATTACCGGGCTATACTCCGGCGGACGTCTGAGCTTTGAATTCGAACGCACCGAATCCCGGTTGCTGGAAATGCAGTCGCAGGAATATCTCGAAGCGCCACATAAACCGTAATATCGGAGTGGCCCTCTAAAACAACCTAAAACAACAAAAAAAGGCCCGGAAAATGAACCACGACAACATAGTCATCGTCAGCGCCGTCCGCACCCCCATGGGCGGCTTCATGGGTAGCCTGGCACCGGTCTCCGCGCCCGAGCTGGGGGCGCTCACCATCGCCGAAGCAGTTCGGCGCGCAGGTCTTCAGCCTGCTGATATCCAGGAAGTCATCATGGGTAACGTCCTGCCTGCCGGCCTTCGCCAGGGCCCGGCGCGGCAGGCCATGCGCAAGGCCGGGCTTCCCGATAGCACCGGGGCCACCACTATCAACAAGCTCTGTGGCTCAGGCATGAAAGCGGCCATGTTCGCCCACGACCTGATCAAGGTCGGCAGTAGCGACATTATGGTGGCCGGCGGCATGGAAAGTATGTCCAACGCACCGCACCTGTTGCTGGGAGCCCGTCAGGGCTATCGCATGGGTCCGGGCCCGGCACCGCAGGACCATATGTTCTTTGATGGCCTGGAAGACGCCGACACCGGCCAGCTGATGGGCGCCTTCGCTCAGCAGATGGCGGACAGGAAAGGCTACACCCGGGAAGCAATGGATAACTACGCCATTAATTCCCTGAAACGCGCCCAAAAGGCCATCAAGGAAGGCTGGCTGAAAGACGAGATTGCTCCGGTAACCGTCAAAACCCGCAAGGGCGAGACGGTTGTGGAAGATGACGAACAGCCTCTGACGGCGAACCTGGAAAAGATTCCTTCTCTGCGCCCGGCCTTCGCCAAAGATGGCACCATTACTGCTGCCAACGCATCGTCCATTTCAGACGGCGCCTCTGCACTGGTTTTGATGCGCGAATCCGACGCGACAAAGCGAGGCCTCCGGCCCATGGCGAGAGTGATCGCTCACAGCACTCACTCCCAGCATCCCAGTGAATTCACCTGCGCGCCAGTTGGCGCTATCCAGAAACTGTTGGAGAAAGCCGGCTGGACCAAAGACGACGTCGACCTCTACGAAATCAATGAAGCCTTCGCCATGGTCGCCATGATGCCCATCAAAGAGCTTGGTCTGGACCCTGAAAAGGTCAACGTCCACGGCGGTGCCTGCGCCCAGGGGCATCCTGTTGGCTCTACCGGCTCCCGTTTGCTGGTGACGCTGATCCATGCGCTGAAGCATTATGGCAAGACGAAGGGCGTTGCTTCGCTGTGTATCGGAGGCGGGGAAGCAACCGCTATGGCCATCGAACTTCTTTAGATTCTCGGCGCTCATGGCTTCCGTGATATCTCCTTCCTTTTGTTTATTCTTTTTTTGTTCGAAAAATCATACTTTGGAGTGATAAAAGGCTTGCCTACCCTTGTCTATAGTTTAGACAGCAGCACTCCTGCAATAACAACAAGAGCCTCATGCCTTCTGTAAGCAAAGCCAGAGGAATGGCTCAGAATAACAAAACGGAGAAGTCTTCCAATGACAAAACAGAATCCCAAAAGGCCAGCCTGGGCGAAGCTGCCTCTGGCTGTCGCTGTTGCCGCTGGCTTTTCAGCGCCCGCCGCAGCTTTTCAGTTTAATGTTGGTGATGTAGACGCCGCGTTTGATACCACCCTTAGTGCGGGCGCCACATGGCGGACTACCGACCGGGACAGTCGCTTGATTGGCCAGGGCAATGGCGGCTCAGCTTCCACCACCAACTACGACGATGGCAACCTGAACTTTGACAAGGGCGATACCGTTTCCAAGATCGTGAAGGGAACCAGTGAGCTGTTTCTGGACTACGCCGTGGACTCCAATACATTGACTCGAGCAGGTGCACTGATTCGTGGCCGGTATTGGTATGATTTTGAATTGAAGGATGAAAGCCGACGTTTCACTGAGCTGAGTGAAGAGGGAAAGGACAATGCGTCAGGCGGCGAGTTTCTGGATGCTTATGTGTTCACCGACTGGTATTTCGGCAATGTGCCGGTAAGCTTGCGCTATGGTAACCAGGTGGTTAGCTGGGGCGAAAGCACCTTTATTCAAGGGGGCATCAATACCATCAATCCTGTCGATGTTCAGGCATTCCGTGCGCCGGGAGCAGAAGTGAAAGATGCCCTGCTACCTGTGGAAATGTTCTATTTCTCGGCAGGTATTACCCAGAATGTAACGGTTGAAGGTTTTGTTCAGACGGATTGGGAAAAAACCCGCATTGATGACTGCGGTACGTTCTTCTCCACCGTAGATTTTGTTGCAGATGGGTGTGGGCCCATTTGGCAGGATGGGTCTGTAGCTCAGGGGGCTGGGCCGCAGGCTGGTTTACCTCCTATCACGATCAATCGAGAAGCCGATAGAGAGGCTGATTCCAAGGACCAGTTTGGTGTCGCTGTGCGCTGGTATGTGCCGGAACTCAACGATACGGAGTTCGGGCTGTACTACATGCAGTACAACAGTCGGCTACCCTATATCAGTGGCCGTGTAAATGATGGCGGTTACCCTTCAGATCCTTACGATCAGCCCAATTATTTCATTGAATATCCAGAAAATATAAATCTTTACGGCATAAGCATGAATACCACAACGCCTGGTGGTTGGTCACTGGGTGCCGAATACAGCTTCCGGCAAGATATGCCCATTCAGTGGAATGCCTTTGAGTTGATCTCTGGCGGGCTTCAATTGGCTAACCCCACTAATGGAGTCCCTTTCAGTTTGCTGGCACAACAACGTATGGAAGAAATGGGAATCTCGGATATCTCCGAACTGTCCGGTCAGGCGATTGAAGGGTACGATCGTTTTGACGTTTCACAAGCTCAGTTCACGCTAATAAAGTTCTTCGATCAGATCATGGGCGCAAGCAGGATGTCGTTCGTGACAGAAGTCGGTGCGACCTATATACACGATTTCCCGGATTTGGACGAGGCCCGCTACGGCAGGTCAGGCACCTTTGGCATCGGGCCGGTTTATAGTGACTTTAGCGCTTTGGGGTTGGGCGAGGTAAACGTGTGTGAGAGCGTCCCCGGACAATCGGGTGGGCTTAACATTAATCCCGACAACTGCAAAAACGACGGCTACACAACCGACTTCTCCTGGGGCTACCGCGCCCGCCTCACCTGGGAATACCCCAACGCCATTGCCGGCGTAAACCTCTCCCCGCAACTGGCCTGGAGCCACGACGTGAAGGGCTATGCACCGCAACCCGGCGGCGCTTTCCAGGAGGGCAGCAAATCCATAGGTCTGTCGCTGACAGCAACCTATCAGAACCGGATTTCCGGCAACATTGGCTACACCAACTACTTCGGTGGCAAGCCATATAACGAGATGACCGACCGCGACTTCCTGAGCGCAAGCGTGTCTTACTCATTCTGAACCGGAAAGCATTTGTTCAAAGAGGTAATTTAAATGAAAACAAATAAAAAACTATTGGCGACGGGTGTATTGGCCGCCAGTCTCTTTGCCGGTCAGGCCTGGGGTGCGGTGTCCGCGGTGGAAGCAGCGAAGCTGGGTGACAGCCTCACGCCCATGGGTGCGGAAAAAGCCGGTAACGGCGGTGAGATTCCGGCCTGGGATGGTGGTTTGTCCAGTGCTCCGTCGAACTATCAGGGTGAGGGTATCTACGTGAACCCGTTCCCCGACGACGAACCGAAGTTCATCATCGATCAAAGCAATGTGGATGAATACGCCGACAAGCTTTCGCCGGGTCAGGTGGAAATGATCCGACAGTATCCGAACTACAAGATTCCGGTATACCAGACCCGTCGGACAGCGACATATCCGGAGCATATCCAGGAACGAACCCGCAATAACGCTACAGCTGTCGAGCTGGTGTCCGGCGGTAACGGCCTGGACAATTATGAAGACGCCACGCCGTTCCCGATTCCCCAGAACGGTCTGGAAGTTATCTGGAACCACATTACCCGCTACCGCGGTGGCTCTGTACAGAGAAACGTAGGGCAGGTAACACCGACAGAAAACGGCGATTTCTCTGTGGTGAAGTTTGAAGAAGAGCTGGTGTGGAATCGTTACCTGGAAGATTACGAGCCGGGCGATAACGACAACGTACTGTTCTATTTCAAACAGGCGATTACCGCGCCAGCCCGTCTGGCAGGTAACGTGCTGCTGGTTCATGAGACCATTAACCAGGTCAAGGAGCCGCGCAGGGCGTGGATCTACAACGCCGGCCAGCGCCGGGTGCGTCGTGCACCACAGGTGGCTTATGACGGCCCGGGTACCGCCTCTGACGGCATGCGCACCTCAGACAATCTGGACATGTTCAACGGCGCGCCGGATCGCTACAACTGGGAACTGATCGGCAAGAAGGAAATGTACATCCCGTACAACTCCTACAAGCTGGTGGATCGGGATCTGAGTTATGACGAAATCATCCAGCCGGGCCACATCAAACAGGACCTGGCCCGATATGAACTGCACCGGGTATGGCATGTTCGTGCCACGTTGAAAGAAGGTGAGCGCCACATCTATGCCCAGCGCGACTTCTATATCGACGAAGATTCCTGGCAGGCAGCCGTGATTGATCACTACGATGGTCGTGGCGAACTCTGGCGCGTGGGTGAAGCTCACTCCATGCAGTTCTACGATCAGGATGTGCCCTGGTATGCGGTTGAAGCCCTGTACGACCTGTTGTCCGGGCGGTACCTGGTGCTGGGCCTGACCAACGAAGAAAGCAATCCCTATAACTTCGGTGTCGAGCGCCGTTCGCGTGACTTCACTCCGTCTGCCCTGCGACGGTCCGGATTGCGCTAGAAGTCTGTGATCACACAGTTAAAACGGCGGGCCACTGGCCCGCCGTTTTACTTTGCAGGTAGTAAGACTTTGGTTTAATCTCGGGGTCGTGAAAAATTATTCGGAAGACTCCGCAGCCAACGACGAATTTCAGACCGCCAACAGTGGTCTGCATCATGGCGAGCTTGTGCGCGATTTGCTCGGGCACAGGCTGCAGGTGCCTGCGCTTCCGGAAGACAACACACCCCGTCCGGAACTGGACAAGCTGATCAGGGCCGGTGTTGCCCCCCGATCCCTGCTGGTTCTTGAAGCCCCCGCCGGTTATGGCAAAACCCGAAGCCTGGTTAACGCCCTGGCCACCGATGACAGCGGCATTGATCAGTTACGCTGGATCACCCTGAACGCTGGCGACAATGCGCCCTCCCGGTTTCTGTCACTGCTGGCAACTGCCCTGGATCTTCCGGAAACCGCACCAGCCGGCAATCATTCCGGAGGTCGCTTTGAAGATTATCTGGGAATCCTGCTTCTGGCCAAAGAGCGTGCCGGCAAGGCGGGCCGTGAAGTGCTGGTGCTCGATAACGTCCACCATTTGAGCAATCCGGCTGTTATTGACATGTTGCATCAGCTGGTTCGTGAGGTGCCCGGCAACATGTCCGTGGCGTTTGCGTTAAGAACGCCGCTGGCCTTCGAAAGCCATGCCATGGAGTTGGATAATCGTTATCACCGCGTTGGCCCTGAACAGTTACAGCTGACTCGTTCCGAAACCTTTGGCTTTTTTCGGGATATGGAGCCAGCCAACCGGATAACCAGCGTTGCCATCGACAGCCTGTACTCGTTAACCGAAGGCTGGCCCACGCCGCTGGCATTGTACCGTCGCGAGTTGTTACGCAACCCGGATCGCCGGCCCCCCCAGGAAACCCCTTCTATTGAACGCTTCCTGAAAGACTCATTACTGGGCCAGCTCATGCCGTCCCAGATCGCCAGTCTTCGGGCGATGGCCGAGCTCGATACTTTCTCTGATGAGCTCCTGATCGCGCTGCAGCCAACCCTCGCTGAGCCGGCGTTGTTACCGTCAGCAGCTCTTGAGCGTGGCCTGCCGCTTTTTCCCGTGCCCGGCAGAGGGCGCTGGTATCGTTTCAATCCATTGTTTCAGGCCTGGTTGCAGGCCCCGGTAATGGCAGGCGCCGCGTCGCGTATGTTGTTGGCGTGTCGCTGGTTTGCCCAACGCAACCAGTTCCCCGAGGCCCTGAAATACGCCTTGCTGTCAGGCGATCATGCAGAAGTGGTCCGGATTTCCTCAGAGGGCACCGAGGCACTGTTGCTTGGCCAGGACACCGCCTCACTCCTTACGTTGCGAAAAAGCCTGCCTGCCGGATTGTTTGAACGCAGTGCCCGGCTGCGGATTGTCTATGGCTGGGTGCACGCCATTGGTGGTCAGTTCCGCCAGGCTCGGCAGCTGCTGGAAGATCTTTCCCCTGATGAGGTGGCGCAACATCGGGCTCGTCTCCTCGCACTTGAGGCTTTCATGCTGCGGGGGGAAGGGCAGGTTCAGCCAGCACTGAGTATGGCGGAACAGGCCCTGGATGAAGATGGGCTTACACCACAGGCACAACTGGTTACCCAGATTGTTCGTGCCAGTGCCCTGTGTGCGGTAGCCCGGTTTCAGGAGGCCCGGGAGGCCAACCGCGCTGCGGCCAGGCTGGCGCGGGAAGCCGGCGATTCCGGGTCTGAAGCGCTGGCCGTGTACGCTCACGCCCGTATCGAACTGGGTAAAGGCGCGCTGGGGCATGCTGAACAGTTGTTGCGCACCGGCCTGGATACCGCAATGAACGAACTCAGCCGCCCGGCGCGCATTGGTGAAACCCGGTTGCAGCTGAACCTGGTGCTGGTGCTCTGGCATCAGGGCCGCCTGAATGAAGTCGATCGCCTGCTGGTAAGCTGTACCCGGCATGCCGAGCAAACCCGCGATCTGGGATTGTTGCTGGCCATGGCCATCAGGGTGTTGGTGTGCAAAGCCCAGGGGCGAATGGAAGATGCTTTTGTCTGGATTGGCCGTGCCGAACGCACTATGCATGCCTGGCAGGTAGACGACGCTCTGTGTGTGCCGGTTCTGGAAGCATTGAAAGCGTCGTGCTGGCTGGCTCAGGGCCAGCATGAAAGCGCGCAGCAGGCACTGGCCAAACTGGCCGACTATCACGGCAATGGCTGTGTGCCCGAGCTGTTTCCTAGCATGCCCGGCCTGGTGGACTGTCTGCAGGTACGAGCCGACCTCGCCAAAGGCGAATCGATACAGGCCAGAGAAAGGCTGAATACTGTTGTCCTGAGGCAGGGTGACCACCCGCCATTTGGCCTGGCGTTGCACGCAGGCCTCTTGCACGCGGTGCTTTTACAGGACGAAAAAGGCATTGCCGCCGCCCGCAAACAGCTGGAAGCTGTGGTGCAGCAGGCGGCAGCTGAACACTTCATCAGCCCCTTCGCCGAGATGATTCGTGAGCTCACCCCTCTGATGGAAAAGGTGTTCTGTTATCTGCCAGAGAGTGATTTTACATTGGCATTGGGCAGCCTGTTCGGTTGCCGTGGTGCGTCGGCACCAGGCGTCGCCATGGCCGAGCCGATCAGCGACAGAGAGCAGGGCGTTCTGGAGCTGATCGCCCAGGGCTTGTCCAATCAGGAGATTGCCGACCGGCTTCACATCTCATTGCATACCGTAAAAACCCACGCCCGGCGGATTAACGCCAAGCTGGCGGTAAAATCCCGCACCCAGGCCATTGTCCGGGCCCGGGAACTGGGCTTGTTATAGGGGGCTATTAGCTCCCGGTTTTCAGTTCTTCAATCCGGGCATCTTTCTCTGCCCACAACTGACTGACCCAGCGTTGAAACTCAACGCGCATTTCCCGGTTATTCTCATAATCCATGCCCAGAAAACGCTCTGGTATCTCCCGCACCCGAATATCAATAATAATCCTGCGGACCCGACCGCAGAAGTAATCCCAGATGCCCGAGCGACCATCGGGATAGACAATGGTGACATCCAGCATGGTGTGAATCATCTCGCCCATGGCGCTGAACACAAAAGCCGTACCGCCGGCCCGGGGTTTCAGCAGGTGTTTGTAGGGCGATTTCTGGCGCTGATGCTTCTCCGGCGTAAAACGGGTGCCTTCCATGAAATTGAAAATGGCCACCGGCATATACCGGAACTTCTCACAGGCCCTGCGGGTGGCCTCGGTATCCTTGCCCTTCAGGGACGGGTTTTTCGCGATCTGCTCTTTGGTGTGTCGGTGCATGAACGGAAAATCCAGCGCCCACCACGCAATGCCCAATAACGGCACGTAAAGCAGCTGTTTTTTCAGGAAAAATTTGAGCAGCGGAATCTCGCTGTTCAGCACATACTGAATGGCGGGAATATCGGCCCAGCTCTGGTGGTTGCACGTTACAAAATACCAGTGGTTGCGGCTAAGCCCCTCGGCGCCGCGAACGTCCCACTCCACCTTGTTGAAAACCTTCATCAGAAGATTGTTAAAGCCGATCCAGTACCAGGCAACGGTGTTCAGAACCAGCGAGCAAGCCTTGCGCAAGCCGGTTACCGGCACAATCAGTTTGATGACGCCAAGCAGCACCAGTAAGGGGAACAGGATCAGTGTGTTCAGTGTAATCAGCACCACCACCAGGGTTCCTTTCAGTGGCGCGGGCAGAAAATCAAGCATCAGACCAATCTCGCGTGTTCGGGTTAACGGTTTTCAGGCAGCAGGCGTGTCTCGGCGCCGGCGGATGCCAATTCGATAAACCGGCTCGGGGAACGGTTCTCCAGCAGCTTCTGGAATGCCTGGTCATAGAATGTCAGGTTGTTGAACCGGATCATTGAGCGAATTTCCTCAATGTACGCCTGCCCCCGCTCGGAATAGCTGACCAGGCCCTGGGCCAGCCGCACACCGGAAAGTGCCTTGTTGTTCTGGCGATCTCTTGCCCGAATTTCTCGCACCTGTTTATAGGCCGCGTGGCGGTTCAGGTTCTGAATATACGAGCGCACAGAAGAATAGGGCGAAGAAAAGGTGGCCACCTCATGGTTGGCGCCCTCGGGACGGCTTTTTGGCACCAGGCCGCAGCCCTGGGTGAAGCACCATTGCCCGAACAGATTGTTGCCCCGCACCGCAAACCGGGACTGGCCCCAGGCAGATTCATTGGCAGCCTGAGCCAGAACCAGCGACGGAGGAATCACATCCAGGCGCTTCTTCAGTGAGGAGAACTGCGCTTTGCTGCCGGTTTTCGCGCCCACACGCAAGCGTTCTGACTGAGTTGTCAGCCACTCCTGCTCAGCACTGGAGAGTTCATCTTTTCGGGCAAGTTGTTCCAGATGTTCGCGCTCGATCAGAATGCGCGAGTTCGCCAGAACAATGCGAGGGTAAAGATATGAGAAGAACGCAAGTTTGCGCTCACTAACATCGCTGTAGTCGGAGAAGTCGGGCAGAGGGGCCCTGGCCCATGCGGGCAAGGGCGGTAAGGTGTCCAGGGCGACATCGGATTCATCACCACTCCTGGTGGAATCTGGCGACGGCGTGTACAACGCCCCGGCCAGTGCAAACAGAGCCAGCGGAACAAAAAATAAAAGCGCCCGTGAAACGGCAGTCATAACACCCCTCATTCAAAACAATAAGGCGTGAATTATAACAGGTTCAACGGGCGCTGTTGGGGCCTGAGTCAGAAGAAGAGCTTGATCCCGGCCATAACACCTTCATCAAGATTGACGTCTGAATCACCACTGTCATCCAGATCGGTGTTCAGGTAGCGATAACCGGCAAACACTTCCGCATTGCGAATGACCCGGTAGCTGCCACGCAGCTCCACGCTGGTCATGTCTTCGGAATCACCGAAAGAAAGAATGCTGGGCGCGTAGTGCAGGCTGCCGCCGAACGACAGGCCCGGTACATCGGGAATATTCACCCTGGTGAAGCCGCCCAGGCCGGCTGCGCCACCCTCGGCGCCGTCGTCATCCCACGCAATACCACGCACACCAAGCCCCGCAGTTGTTGGCAGGTTGCCCAGAGCCGTCTGGCCCTGTGCGTGGAAATCAATATTACCAATGTGGCGGCTGCCTTCATGATAGGTGTAGCCGCCGCCCAGCAGCAGGTCGTCCCGGTTGCCGGGGGAGAAATTGTATTGGCCTTTTACAGAATCGTTGGTAAGGCTCAGATCCAGATCAGCAGCGAATGCCGGTGCAGCTGCCATGGAAAGCGCCAGAACGGAAATGCGGGTAAGCTTCATTGTTACACCTTTTTTCTGTGGTAGTTCCAGTTACTCAGGATGTTAACCAGCTGCCGGGCCGGGCACAACTTACAGGGTGTTTAATCGCTGGCAATCAATCCGGGAGCGGGAGTCAGGAAGGGGCAGTGTACGGACAATACTGTTCCAGAACCGCCCGCAGCATTTCCATTCTTACCGGCTTGGCAACAAACGAATCCATACCGGCGGCATGACACCTTTCCTCGTCTTCTTCCATGGCACTGGCCGTCAGCGCGACAACCGGCACACGTGGGCGCTGCTGCGCCTGTTCCCATTGCCGCAGCTTTCGGGTTGCGTCGAAGCCGTCCAGATGTGGCATTACACAATCCATCAGAATCAGATCAAAGGAATGCTGTTGCCAGAGCTCACAGGCCGCAAGGCCATCGTTGGCGGTGGTTACCTCGCAATTGAGTTTTTCCAGAACCCGCTGAGTCAGCCGCTGATTGACCGGGTTATCCTCGACAAGCAGCACCCTCATGCGGCCGCAGGGAGTCTGCCTTTGCTGACGTGTCATGTCAGTAACGGCCTGGAGTGAGAAGCGGGTCAGGAACCGGCGTTCCTGGTTATTCACATCCATAAACAGTTGATTGAGCATCGGCACCAGCCACGACTCCCGAAGTGTCTTGCTCAGAAACGCATCGGCACCCGCTTCCCGGAAATGCTCGGCATCGCCCCTTTGCGGGTTTGACGTGAGAATCAGAACCCGCAAATCACGCCAGCGCGGGTCATCGTGAATCTGTCGGCAAAGCCGCTCGATATCCGTGTCCGGAACAAAGCCATCCGTCACCATGGCATCGTAGCCCTGTTCAGACTCGCTGGCCTGTTCCAGAGCGGCCAGTGCCTCAGCGCCGGAAGTTACCGCATCTATCTGCAACTCATGCCGCGACAACATTTCCAGCGTAATCTTGCGCGACAACTCGTAAGAGTCCAGCACCAGAACCCGCCGCCCCCTGATTTGCCGCGAATCTGGCCGGGTCATCCCTTGCGCGCTGCCGCCAACCTCTCTTAACGACAACTCCACCCAGAAGGTAGAACCCTCACCCGGCCGGCTTTCCACATCCAGTGACCCACCCATCAATTGCATCAACTGCCGACAGATCGTCAGCCCCAGCCCGGCGCCGGGTAATGATTGGCGAACACGCTGGTTTAACTGCACATGGGGCTCGTAGATCCGCTCGATATCCTCCGGACTGATGCCAGCCCCCGTGTCCTCCACCGCCAGGCGCAAATGTACCTGGCCGTCCTTGCGCTCAAGAGCCTCCGCGCTGATCAACACATGGCCGGAATCGGTAAACTTGATGGCATTGGAAAGCAGGTTCAGCAACACCTGGCGCACCCGCACCGGGTCACCGGCCAGCTCCCAGGGCAGGTTTTCATCAACCCGCACGTCAAGCTCCAAGCCCTTGTCCCGGGCACGGGTGCCAAGCATGTGCACCAGATCATTCAGGGTGTCACGCAGATTGAAGGGAATGTCTTCCAGATCCAGCTTGCCCGCCTCAATACTGGAAATATCAAGCAGATCACTGATAATCGAAGATAGACTATCCGAAGCGCTCAACAGCGTATGAGTGTACTCACGTTGTTCGGGATCGAGAGGGGTATCGGCAAGCAGGCTGCCGTAACCGGATACCGACTGCAGCGGAATCCGCAATTCATGGCTGACATTGGCCAGAAACCGGGTCTTAGCCTCGTTGGCCTGATTGGCCGCATCCCGCTCGACGTTTGCCTCATGGGCTGCGAGCCGAAGGGCCCGGGTATCTTCCAGCAACTGCAGCCGCATCTGATTCAGCGACCCCTCAAGCTCCGAAATCGCCCTGGCGCGCCGGTTACCTTCTGGTGCTATCGGCTCAACCAGTGCATCCAGATCCAGCTTGCTGACATCGCGGGCCATTGCCTTCAACTGGCGCGCCATAACGGACCGGGAACGCAACAGAAATAACAGCGCTCCAAGCAATCCCAGGCATAAAAAAAGCAGCAGAATCAGCAACGAAGGCAAGGCACAAATTCCCTGTGTCGATTAGAAAATCACCAGCCAAAGTTTAACAGACCGACACCACATTCACCCAACGCTTCGACCCATCGGTAATAAACTCAAAGCGCACATTCAGGTTGTACAGATTGGCACCATAAACCCGATCCTCATCCCGCCCCCGGCGAAACGACGGCCGCGGATCAAAACTCACCACATCTTCAATCAACCCCCGAAAATCCGGATACTCCGCCTCCGGCAGCCTGGCCAGCTGTTCCTCGGCCTCCACCGAAAACACCACCTCAAGCCGCTCAACCGGAGCAGAATCCGCCCAGCCCAACGAAGCCTCCGGCACCGCATCTGCAAACGGCAGATACGGCTTGATATCCAGAATCGGCGTCCCCTCAATCAAATCATGATCCCGAATCCGCAACACCAACCGCCCATCCTCCCGACGCGCCAGCCCCTCATTACGTACCACCGACAACCCCAGACTGTTCGGCCGGAACGGCGATCGCGACGCAAACACCCCGATCTTCCGATTGCCCCCCAACCGGGGCGGCCGAACCACCGGCCGCCACTCCGCCCGAACCGCCTCATGAAACTGAAACGTCAGCCACAAATGCGAAGCCGACTCCAGCCCCCGAAAGGCATCCTCCCGATCAAACGGCGGTTCAATCACCAGCTCCGCATGCGCATACCGAGTCAGCCCCGGCTGCCGAGGCACCCCGAACTTGTCCTTGAAACAGGAATGGGTGTAGGCAATGGGGGTTAGTGTCAGTGCCTCGGAGGCTGGTTTACTTTTATGAGGGAGTTTTGGCATTTTGATCAATTTGTTGAAGTGAAGGTTTGCACAAGGGGGTCAGGACTGGAAAGGCTCTCCGAAAATTTCGAAGGCCATGGATGGCCTGAGATAAGCGCACAAGGATGTGCTCGTAGCGGTTTTCGGAGAGCCTTTCCAGTCCTGTGCGCCCGTGGTCAGATAGGCGTGCCGTTATACGAATCAACGCCGGTCCAACGTCCCGGCAAAATACATCTCAAGGCGAAAAACCACCGAACCTTGATCTTTAAAACTCTCTGACCGAGGAAACCACAACGCCGGCACCAACTCCGCAAACAACCAATCCTCATACAACCGATACCGCCAGGTCACATCCGCAAAATAAGAAGTCGCACGCCAGGAAGGCTTACTCTCGCCCAGCACACCGGCCCTGGGCTGAACCACCGACCGGTTATTCAACCGCTTGCGCATATTGAAAATCTGCCCCAATTGGAACTTCCGGTCACGATGCACCCATTCCATTTCCGAAGAACTGAAAAAATGCCAGCCATTACCCAGCGAACGGTCCACCCCGAACCAGCTGCGCGCACCCCAGCCCTCGGTGTGGTAATAATAAACCCGCTGCTCTACTTTCAGCCCCCAATCGGACCCGACACGCCAGCTTTTATCAGCCTTCGAACGCCAGAACATCTCCGGAGGAAAGCGAAGCCGACCACCAATGTCGGTGGAAAAATTAATAGCGTCGCCAAAATCTGAAATATACCGCAAGGCGCCAACCGCTTCGGTATCGGTACGGTCAGCTTTTGTCAGCTGCCGGTCCCGCTCGCGCTCTTCCAGTGGTATCTGGTCTTCACTCTCACTGTCGATGATCAGCCGGAGCTTCTCCTCAGCAGTGGGAACATCCAGACGAAAACGAACATCAGCATCGTAATCCAGAAGATTATCGTATCCGGATTCCGTCTCGAAACGTAACCGAAGATAGCTTTCATTATCAGGCAACGCCCTGGGAGCGCCGGAAAGCGTCCTGTCCGCCCAGGCACCAAGAGCCTGAACCGATTGCCCGTGCGCCCGCTCCTGGCGGATTACCCAGTTGCTGAAATCCAGCCACCAGGAATCCACCGGCGTTGCCCAGTAATCTTCCGGCTCAAAGGTATAGAACGATAGCGGCAGCCGGTCCGGTGAAAGCCGCTCGGTTGCAGACGGCTCCAGCATTTCAAACATCGGCTCGGCGGCATCAGCAAAAACGGGGAAAAGCAGGGCGCCAGCAAGCAGGGCCCGGTTAACAGAATTCTTCAAGAAAGCGACCATGTAATTCTCGAACCTGGTGCTCCACATGGGGCAAGGGACGATTGTTGTCGATAATGGCGTCCGCCTTCGAACACCGCTTATCCCTGGCCATCTGGGCCGTTATAATCCGCTCCACCTGCTCCCGGGTGTTGTCATCCCGAGCCATGGTGCGTTCAAACTGAACCGATTCCGGCACATCCACCACCACAACACGCTCAACCAGCTCGTGCTGGTTGGTTTCAAGGAGAAGGGGAGAAACCAGAAGACTGTAGGGTGAGCCGGCGGAATTCAGTTGCCTGACCAGCTCCTGCCGTATAATCGGATGCAACAAGGCTTCCAGCCAGTCTTTCTCGGCAACATCCTCAAAAATCCGCTGCCGCAACCAGGCGCGATTCAGGCCGCCATCCGCCTGCAGAACCTCTGACCCGAAATGCTCCGCAATTGCTGCCAGCGCTTCGGTACCGGGTTCCACCACCTGCCGTGCTACGTCATCGGCATCAACCCAGTGAACGCCCAGCTTACCAAACAGGCGAGCCACCGTTGATTTACCAGAGCCAATGCCACCCGTCAGCCCAACAACATGCATAGGCGATCAGACTCCCAGAAAACCAAACCAGAACCGCTGAATGGCATCGCCAAACCACAAACAAAGCACCCCGGCCGCTGCCAGGTAAGGCCCGAACGGAATCGGCACCTCACGCCCGTGCTTGCGGAATACCATCAGGCTGATGCCCACTACAGCCCCCACCAGGGAAGACAACAGAACCACCGCCGGCAGCAACTGCCAGCCCAGCCAGGCACCCAGCGCCGCCAACAATTTGAAATCGCCATGCCCCATGCCTTCCTTGCCGGTTACCAGCTTGAACAGCCAGTAAACGGACCACAGCGACAGGTAGCCCGCCACCGCGCCCCAGAACGCACTCTCAAAGCCGGTCAGCACGCCAAAGTAATTCAGCACCAGCCCCAGCCACATCAGTGGCAGTGTAATACTGTCTGGCAGCAGCTGGGTGTCAAAATCGATCACCGTCAACGCCACCAGGGCGTATACAAACAGCAATGCCCAAAGCGCCGCTTCAGAAGGCCCGAGCAGGGCCACCGTGACCACTGCCAACACCGCCGTTACCGCTTCAATAATGGGATAACGTGGCGAAATGCGGGTCTTGCAGGACGAACACTTGCCCCCCAGCATCAACCAGCTGACGACGGGAATATTCTCCCAGGCCCGGATTTTATGGCCGCAGGAAGGGCAGGTAGAGGCAGGCTTTGAAAGTGTGATGGGGGTTTCCGGCTTGCGCTGCTCTTCAGGCAGTTCCAGAAACTCCTCACACTGGCAGCGCCAGCCCTGCTGCATCATCTTCGGCAGCCTCAGAATAACCACATTCAGGAAGCTGCCAATGCACAGAGAAAACAGGGTGACGGCGGGGTAGAGGAGCCAGGGCGTCGATAACAGTGTTTCTAATGAGGGCATTTAACCAACCACCTGCCCCATCTGGAAGATCGGCAGGTACATAGCCACAATCAGGCCACCCACCAGAACGCCCAACACCGCCATAATCATCGGCTCCATCAGGGCGGTCAGGTTGTCAACCATGTCATCTACTACCGCTTCATAATGCTCGGCCACCTTGCCCAGCATTTCATCCAGGTTACCGGACTCTTCACCAATGGCCGTCAGTTGCACCGCCATTACCGGGAAAATATCCTGATTACGCATGGAAGCCTGCAGCTGAGTACCGCTGGATACATCGTTCTTGATATTGATAACTGCGTCACGATACACGGCGTTCCCGGTGGCGCCAGACACCGATTCCAATGCATCCACCAGCGGCACACCAGCGGCGAAGGTAGTGGAAAGCACCCGGCCAAACTTGGCTACAGCAGACTTGTCCAGAATTTCACCCACAACAGGCACTTTCAAGATCCATTTGTCGATAAAGTCCGAAAACTTCGGTGAGCGCCGCCGGGCTTCCCTGAACAGGAAAATGGCGCCCACAATGCCAATCAGTACCACAAACCACCACTTCTGCATCCATTCCGATAACTCCACCACAAACTGGGTGAATACTGGTAACTCTGCACCAAAGCCCTGGAATAGGGTCTCAAACTGCGGTACTACCTTCACCAGCAAAATCGCGGTCACAATAATCGCCACCACAATAACGGCGATGGGGTAGGTCATCGCCTTTTTGACCTTCTTTTTCAGGATTTCAGTTTTTTCCAGATAGGTCGCGATCCGGTCAAGCATCTGCTCTAGCGCACCCGCTTGTTCCCCGGAATCCACCAGGTTGCAGTACAGAGCATCAAAGTGCCTCGGATGCTTGCGCAACGAGGCCGCAAAACCGGTACCGGAACTAATATCGTTTCGGATGTCCATCACGAGTTTCTGAAGACCTTTGTTCTCCAGGCCATCAGCCACAATATCGAAGCTCTGTACCAGAGGTACACCGGCTTTCATCATGGTGGCCAACTGGCGGGTGAGCATGGCAATGTCGAAGGCTGTTATCTTTTTGCTGCCCCCGAACAACGGTTTGGGCTTTTTCTTTACCTTTTCGGGCATGATGCCCTGTTTGCGCAACTGAGCCTTCACCAGCGCAACATTGGCACTGGCCATTTCACCCTTGCTCTTGTTGCCCTTCCGGTCCTTGCCTTCCCAAACGAAGGCTTCAAGCTTCTTTGATTTTTCTGCCATGCTTAGTCCTTGGTCACGCGGTTGGCTTCCTCAAGACTGGTCACGCCCTCCATTACCTTGCGCAGGGCAGATTGTCTTAGTGTGCGGAAGCCTTCTTTTTGGGCCTGTTTGGCAATCTGAATGGAGCTGGCTTCTTCCATAATCATATTGGCCAGCTCGTCAGTAACTTTTACCACCTCGTAAATGCCGACACGGCCTTTATAGCCACCATTGCATTTATCACAGCCCTTGGGTCGGTACAACGTTAAGCCGCTATCAATTTGCTCTTCTGTGAACCCTTCCTTCAAAAGCGTCTCTTTTGGCACATCAATTGTCTGCTTGCAGGCTTTGCACAGCCGACGGCCGAGGCGCTGGGCAATAATCAGACTTACGGAAGTGGCGATGTTGTAGGCTGGCACCCCCATGTTCATCATTCGGGTAAGGGTTTCAGCCGCACTGTTGGTGTGCAGAGTAGAGAGCACAAGGTGCCCGGTCTGCGCAGCCTTGATGGCAATATTGGCGGTTTCCAGATCCCGAACCTCGCCCACCATGATCACATCCGGATCCTGCCGCAGAAATGCGCGCAGCGCCTCCGCAAAACCCAGGCCTACCTTGTTGTTCACGTTCACTTGGTTTACGCCTTCCAGGTTGATCTCGGCCGGGTCTTCCGCCGTTGAAATGTTGCGCTCAACCGTATTCAGAATATTCAGACCGGTATACAGCGAAACCGTTTTACCCGAGCCTGTAGGCCCGGTTACCAGAATCATGCCCTGAGGCTGTTCCAGTGCCTCCATGTACATTTGTTTCTGGTCTTCCTCATACCCCAGGGCATCGATGCCCATCTGCGCCTGGCTCGGGTCCAGAATCCGCAATACTATCTTTTCGCCCCAGAGCGTAGGCAGCGTGTTCACCCGGAAGTCGATCGCCTTGGTTTTCGACAACTTCATTTTGATGCGGCCATCCTGCGGCACCCGACGCTCGGAAATGTCCAGCTGAGCCATAATCTTCACCCGGGCTGAAATCTTCGGCGCCAGCTTGATGCTCGGGCGAGACATCTCCTTGAGAATGCCATCGGTACGATAGCGAACCCGGTAAATTTTCTCGTAGGGCTCGAAGTGAACGTCAGAAACGCCTCCGCGAATGGCGTCCAACAAAATCTTGTTCACATATTTAACAATCGGAGCATCGTCGACCTCGCTGGTGGTGACTATCGAGCTGTCGTCTTCCGCCTCGCCACCTTCGGTCTCTACATCCTCCAGGTCGGAATCTTCCAGGTCACCCATGGTGGTGTCCTGGGATTCCAGATACTTGTCGATGGCGACCTTGAGCTTGGCGTCGTCTACCAGAACAGCATCGGTACTCAGGCCGGTATTGAACTTGATCTCGTCCAGCGCCTGGATGTTGGTCGGGTCTGAGACCGCAAGAAACAGCCGGTTGCCGCGTTTAAATAGAGGCAGGGCGTTGTGTTTGCGAATCAGCTTCTCGTCAACCAGCTTTTCCGGCAGCATCTCCGGTGCAAACGCATCCAGATCCAGCACGGATACACCGAACTCCATGGCCGCCGAGAACGCCATCTTTGAACTGTTGGCCATTTCGTGCTGGGCCAGGTAGGTAATAAGCGGGATGCGGTTGTGGGAAGCGTGCAAAAATGCGTCTTTTGCCGCGTCTTCATCCAGAAGCCCGTCATCCACGAATCGACGGGCCAGCCCCGTCAATGTCACATTTCGGTTGTTGCTCGCCATAAATGCTCTGAGGAAGGTTTTGTAAGTCGCTGAATCACGTGTTTATAGGAACAGAGTTTAGATGTCGCGGGGGGGTTTGGAAAGTCGTCTGAGTCACACCCTTGATCTTTCTCAACGATATGTCGCCACAGGCCTCCTGTCGAAATGAGTAACTTGATGGTGACAAAAAACGTCACACCTGGACGTGAATGGGCTGAAAAAGTACTGAAAAATGAATGTGATGCGTTTCACATAAGCTTATAAGTCCATGAAGTGCGCATGGTTTTTAACAGGGTTTCACAATTGGCACGATGAGTGCTCCTCTCTCATCAGGCTCAAAAGGACAAGGCAAAGCCCTGGAGTTCGGGCCGTCATTTCGAAAACGACAATAGAGGTCGATATTATGAAAGAGGTGCAGATGAATCATGGTCAGAAGGGTTTTACCCTGATCGAACTGATGATCGTTGTGGCGATTATCGGTATTTTGGCTGCTGTGGCTATTCCGGCTTATCAGGACTACGTGTCCCAGTCCAAGGCTACTGCCGCTTTGGCTGACATTTCTTCCGGCAAAACTAACTACGAACTAAAATACACCTCAGAAGGCGCTAGTGCGATTTCTGGTGACGCTACAACTATCGGGTTGAGCACATCAACTGGTAACTGTAGTGCTATTAATATCAACGCACCTGGAAGTGATGGTTCCATTGCCAGTGCCATTGAATGTGAGATCAACAACCCAGGCCGTCTTGGTTCAGGTGCTACTATCAGGCTTGATCGTACAACTGATGGACTATACGAGTGTAAAACCACAGTAATGGACGAGAAATATCGTCCGGATGGCTGCACTGGTGCTTAAGTGAAAGCCTAGTATATAGAAGCGTGAAGGGGCACTTGTTGCCCCTTTCTCGTTTGGTTTGGTCGTTATATTGGATTGATAAATTGGGTTACATCAGGAAGGCCAATAACTACCCTGTTTTCTTTACCTTTTCCTGGCTAATTCTGGCTGTGTTAGTTTATCTTTCGCCTCTGAGATCTCCGCCTTGGGGCAGTTTTTATCAAGAAGCTCTTTCCTTTCTTGTGGTTTTATTGGCGGCCATTTTCTTTCCAAATAGAAGGCTTGAGTGCCCGCCTTTTCTTCTGTGGGTGTCTCCCATTTTTGTTTTTATAATGATCCAGTATTTTTCTGGTTTATTCTCATTTAAAGGCGATGCAGTTCTTTCAATTTTTTATTTGATGGTTTTTTTTCTCGCGGTTATTCTGGGTTTTAGCTCTCTGAATTTCGAAGATGCAAGCCGATCACTGCCTTCATATATCGCCGGTTTTTTTGTGCTGATAGGTCTGGCTTGCACTCTTATTGCTTTTCGTCAATGGCTGGATCTCGCTAGTAGCAGTTTTGAGATTAACCAATCAGGCGCACGTCCTTTTGCAAACCTTGCACAGCCCAACCACCTTGCTGCCATACTGTCCTTGAGCCTGGTCTCTCTCCTTTATCTATTCGAAAAATATAGCATTTGTGCCTGGGTCGCGTTCGTTTGCACTTTGATGCTGCTAATTGGATTGATTGTGAGCCAGTCAAGAACTCCTTGGGTAACGGGGGTGTTCCTCCTTATTTTTTGGGCATGGAAGTGCAGAAAAGCTGAAGCAAAATTATCGATGCGTTGGCTTTCCCTCTGGTTTTTTGTTTATCTATTGGGCTACTTCTTTTTTATCTATTTTTCGGGGGAAGTTGGATACTCCGCCCGCGATGCCCTAGATGATCGAAGCTTGTTAAGTCGGCCGGCTATTTGGTTGATGGTGATTGATGCGATACTGGAAGAGCCATGGATTGGTTTTGGCTGGCTACAAACTTCCTCTGCCCAGCTAAGTGTTATTGACGCTAACCCAATATCTGGAATTCTAACATATAGCCATAATTTATATCTGGATTTGCTTCTTTGGAATGGTGTTGTTTTCGGTGGGTTTGTCGTTGCTGTGTTTTTAGTTTGGAAAGTTAAGCTTTTATTTTCTGCTGTTTCGATTACAGAACTGTACGCTGTTCTTTTTCTTGGAGTGGTTTTTATACACTCAATGCTCGAATACGTTCATGCATACGCCTACTTCCTTCTTCCGGCTGGATTTATGTTGGGGGTTCTTGAAAGGACCCGGTTAAACAAGTTGTGTAGGCGGGGATTCAGGGCTCCAGTTTCACCTTTTTACATTAGGACTTTTGTTTTTGTTTTACTTTTTATGGCAACTGTTACAGCCGATGAATACCGGTACTTGCAGGAATCGTTTTATAAACAAAAGGTCAGAGCGGCTGATGTCATTGGTTTTGATCATCAGGATTTTTATCGTCCGATCCTGATTTTGGACAATCTTGAGGCGCTTTATCTCTCAAGGGAAGTGAATCTGACTGAAGATGTGTCGCCAGAAAATGTTGACCTGCTCAAGAAGGTGGCTCAGCGTTATCCGCACCTATCTAACCTTTACCGTTACGGGTTGGCGCTCGGATTGAACGGACGGTTTGATGAGTCTATGGAACAGTTGGAATTCATCAGAGTTCTCCATGGTGAAACAAATTACAGTCGTGCTCAAACTCAGCTCAAAGACGCGCTGAAAAGAAGTGGTATGAGTGGCATTGATCCTGCTTGACTGCTAAAAAATGATGGTTACGGATGTGAAATATGAATCGGAAAAATGCTGGCTTCACCCTTATTGAGTTGATGATCGTGGTAGCCATTGTTGGAGTTCTCTCAGCAATAGCCATTCCTGCTTATCAGGACTACATTGCCAAAACCCAGGTAACTCAGGTTGTTAGTGAGATCTCAGGTTTACGTATTGCATATGAGTCAGCGATTACAGGGGGTACAGTTGTAAGCAATAGTCAGCTCGGGTATAGGCCGTCCGGCCTCACAACAGGAAATGTTGGCTCTGACATCGCAGTGCTTAATAGTGACGAGTCTGGTCATATCGAGGTGACAATGGGAGGCTCCGCTCACCCTGGGATTGTAGGGGTGAGTGTACGTTACGAAAGATCTCCCTCCGGTCTTTGGTCTTGCGTGGTAGATGCTAGTGCAGCAGCTAGATGGAGGCCAAGTTACATGCCTAATCATTGTTCCGCGCCATAATTGCTCGGTCCACATATTCTGGCAGGTCTAAACAGCCATGAATAGGCGCCAAAAATACCAGAACGGCAGCGTTTTTTTTGGAGAGGCAGAAAATCTCAAATTAGCCTGCCCAGTCCCTCAAACGACAACAGGTATTGAAAAGCAAAATCACTACCATTAGGGTAGAAATATAATAGGTCATTCCGTGTTCAATCACGCTCAACTTCATCTGGGTTTTCGTTTTTGTAGCGCTCCCACTCTTCCCAGTCGTAAGGCGTACCTGCGTGCGGCTTTTTCAAATGCCTGGCGTGCTCCATGGCGTTGTGCCGCAGGCTGTGGTCTGGTTCGTGTTCCTCTTCATCAAAGCCGTATTTCTTCAGGAACTCTGTTGCGCTTATAGGCATTTTGAAACACCTCCCCTGTTAATTTTGTATTAGCTTTAAGTACGCTCACCGTTTGATGGTAGATTTGCAGCCAGCGCCATCATCCCTCAAGCTGATAGTAATCATTCAACTGCGAAGGGAGACACCCAATCGTGTACGACTTCCTGAAGCAAAACACCCGCCTGATGCACGAAGCAGCGGAAATTGCCAATATCAACTCGGAGGTTGTCGAGCTGTTGTCGGCCCCTGGCCGGGTGACCAGTTTCCGCATTCCCCTGAAAATGGACGACGGCAGTGTTCGTGTGTTTGATGCCCATAGGGCCTGCCATACCGATGCCCTTGGCCCCACCCGGGACGGCACCCGAATCTCTCCGGACCTTGATGTAGACGAGTGCAAGGCGTTGGCACTGGTGATGTCGATCAAACACGCTGCCGGGCGTATTCCGGCTGGGGGCGGCAAAGGTGGCATTGCGGCAGACCCGGCAGAGCTCAGCAAGCATGAACTCGAGCGACTGTGCCGGGCGTATATCCGCAATTTGCGTCCCTCTGGCCCGAACACCGATGTTCCCGGGGCTGATATTGGCACAGACATGCAGTGCATGGCCTGGATGCTTGACGAGTACGAGCAGATCACGGGCCACCACGCGCCTGCTGCGGTGAATGACAAACCCACCATTCTGGGTGGTACCCCGGGTGGATACGAGGCCACGGGGCAGGGCGTGTTTGAAGTGTTTGAAGCGGCGGCAGAACGGATTGATTTTAAACTCGACGGCGCCCGCGTTGCCATCCAGGGCTTTGGGCAGGTCGGCTCAGTAGCGGCCCAGGCATTCCAGAAAGCCGGTTGCAAGGTTATCGCCATTCGCGAGGCAGACAGCGGCGTATACGCCGACGAAGGTTTGAATGTTGAAGCGCTGCTGGAGCACCGCGAGAAAAACGGCAGCTTGGAAGGTTTTCCGGGCTCCCAGCCGATCACCAACGAAGAGTTGTTTGCCTGTAACTGTGACGTGCTGGTGCCTGCCGCCGTTCAGGGAGTGATCACCAAAGAGGTGGCAGAAAAGGTACAGGCCCGAATTCTGGTAGAAGCGGCCAACTCACCGACCACTCATGAGGCTGATGAATTGCTGCTGGAGCGTGGTGTCACCATCGTGCCGGATGTTCTGGCCAACGCCGGCAGTGTTCACCTGTGCCAGATGGAGCGCACTCAGGGGCTTTCAGATGAGTTCTGGGGGGCAGACGACATCAACGAGCAGCGCCGGAAACGGCTGGTTCACAGTTACCACCAGGCCGCCGAGTGCGCTGAACGGTATCAGCTCAAATCGGTTCGCCTGGGGGCCTGGATTAACGGCCTCAAGCGGCTTGAAGAAGCCGTGATTACCCGGGGGTGGTGCTGATATCAGGCACTGACGAAAAGCGAAACCTGTCTGGCTGAATCTCAGGCAAACTTCTGGTTCAGCCAGGCATTGATGTCGCCGGATTCATACATCCACTGCTCGTTACCTTCGTCATCGGTAATGAGCAGACAGGGTGCTTTCACCTTGCCACCACCTTTCAACAGGGCTTCGCGGTGTTCCGGGTCGTGCTGGGCATCACGCAGTTCGATATTCAGCCCTAGCCTTGCCATTTCCTTGCGAACCTTGATGCAGAACGGGCAGGTACGAAACTGGTAGAGCGCCAGCTTGTCGGTTTCTTTGTCGACTTCGGCTTGCTGGCCGGCAGAACGTTCTACTTCGGCTTTGGGGGTGGTGAGCTTTTCCGAAATCAGCATGAACGGCGTTAAAACCAGCCGAAGCAGGCGGAAAAATCCACGAATAATTGGTCGCATGGCAAACCTTCACATATCGGAAATGAATTGGCCCGCTAAGGTACTACAACGGGGTGCCAATTCAACCAACGAATTTGAAGGATGATCAAAGTGGGCGATCACAGTGCCTGCAGGTATGCGGCCAGTTTTTTGATGTCGGACTTGGTAAGGGGCTCGGCAACGCCGATCATGGGTGAGTCACTGTCGCCTTGCTCCATCTTTTTGAACTGCAGCAGCCGGTCTTCCAGATAGTCAGCCGGCTGGCCGGCAAGGCGAGGCTTGTCTTCGAAACCTTCGGCTTGCTCTCCATGGCAGATTTTGCAGCGCCACTCAAAAATGGGCTTACCCTCTGCGGCCAGGGCAGGGTTTTCCGCCTCTGTTGGGCGGACTTCCTGTTGGCTGTAGTAAACCGCAACGTTGATCCGGTCTTCCAGAGACAGCGTTTTCGCCAGTTTGGTCATCACATAGTGATCACGCGTGCCATCGCCGAATTTTTCGAACTGGTTGAACAGATACAGGGAGTGTTGGTCTGCCAGGTTCGGAATATAGTTCCGCTTGCTGTTGCCATCTTCGCCATGGCAATAGCCACAAAAGCGAATGCGCTCCCTGCCTGCCTCATAGGCTTCCTGTCGCAGTTCGTCATTGGCCATGATGGCTTTAACCTGCTCCCTGGCATCCTGGACAGATTGTGAAAACGCCGCCGGAGAAACCACCAAGCCCAACGCAAGAATGACACTGTTCAACCAGAAATATCGCCGCATAAGTTCCCTGCCACCGTAAAACCCAAAAGACTAAACCGCCAACCTTAGTTGAATCTTGCGAAAGATCAAAAAACTGAAAGGTCAGGCTTCTGACCATGGTCGTATTTTTGCGTTATGCTGGAGCCATCACACACCGTACAAGGATCTTCTATGAAACTGCGTTTCCTCGGCGGCACCGGCACAGTAACCGGCTCGCGTTATCTGCTTTCCGATGAAAAACACCGCTTGCTTGTTGACTGTGGCATGTACCAGGGCGTAAAAACCCTGCGCCGGCGCAACTGGGCAAAGTTTCCGGTGGATCCCTCCAGCGTGGACGCCGTGGTATTGACCCACGCCCACATCGATCACTCCGGTTACCTCCCGGCGCTGGTGAAAAACGGGTTCAAGGGCAAGATCTACTGCACAAAAGCCACTCATGAACTGTGTAAAGTGCTCCTGCCAGATGCCGGCTATCTGCAGGAAGAAGACGCCAAATACGCGGCCCGAAAGAAATTCTCCAAGCACGAACACCCGGAACCGCTGTTCACTGAGAAAGACGCCCGGGAAGCGCTCAAGCACTTCGAATCGCTACACTATCACGAGCCTTTCGAACCGGTTCGAGGCTTTGAAGTGCGCTTTACCCCGGCCGGCCACATTCTGGGTTCATCCTGCGTTCACGTAACCCACAAAAGCTCTGCCCGCACCGTGGTGTTCACCGGCGACGTTGGCCGGCAGGACGACCTGATCATGCGCCCGCCCGAGCCGCTCAACCATGCCGACGTACTGGTGTGCGAATCCACCTATGGTGACCGTACTCATGGTGAATCAGACCCGGAACAGGCACTGGAAAAGATCATCACTGAAACGGCCGGCCGTGGTGGGCTGACTCTCATGCCCGCCTTTGCGGTTGGCCGCGCCCAGATGTTGCTTTACGTGGTGCATAAACTGATGGGAGAGGGGCGCATACCGAAGCTGCCGGTCTACCTGAACAGCCCCATGGCCATCAGGGCCACCGAAATATTCTGCAAGCATCACAAAGAGCACAAGCTCAACAACAGCCAGTGCGAACTTATTGACCACAAAACCAAGTTCGTGCGCACCGTGGATGAATCCATCGAGCTCGGCATGGTGCGTTACCCGTGCATCATCATCTCTGCCAGCGGCATGGCCTCTGGAGGCCGGGTACTGCATCACCTCAAAACCCTGTTGCCCAACCAGCGCAACAGCGTGGTTTTTGCCGGCTTCCAGGCCCCCGGAACCCGCGGTGATGCCCTGGTGAACGGCGCTGAAAGCGTAAAAATCCACGGCGAATACTGGCCCGTGAAAGCCGAAATACACAACCTGGACTCCATGAGCGCCCATGGCGACTACAACGAGATTCTGGAATGGTTGGGGCAGGGCAGCCTGAAGCCGGAAAAGGTATACGTCACCCACGGCGAACTGGTGGCCAGCGACGTGATGCGCAAGCGCATTAACGAACGATTTGGCTGGGATGCGCAAGTGCCGGAGTTGTTTGAGGAAGTGGAGATTTAATCTCCGCTTCCGGTCACTTTCGATAGCCGTTCCCTGAACGCCTCCGACCCCAGCGCCCGGCCAGACATAACCGCATCGCGAATCTGGTCGGCCGTGCCCATGGGCGGCGGGTTGGCCACAAAGTTCTGGTATCGCAACTGGCGAATCACAGGGTCAGAGTGCAGTTCCAGATAGCAGTCGTGGGGCGTGTGAAACTTCGTTTTCATGCCCCGGGCATGGTTGCCATAGCTGGACCACTGGAAACTGTCCGGGTGGCTTACCACCCGCGCCATCACCGGGTTTAGCTCAATATAACGCTGACAATGCAGAAAAAAGGGCCCGGGTTCGACAAAACACGACTGAAACCGCGTCTCCCAGAGCTTGCCGATGTGCTTGTACTTGGTGGTGTAATACCGGGCATAGTGCTGCGAAAGTCTCTTTACAAACGAAACCGCATCGTGTGCATGCGCTGTAACCAGCAGGTGAGCGTGGTTGTCCATCAGAGCCCAGGCGTGAACGCTCAGCCCGTACTCACTGGCATGGCGGCCCAGGAACATATAAAAGGTAGCGCGGTCGGAAACATCGTGGAAGCACACCTGCCGGTTATGTCCCCGCAAAACAACATGCAGAGGAATCCCGGCCGGACAAATCCCTGATCGGCGAGGCATCTCACATTCCTTGTGACGTTAAATGGCAGGGCGCAACTTGCCTTAGTCACCCTCTTATTTCAACCCGAGAGGTGTGGTGAAGTGTCGCACCCGGTGTAACTCTCAGCATTCTGGTACTATTCACCAAATTCCAACACGCAGGAAGCAGCCATGCACTACAGCTCTATCCTCCCGGATCTCCTGAAGATAGCGGACGAAGCCAGCGAAAAAGTGCTGCACATCTACCAGTCTGACTTCAAGGTGAACTACAAGGAAGATCAAAGCCCCATCACCGCCGCCGATCTGGCCAGCCACGACATCATTGTGAGAGGCCTGCGCCGCATCACCCGGGATATCCCGGTGCTGTCGGAAGAGGGCGCGGAAATACCCTGGGAAGAGCGAAAACACTGGCGCAGGTTCTGGCTGATTGACCCCATTGATGGCACCAAAGACTTCACCCAGCGCACGGGGGAATTCACCGTGAACATCGCCCTGATTGAAGACGGCGAACCGGTGATGGGCGTCGTTGCTGCACCAGCACTCAAAGAAGTGTATTGGGGGGTGCAAGGCGAAGGTGCCCACAAGCGTGACCGCACCGGCCGCTCGCACCCGATTCGCGTGGCCGAACCCCGCGACAGCCTGCGCGTTGTGGCCAGCAAGAACCACCTGAACGAAGAAACCCGCGCTTTCATCGCCAAACTCGGCCCCCACGAAACCGTGCAGGCCGGCAGCTCACTGAAATTCTGCCGCCTGGCCGAAGGCCACGCCGACATCTATCCCCGCATGGGCCCTACCAGCGAATGGGACACCGCCGCCGCCCACGCCGTCCTTCTCGCTGCTGGCGGAAAAGTGCAAACCACAGACGGCAAGCCATTGAAATACGGCAAAGAAAATGTACTGAACCCCTGGTTCATTGCCGCCGGAAACTGGTATTTTTAAGCCATGACCTGGTACGCACTTCAACACAAGCCCGCCCAGGGCGACCGCGCCGTGCATAACCTCCAGAACCAGGAGGTGCCGTGCTTCTACCCGAAAATCGGGGTGGAAAAGATTCGCGGGGGCAAACGCCAAAAGCGTCTGGAGCCATTGTTCCCGGGCTACATCTTTATCAACATTGAACAGACGAATCCTGTATGGGGCAAGCTGCGCTCTACCTTCGGGGTGCTTCGCGTTGTCAGCTTCGCCGG
>JAVLAV010000036.1:0-28602 GCA_031580735.1 Marinobacter sp.
AACAGCCCCGTACTGGGCCTGGTGATGCCGGACCATTTCATCCCGCTGGCAGAAGAAACGGGAATGATCCTGCCCATCGGTGAGTGGGTTATCCATGAAGCATTACTTGAAGCCGCTCGCTGGCGCGGAATAACCGGTGTCGATCTTCGGGTGGCCGTCAACGTATCACCCCGCCAGTTCCGGGATCCGGGCTTTATCGAAAAGGTCACACGGGCACTCGATGCAGCCGGTCTGGAACCGGCCATGCTGGAACTGGAAATTACCGAAAGGTTGATTCTCGACAATTCAATTGAAACGGCGGACATTCTTCGGCAACTGGATCACAAGGGCATCCGGCTGTCTGTGGACGACTTCGGAACCGGTTATTCGGCCCTCAGCTATCTGAAAAGCTATCCGTTTGATACGTTGAAAATCGATAAATCGTTTGTACAGGATGTGCTGAAAGAAACCGAGGATGCGTCACTGATTCGCGCCATCATCAACATGGCACACAGCCTTGGCCTGAAAGTGGTGGCCGAGGGGGTCGAAGAAGAAGCCCAGAGTCATTTCCTGCAGTCAGAACACTGCGACTTCTCTCAAGGCTACTTTTATGGTTATCCGATGTCCCCACAGAGCTTTATAGACTGGCTCGAAACCACCAACCGGGCCAGTTTGACCAGATAGCATCAAGCGTTAACGCTTGATGCTTTTCTGGCGGCTTTTCTTGATACGCCGACCTTTTTTCAGGTCATTATCGTTTTTTACCTTTTGGCGTGGTGTACGCCGATCCACTTTATTAGCGAAAGGGTTTTCGCTGGAGCGGAATTCAAAGCGGATGGGAGACCCGACTACTTTCAACACTTTCCGAAAAGTGTTCTCCAGGTAGCGTTTGTAGGCGCCCGGCAATGAATCCACCTGATTGCCATGCACTACAATCACTGGTGGATTGGAGCCACCCTGGTGAGCGTAACGTAACTTGATACGGCGTCCATGGACCATGGGCGGCTGATGCTGGGCCACAGCGTCCTGCAGAAGCTCTGTCAGCCGGTTGGTCGGCCATTTTGACATGGCAGAGTCGTAGCTTGCCCTCACCGATTCATACATCGAACCCACGCCAGTGCCATGCAATGCCGAAATGAAATACTTATCGGCATAATCGAGGAAATCAAGCCGGCGTGCGACTTGCTCCTTGACACGCACACGGTCTTCCGGATCCATGCCATCCCATTTATTGATGGCAATGACCAGTGACCGGCCGGCATCCAGCACAAAGCCAATCAGGTGAAGATCCTGATCAACCAGGCCCTGACGGGCGTCGAGCACCAGAATCACCACATGGGCATCATCAATGGCCTGCAGCGTCTTGATGATGGAAAACTTTTCGACCGCTTCACTGACGTTCTTGCGACGGCGAACACCGGCTGTGTCAATCAGCGTGTACTGCTCGCCGTGCCTTTCATAGGGAATGTACACGCTGTCGCGGGTGGTACCGGGCATGTCGTACACCACCACCCGTTCTTCACCGAGCATGCGGTTGACGAGCGTGGATTTGCCAACATTTGGCCGGCCTACTACGCCAATCCGGATACCGGGGTAGCGATCCGCCCTGTCCTGCTCTTCCGGGTTTTCGGGTTCCGGCAGCAGCTCTTCCAGCATCGACCGGATACCGCGATTGTGAGCCGCAGCAATCAGGAAGTTGGCCTCAAAACCAAGGCTGTAGAAGTCAGCTGCAGCGACGTCCGGATCCTGGCCATCGGTCTTGTTGACGACCAGATAGGCCTGCTTGCCGGAACGACGCAGGTGGTCGGCAATCATTTCATCGCCTGCGGTCAGCCCAGCACGACCATCCACCAGGAAGAGCACGATATCCGCCTCTTCCACAGCCTGCATGGATTGGCGCGCCATTTCCGCATCAATACCGTCTTCGTCGCCAGCCAGGCCACCGGTATCGATAACAATGAATTTCCGGCCTTCAGAGTAGCCCTCCCCGTATTTTCGGTCACGGGTCAGACCCGGGAAATCTGCAACCAGAGCATCCCGGGACCGGGTCATCTGGTTAAACAGGGTGGACTTTCCAACGTTGGGACGTCCAACAAGGGCAATAACTGGGGTCATAATGTTCAGTCGTCCTGTTCCAGCGAGAGAACTGACATCTCTCCGCTGTTTCCATAAACCAGCAGGCTACCATTTTCCAGTACCTGAACCGGTACGCGGATACCGTCGCCATCGAACTTGCGCTGGCCTACCAGCTTGCCATCCTCAGCTGAAAGCACATGCAGATAGCCTTCATAATCGCCCACTACCAGATAGTCTCCGGAAACAGCCGGGCGCGTAACCTGACGCCAGGAAAGATTGTCCTGACCCCAGAGTTCACGGCGATCACTACCCCGCAAGGCGATAACATCGCCATTAGCTGATGCCAGATAGATGTTGCCACCGCCAATCGCAGGTGAGTAATACGTTGAAGCGGGTCGGCTCCAGATTTCACGGCCAGAACGGATGTCGATCAACGCCAGCTTGCCCTGATACCCTGCGACCATGATGGCCGATTCCAGAACCAGCGGCTGACCACCAATATCGACCAGACGCTCCAGCTCGGTGCGCCCCTGAGGCTGACCGACCTGATATTGCCAGATCGGCTGACCGGCCTCCGAATCAAGCGCTACAACCCGGCCATTGGAAAATGACGCAATCACAACATCACCGCCAACCAACGGTGCGGCCGCTGTGCGCATGGTCAACACCGGCACCTGAGCCTCGTATTGCCAGAGTTGCTCGCCATTGCTGGCATCGAAGCTGATCAATCGGCCGTCAATGGTCTGAACGGCTACCAGCGAACCGTTGGACTGCGGCGCGGCCAGCACTTCTGTGGGCAGGTCTGCACGCCATTGTTCGCTACCATCTTCACTGGAAAGCGCGATAAGCTCTGCGTCGCGACTTACCACGTAAATGTGTTGATTATCCGCGCCGGGGCCAGCGAAGATACGGTCTTCGAGCTCTTTCTCCCAGTTGGTCTTACCATCTTCGGTATTGACCGACAGAACGACTCCGTCCGCAGCAGCGGCATAAATGGTATCGCCGGCGTACAGTGGAGCGAGCTGCAATAAATCGCCATCGTGACCATCGCCCACAGACCGGCTCCAGACCCGATCAAACTCAACTGTCTCAGTAACATCCGGCACCGGATCGGGCTGCTCGAACGTGTCTGTCGTACCGCAGCCAGCCATGGTGAGAACAGCGCCTGATAACACCGACAGACACAAGACTCTGCAGGCAGCCTTCAGCGGCATCATGCATCGCATCATGCATCACCTCCGACACCAAGATCCGACAGTTTCAGTTCCAGAATACGGTTGCTCTCTTCGCTTTGCTCTCTGGCTTCAACATAGGCTTCGCGGGCAGCATTGCGGTCGCCCATGGCCAGGCGTATATCACCACGGAGTTCAGAGAACACGGGCGCGAAGGCATCCGCCTCACCGGCGTTATCCAGGGTTTCCAGCGCAGCCTGATAGTCACCGGCAGCAAACTGGGCTCGTGCCAACCGGTTACGGATGACCATGGTCAGTGCCGGATAATCCGACGCTTTCTCCAGCGCCCACGACAACGAGTCTGCTGCCGAGGCCGGATCTTCCTGCGCCATCATCTGTTGACGGGCCAGGACCAGGTTGCCGTAGATGGCATAAGCACTGCCGGCGTAATCGCTACGCAGGGTTTCGGCAACAAAGGCGACCGTTTCCTGATCGTCTCCTTCGGAAAACGCATTCAGCAAACTGGCAAACTGGTTGGCCGCTTCGGCACGTTGCTGTGCCTGATGGTTCTGCCAGGCTTGCCAGCCAAAGACAATCGCCAGAGCGGCACCGATACCAATCAGCAGCGAACTGCCGTTCCTTTTCCACCAATCCTTGATTGCCTGGACCTGTTCGTCTTCGGTGCGCAACTCAGCCATGAACACTCCTGTCAGTTTTAAAAGTATCTTTGTTCGTTAACGCGGCCTACACCAGCTTTGCAAGCTCTGCTGCCAGCTCTTCCTGCGGCACTTCCCTTTGCAGTTCATCATCTCGCAAAGGCTTGAGCCCGGCCGTATTGTTGTTTATTTCGTTCTCGCCAAGAATCACCGCGTAACGGGCACCGCTTCGATCAGCCTTTTTCATCTGGCTCTTGAAACTGCCGCCGCCGCAGTGGCTGACAACAATCGCCTGCGGCAATTCGTTCCGCAGGTTTTCCGCAATCGCCAGTGACGCTGCCGCCGCTGAATCGCCCATCGCGGTCACGTATATGTCGGCCTGGTTATTGACATAATCAGGTACCAGATCCAGCGTTTCCAGCAGCAGAATCAGCCGCTCAAGACCCATGGCGAAACCGACAGCATCGGTGGCCTTTCCGCCCAGCTGCTGTACCAGGCCATCGTAACGGCCACCGGCACAGATCGTCCCTTGCGCACCCAGACTATCAGTAATCCATTCAAAGACGGTTTTCCCGTAATAATCCAGCCCCCGAACCAGTGCCGGGTTGATGGTGTAGATAACACCGGCGGCGTCCAGAAGCGCTTTTAACTGCTCGAAGTGAGCGCGGGATTGGTCGTCCAGATATTCGTCCAGTACCGGCGCATCGGCAAGGATTTCCCGGGTCGCCGGGTCTTTACTATCCAGAATTCGCAATGGGTTGGTCGTCAGGCGTCGCTGACTGTCGTCATCCAGCCTGTCTTTATACTGTTCCAGATAGGCAACCAGCGCGTCGCGGTAGGTCTTTCTCGACTCGCTGGTACCAATGGAATTGATCTCCAGGCGGGCATGCCCTTCAAGTCCAAAGGCCGCCCACAGGCGGGCGGTGAGGATCAGTAGCTCAGCATCAATGTCGGGCCCGGCCATGCCGAAGCACTCAACACCAATTTGATGGAACTGCCGGTAACGGCCTTTTTGCGGGCGTTCATGGCGAAACATCGGGCCGGTATACCAGAGCCGGCGGGTCTGGTTGAACAGAAGACCATGCTCTTCAGCGGCACGGACGCAACCGGCAGTACCTTCGGGGCGCAGAGTAAGGCTGTCGCCATTACGATCGTCGAAGGTGTACATTTCCTTCTCGACGATATCGGTCACCTCACCAATGGAGCGCTTGAACAATTCCGTCTGCTCGACAATCGGCATCCGGATTTCCTGGTAGCCATACTGGCCCAGAACCTGTCGTACGGTGGACTCAACATACTGCCAGACCGGTGTCTGGTCCGGGAGAATGTCGTTCATCCCCCGGATTGCCTTGATTTTAGCCAAGTTAAAACCCTGATTTACTCGATGAATAGTTTTTGCGGGGCGTTGTTATTCCGCGGAACGCGCGATAACCGCGTCTTCCTGCTCTTTGCGCTTCGCAACACGTTCACGGATGATCCGTTCCAGGTCATCGGTTAGCGTGGCATTGTTCAGCTTCTGGTTGGGCTTGCCATCAAGGTAGAGCAGGTTTTTCGGGCTACCTCCGGTCAGACCCAGATCGGCAACCTTGGCCTCGCCGGGGCCATTCACGATACAGCCAATGATTGCCACGTCCATCGCGGTGTTGACATCCTCAAGACGCTCTTCCAGATCGTTCATGGTCTGGATGACATCAAAGTTCTGCCGGGAACAACTCGGGCAGGCGATAAAATTGATGCCCCGGCTGCGCAGGCGCAGACTTTTGAGAATATCGAAACCAACCTTGATTTCCTGCACGGGATCGGCGGCCAGAGAAACCCGGATGGTGTCGCCAATGCCGTCCATCAACAACATACCCAGGCCGATTGAAGACTTGACTGTGCCGGAACGCAAGCCTCCGGCTTCGGTAATACCCAGGTGCAGAGGTTGCTCGATTTGTGAGGCAATCTGGCGATAGGCATCAACGGTCATAAATACGTCGGAGGCTTTCAGGCTTACCTTGAAATTCTGAAAGTCATGCTTATCCAGAATATCAATGTGGCGCATCGCCGATTCCACCAGCGCTTCCGGCGTAGGCTCGCCGTATTTGCGCTGAAGGCTTTTCTCCAGCGAACCGGCGTTCACCCCGATGCGAATCGGAATATCCTGATCCCGGGCGGCGCTGATCACGGCACTTACCCGATCATCCCGGCCGATGTTGCCCGGATTGATCCGCAAGCAATCCACGCCAAGTTCAGCAACCTTCAGGGCGATCTTGTAGTCAAAGTGGATGTCTGCCACCAAAGGCAGAGAGACTTGCTCCCGGATCTTGCCGAAAGCCTCGGCCGCCTCCATGGATGGCACCGAAACACGAACAATATCGGCACCGGCATCCTGAATGGCCCGAATCTGGGCCACTGTGGCATCGACATCACAGGTGTTGGTGTTTGTCATGCTCTGGACAGCAATGGGCGCACCACCACCAACGGGCACATTTCCCACCATAATCTGGCGGGATTCACGTCTCTTTATGGGAGATTCATGTTTCATGGGAAGCAACCAACAATCTGCTGTACGGGCGTTCTGTATCAGGGCTCAAGCGTGAACTCTGCCCTGTTGTTTACGGTACGGATACTGTTCAGGTCAACCGCCTCACCCTGGAATTCCAAAGTATCCAGCGCGCTCACAGCCCCCACCACAATGCTCAGAGGAGCTTCGCCGCTCAATTCCAGAACATCGCCTTCCGTGCGCAGGGAACTGGCCAGACGATTGCCCTCGGCGTCAGTGACCTGCACCCAGCAATCATCATTGAAAGTCATGCGCAGTCGGGCATTGCTCCGGGCAATATCGTCCGCTGCCGAAGCCGGCTCAGTTACCGTCTCCTGTTCTGGCTCGGTAACAGTCATTTCCGGGCTCTCTGGCTCAATCACTTCAGCCACTTCCACTGGACTATCCGATGGTACCCGGGAAGTGGCGTCTGCCTCAATTTCCACCGGCGAAACCATTACTTCCGAACCACCTGTTTCAGGGTTGCCGGCCTGGGAGTCTGCGGAGAGCAAAGCATCGGGCGCCTCAGTTGTGGCGTCAACCGGCGGTTGTGCATCCTGAATCGGTGGCTCGACACTGCCTGCTTCTGCTTCGGGAACATTTTCACTGGTTTCCGGCCCCTGATCATTACTGAACCCCGGCAACCTGCGACTGCCGTCGGCCAGGTAGGCCGAGACTGCAAAACCGATCACAACCAGAATGAGAATAACCACAACGGCTCTTGCGACACGTCGTTTGCGGCTTTTCTTGCGTTCGATATCCACCAATGGATCTGCATCGTGCTGACGTTCACGCTCTTTTCTCAGTGGCTCAAGCTCTGCGTCAAGATCACGAATAATGGCATCAGCGTTCAGTCCGACATGCTGGGCATAGGCTCTGACATACCCCTTGAGGAACAGCTCGGTATCCACTTTGCTGAAATCACCATCCTCAATGGCCTCAATAACGGAGGTACGAAGGTGCTGTTGATCGGCTATGGCCGACAAACTCAGCCCCTGGCGCTCCCGTGCCCGTCGGAGTTGTTGTCCAACGGGTTCTGCTGCTGTTTTGGGCTGCTCCTCACTGCTCATTGGCAATCAGAACCTTGTATTGTTGATACTCAATGGATTCGGGGAACTGGTTTTTCAGCATCATTGCCAAACTTGCAGCCTGATCCCGATCGCCATAATGACGAGCTATTCGTATGCCTGTAAAGAGGCTTTCAGACGAGTGCGAGCTTTGCGGGCTGCCTTTAATGGCGGACTGGAGTCGCCCGTAATAACGGGAAGCTGCCGAGTAATCATCCTGTTCAACCAGCACCCGTGAAAGGGCCAGCAACGCACGGGGCTGGCCACGGGTCAGCTCCACTGCTCTGCGATACGCCTTCTCTGCCGCAGGAAGGTTATCCAGGCGCTCTTCCGACATCCCAAGATTGAAGAACACGCTGCCACGATCATCGTAACCGGTGTCCCGGGAGGCGGCACTGAACTGGTCCCTGGCCTCTTCGAAACGGCGTTTGGAATACAGGTAGGCACCATAATAGATGCGTCCACGAGTGTAGCCATTGTCAGCAGCGATGGATTGACGAAAACTCTTTTCGGCCAATTCATCTTCACCGTCGGCACTGTAAACCAGACCTTCAGCCGCCAGGGCCGCAGCGTTGTTGTCGTCTATTTCCAGCGCACGATCAAGGTGATGGCGGGCACGGTCCAGATTCCCCTGGCCGATGTAGGCCGTCGCCAACCTGACATAGTTCTCAAGCGCTTTATCCCGATCGGCTTCGCGGCTGAATCCGCTATCTGTTGTGGTTACACAGCCAGACACCAGCACCGCCAGAGCCAGCATGATTACAGAAACCCACTTCATGGAACCTTCCTTTGCCATCAACAAACACCTTGTCCAGAATAGCATCGGCAACGGCTCAGGGCGCCACCTGTTGTACTGCGATATGGCGCTGGCTTCTGCGGGTACGGTCGTCTACGCGCCCGACAAGCTGACCACAAGCAGCATCGATATCGTCACCCCGGGTCGTCCGGATAGTCGTTACGTATCCTGCCTCGTTCATCACTTTCTGGAACCGGCGGGTAGCATTCATGCTTGGACGCTTGAAATCACTCTCCGGGAACGGATTGAACGGAATCAGGTTAATCTTGCACGGCAGGTCCCTGAGCACTACCGCAAGCTCTCTGGCGTGCTCCGGCTGGTCGTTCACGCCTTCAATCACGGTGTACTCGATGGTGGCCTTGCGTTTGTCAGGCAAACGGGCCATGTAACGCTTAGTGGCCGCCAACAGCTCCGCGATCGGATACTTTTTGTTCAATGGCACCAGTTGATTTCGCAGCTCATCATTCGGGGCGTGCAACGATATGGCCAGAGACACATCCGTCACCTCACCCAACTTGTCGATTGCCGGCACCACACCAGACGTGCTCACGGTAACCCGACGTTTGGAGATGCCGTAGGCAAGATCTTCCATCATCAGGTTCATGGCATCGACAACGTTGTCGAAGTTCATCAGCGGCTCGCCCATCCCCATCATGACCACATTGGTAATGGGGCGATCAGGGCCGGGCTCGAACGGCATGAACGCTTTGCGGGCCACCCATACCTGGCCGATAATTTCAGCAGCGGTCAGGTTGCGGTTAAAGCCCCGCTTGCCGGTGGAACAAAAGGTACAGTCCAGCGTGCAACCAATCTGTGAAGACACACACAGGGTGCCACGCTCACCATCAGGAATAAGCACAGTCTCGACACTGTTGCCGTTATCCATGCGCATAACCCACTTGCGGGTACCATCTTTCGACGTTTCGTCGTAGATAACCTCCGGGCCACGAATTTCAGCAACCTGCTTAAGCTTTTCCCGCAGCGACTTGCTCATATTGGTCATTTGATCGAAGTCATCCGCACCGCGCTGGTGGATCCACTGAAGGATTTGCTGAGCACGAAAACGTTTTTCTCCAATTTCCTCGAAGAAGGCCTCAAGCTTTGCCTTGGGCATCCCCAGGAAGTTGGTTTTTTCGGCAGCGGCAGTCATGACATAACCTCGATCAGATAACCAATACAGAGGTGGCTTAACGCCACCTCTGAAACAACAATCTCAGCCGCGCGGGCAGATTTCGTTGTCATTGAAAAAATACGCAATTTCGCGCTCGGCAGACTCGGCGGAGTCAGAACCGTGAGCAGCGTTAGCATCGATAGACGTTGCGAAATCCGCACGAATGGTGCCTGGCTCCGCTTCTTTCGGGTTAGTTGCACCCATCAGATCGCGGTTTTTCAGAATGGCGCCTTCGCCTTCAAGAACCTGAACAACAACCGGGCCGGAGGTCATGAACGCGACCAGATCGTTAAAGAACGGGCGTTCTTTGTGCTCGGCGTAAAACCCTTCAGCCTGCTCCTGAGTCAGGTGCATCATTTTGGCAGCGACCACTTTCAGGTCAGCTTTTTCAAAACGGCTCAGAATTTCGCCAATCACGTTTTTAGCGACGGCATCGGGTTTGATAATGGAGAGCGTGCGCTCGTTTGCCATGGTATTGCTCCAATTGATGGGTGTTGGAAATTCAGAGCCGAGATTATACGCGGTAAGGCCACAACTGCCTACCGTAGCGATCGAAGCCGCTGCACCACTTCACGGATTTGCTGGCAGGCGAAGTCCACTTCTTCCTCTGTGGTAAAGCGCCCGAATGAAAACCGCAGCGCCCGGTGCGCCAGCTGATCGTTCACACCAATGCCACGCAATACGTAAGAAGGCTCCATTGCCGCCGAAGCACAGGCGGAACCTGAAGACACTGCAAGATACCGCAAACCCAGCATGAGCGATTCGGCTTCAACGCCTTCGAATGACAGATTGACAATGCCCGGCACCCGTTGTTCCTCACTGCCGTTAAAATGCACACCTTTCAGCTGATCAAGCCCGCTGAGAAAGCGCTGGCGCAACTCTTCCAGTCTGAGCGCTTCATCCTCAAGGCACTGACCGGCCACGTCAAAAGCCCTTCCCATGCCCACAATCTGGTGGGTCGGAAGCGTTCCGGAACGCATGCCCCGCTCATGGCCTCCGCCGTGAATCTGCGCTTCAAGACGCACTTCGGGGGCCCTGCGCACATACAAGGCACCGACACCCTTCGGGCCGTAGACTTTGTGGGCTGAAAGCGATAACAGATCCACTTTAAGGGTTTTGACGTTTACCGGTAACTTCCCGGTCGCCTGGGCAGCGTCAACATGCAAAAGCACGCCCCGCTCACGCAACGCCTCGCCAATCGCGGCAATATCTGTCACACAGCCAAGCTCGTTATTGACCAGCATCAGGCTGACCAGGACTGTGTTATCCCGAAGTGCCCCAATCACCTCTTCCGGCGATACACGGCCGTCAGGGCCCGGGTTGAGCCAGGTAACTTCCACACCCTGCTGCTCCAGCCAGTGACAGGTATCAATAACTGCCTTGTGCTCGACTGTTGAGGTAACAATATGGGCATTCTGATGCAGCGCGGCCACGCCCTTGATCGCCAGATTGTCAGACTCGGTGGCTCCGGATGTCCAGACGATCTCTCGGGGATCGGCATGAATCAGGTCAGCCACCTGGCGGCGTGCATTCTCTACCGCGGCTTCTGCCTGCCAGCCAAAACTGTGGGTACGGGATGCAGGGTTACCGAAAATTCCGTCCTGGGTCAGATACTTGACCATTTCATCGGCAACAGCAGGATCAACGGGCGTGGTAGCCGCATAATCCAGATAGACGGGCTTTTTCATGATGTCTGATGTTCGGGATGTTGGTTATCAGGCTGACGCCTGGTCTGTCAGACGACGAGTATTGATCGCCTCCGACTGCTTCTGATTCTGACGGTCGGCAACATGCTGGATTTCGTGCTTGCGCATCAAATCCCCGAGGCTGATCTCACTGAGGAATCTATGAATCCTGTCGCTGAGGTCAGCCCACAGGTGGTGAGTCAGGCATTTTTCACCATTCTGACAATCACCCTTGTTACCACATCGTGTGGTGTCCAGGGATTCGCTGACAGCATCAACCACTTCGGCGATAAAGACGTCATCCGCAGACCGGCTGAGACGGTATCCACCGCCCGGACCTCGGACACTGATCACCAACTCGTGCCTGCGCAAACGCGAGAACAGCTGCTCCAGGTAGGAAAGCGAAATTTCCTGACGAGATGAAATGTCCGCAAGGCTCACCGGCCCTTCGGCTCCATGCAGAGCCAGGTCGAGCATTGCCGTTACGGCGTAACGGCCTTTTGTGGTCAGCTTCATAGCGCCAGCCCCGGTAATGGGAATGAGTCTCGAGTTGTAGCGCCGAGTATGGATTGACCCAGCAAAACAGTCAAGTATTCAGCTCCGCGGGGGCTTTTCTTCATCCTGGACGCAGTCGAAATCCTCATCATGCAGGGGCGGCAGCTCCCCGTTCTGATAGTCACTGTTCACCTTCCGCAGTGCTTTGCACATATTTTCAATGCGATCATCTACCGCATGCATGTGATCCAGCAATGCCCGCATGGACCTCGCAACCGGGTCCGGCATTTCCTCGGTTACGCCATAGGCATCGAAGCCCATGCGCTCTTCCATTTCTTTACGCCTGGAATTATCTTCAGACTGGCGCTTAACGATGACCTTCCCCGGAATACCCACCACGGTAGCTCCGGCGGGAACCGCCTTGGTAACAACTGAATTCGAACCAACCTTGGCGCCCTCGCCCACCTCAAAAGGCCCGAGGATCTTGGCGCCGGCGCCAACGACAACACCGTTGCCAATGGTGGGATGGCGCTTGCCCTTGTTCCAGCTGGTACCCCCCAGGGTGACACCCTGGTAGAGGGTAACGTCATCTCCGATGATTGTGGTCTCACCCACTACTACGCCCATACCGTGATCAATAAAAAAACGTCGCCCGATGGTGGCGCCCGGATGGATCTCGATTCCGGTAAGCCAGCGGGCAAGTGTGGAAATTGTCCGGGCCAGCCATTTCAGGCCCAGGTTCCACAACCAATGAGCAAACCGGTGAAACAGTAGTGCATGCAACCCCGGATAGTTCGTCAACACTTCAAAGGTATTCCGGGCCGCCGGGTCCCGATGAAACACGCTATTTATATCTTCACGCAAACGTTCAAACATGGTCTTTTTCCTGGCCTTCGTCTGTGGACTGGACGACAGTGGAGTTGTGCTGACTATCAGCCTGTCGGGTACCGGCGGCTTTCTGCACCGAAGTCAGAATGCCCCTGAGAATATTGATCTCCATCTGATCAAGATGCGCTCGCTGAAACAAGCGCCGCAAACGGGTCATCAATTGGCGCGGATTATCTCGACGATGGAACTCCACTTCCTGTAAAACCTGCTCGAGATGCCCATAAAAACCTTCCACATCGCTGACATTGGCCGGGGGAACATCCCAGCCGCGATCTCCTGGCGCTACCATGGCATCAAGGTAGGGGCTGGACTGGCCCTCTTCAAGGCTGCGCAAGTAGTGCATTCGCAATTCATAACAAATCACCTGCACCGCCATAGACAGATTGAGCGAACTGTAGTCCGGATTCGATGGAATATGAATATGGTAGTGACAGCGCTGCAACTCTTCATTCGACAGGCCGTTATTTTCACGCCCGAAGATCAACGCCACCTGCCCCCGGTAACTATGCTCGGAAGCCGTAGCAGCAGCCTGGGGCGGCGCAACGACCGGCCAGGGAACCTTCCGGCCCCGGGCACTGGTACCCATAACCAACACACAGTCGGCAAGAGCTTCGTCCAGCGAGCCTACAACCTGGGCTTTGTCCAGAACATCTGACGCACCCGCAGCCCGGGCGTAAGAGGCTTCGTCCGGAAAAGACGCGGGGTTAACCAACCAGAGATTGGCCAGGCCCATGTTTTTCATGGCCCGCGCAACGGCTCCGATATTGCCGGAATGGGAAGTTTCCACCAGAACGATCCGGATCTGGTCATTGAAGGTATCGGTGCCTTCAAGGGGCAATGCGGGTTTGTGCATGCTTTACGCGCCTGTGTCTTCGATTTTTTGAAAGGGCCTGAATGATACCAGAAATACTGGCCCACCCGCTCCCCGGAGAAGCCGTATCACTGCAGTATCGGTGTTTTTCCTCAACCGAAAACCATACAAGAAGGCCTATCTTTTGATATGATGGCCCGCCTTAACACACCCGGATAATGAACACTCAGATGCAACCAGCAATCAAGATGGCCCTGCGCATTGCCCGCCAGGGTTCAGACTATCTCAAAGCCCATTTCGAGCGACAAGACCCTAACGGTAAGGACGACGCCGACCGTAGCCAGCAACTGGCGCGGGTTGAGCAATCCATTTACGACAATTTTGTCGAGCAACTGGAAAAGGCTTACAGGGACCACACCATTGCCCCCATGGGTGAAGCCAATGCCAATGGCAGCGAGAAAAGCTGGCATATTTTCCCGGTGCTCGGTCGTGAAAATTTTGTCCGCGGAATTCCGGAATTTGTGCTCGCACTGTCCCAGAAAAAAAACAACCGCACCGAAAACCTGCTACTGATAAACCCGGTAACCGGTGAAGAATACGCGGCCAGCCGTGGCCACGGCGCGGCCCTGAATAGCCGTCGGGTACGGGCATCGGAAATCAAACTTCCTGCAAAAGCAGCCATTGCCAGCAACCTGCTGGATCAGGCACGCCAGGGCGATGACCCCATTCTCTGGGGTGAAATGGCTGCCACAGTTGCTCGGGAGAGCGCCATATTCCGGACTTCCGGCTGCGTGGTTCTCGATATCGCCCGGGTATCTGCCGGCCTGCTGGATGCTGCCATCATTTTCCGCCCGGAAGCGGCGGAGCTCGACCTTGGCGTTACTCTGGCGATGGAATCCGGCGCCCTGACCGGTGACTTTGTCGGTAACCCTTCGACAGAAAACGCCCGTCAACTGGTTGTCGCCAATCCCAAACTGTTCCGTGAACTGCTGAAGGTGCTGAACCCATTCAAGGGTCGCCTGCCGCGCTGAGTTTTCGGTCAGCCATAAAAAAACCGCCATCCTTCCGGACTGGCGGTTTTTTTATGCCTGGAAAGCCGGATTTACATCCGGTTCAGCCATTCGGGTGGCTCTTCTTCCTCTGGCTCCTCGGCGCCTTCTTTGCTCGGCACCATCAGGTCTTCACGGCTGATCCCCAATACCATCAGCATGTTGGCCGACACGTAGATGGAAGAGTAGGTACCGACAACAACACCAATAATGAGCGCGATGGCAAAGTTATTGATGGCCTCCCCACCAAACAGGTACAGCGAAAACAACACAACAAGGGTAGTACCGGATGTATTGATCGTTCGCGTAATAGTCTGGTGAATAGACTCGTTGATGATATCCCAGGGCTCGCCCACCCGAATTTTTCGGAAATTCTCGCGGATACGGTCAGCCACTACAATGGTGTCGTTCAGGGAGTAACCAATGACGGCCAACAGGGCCGCCAGCACGGTCAAGTCGAAGGTCCACTGGAACAACGCGAAAACACCCAGAACAATCAGCACGTCGTGCCCCAACGGAATCACCGAAGCAATGCCGAATTTGAACTGGAAACGCATACCGACATAAATCAGCACCACGGCGAGCGCGATCAGCAGGCCAAGCCCGCTGTCCTCTTTCAGTTGCTCACCCACCTGGGAGCCAACAAACTCCGAGCTGACCAGTTGCAGATCGGCACCCGTTGCCTCCAGAACCTCCGTCACTTCCCGGGCCAGTTCATCGTTGCCCGCCTCGGCAAGACGAATCAACACCGTCGTGTCAGCGCCAAAGTTCTGGACGGAAAACTGCTCGTAGCCGCCTTCATCCAATGTACTGCGGATACCATCAAGGTCAGGCGCCTGAGCATACTCGAGCTCTACAGACGTCCCGCCCGTGAAGTCCATGCCGAGATTCAGACCGCGCACAGCCAGCAAGGCGATAGATGCAATAACGAGGGCGATAGAAATCACCGACGCGACTTTCCGCAACCCCATAAAGTCAAACGGTTTCTTTTCTATATCAGCCATTAGACAGCTTCCCCCCGATTGACAATTTCTCGATTCGGCGACGGCCATACACCAGGTTCACAATGCTGCGACTCACCATCAGGCCACAGAACATTGAGGTGAGAATGCCAATGCACAGCGTAACGGCGAAGCCTTTCACCGGCCCGGAGCCCATGGCAAACAGAATAACCGCAACCAGCAAGGTAGTGATGTTAGCGTCAAAAATTGACACAAACGCCCGACCATAGCCGGAATTGATAGCAAGCTGAGGCGGCACCCCAGCCCGAAGCTCTTCTTTTATTCGCTCAAATATCAATACGTTGGCGTCCACTGCCATGCCCACCGTCAACACGATACCGGCAATACCCGGCAAGGTCAGAGTGGCCGACAGAATCGACATGCACGCCACCAGCAGCATCAGGTTCAGGACCAGCCCCACATTGGCGATCAGACCGAAGCCTCGGTAGAACACCAGCATGTATGCCAACACCAGAACAAAACCGAAGACAACCGACATGAAACCGGCATTGATATTCTTCTGACCCAGGCTTGGGCCTATCGTCCGCTCCTGAACAAAATACATGGGCGCGGCCAGAGCACCGGCACGCAACAACAACGCAAGCTCGGAGGCTTCCGGAATGGAATCCAGACCGGTAATCCGGAAGCTGCTGCCCAGTGCAGACTGAACGGTCGCAAGGCTGATGATGCCCTTGTCGACCATCCGGTTTTCCACTTCCTGCATCTCGCCATCGACTTCACGCATTTCGGTTTCGGTGCTGTATTCAATAAAAAGCACCGCCATGCGCCGGCCGATGGCGTTGCGGGTCGCCCGATTCATCAAATCACCACCTACCGAATCCATGGTGATATTCACCTGTGGCTGACCGCTTTCGTCAAACCCCTGCTGGGCATTGGCAACGTTATTACCGGTCGCGATAACTTCACGTTCCAGCCGAGCCGTACGGTTGGGCTGATCCCTGAAGGCATACTCCTCGGTTTCCGCTGACGGCGCATCCTGACGGGCCTCCATCCGGAACTCCAGATTGGCAGTCGAACCAAGCACCCGTTTAGCCTGGGCAGTATCCTGCACGCCCGGCAATTCAACAATAATCCGGTCCGCACCCTGTTGCTGAACCATCGGCTCGGCGACACCCAGCTCGTTAACACGATTACGAATGGTGGTCAGGTTCTGCTCCAGAGCGTATTCCTGGATACTCTTGACCTCTGTCTCAGCCAGGCTCAGGGTCAGAAGAAACTCGCCATCCTCCGTGCTTTCATCAAGCAGAAATTCGTTGTACTGATCACGAACCAGATTAAACGCCTCGCTTCGGGATTCTTCATCACGGAAACTGAGGACAACATTTCTTTCATCGTCGATCTCGCCACCGCGGTAACGAATCCTCTCTTCACGCAATTCCCGCTTGATCTGCCCGGACAAGGCTTCCAGCCTCTGCTCCACCGCGGTTTCCATGTCCACTTCCAGCAGGAAGTGCACACCACCACGAAGATCAAGCCCCAATTTCATGGGGCCTGCACCCAGGCTTTGAAGCCAGTCGGGAGTGGAAGGCGCCATATTCAGAGCGACCAGGTAGCGTTCGCCGACAGCATTCTGAACCGCCGGCCGGGCGCGCAACTGATCTTCTGAGCTGGTCAGACGAATCAGAGCATCCCGATCGTCCAGAGCGCTGGATTTAACCTCGATACCGAGTTCATCCAGTTCCGCAAGGGCTCTGTCCAGAACACGCTGGTCCATCTCGGTACCACCACGGGCACCCGTAATCTGAATCGCGTAATCGTCGGGGAAAAAGTTGGGTAATGCGTAGATGAACCCGATCACAAGTGCGCACACAATGACCAGGTTTTTCCAGAGAGGATACTTGTTCAGCATGGGATCCCTTTAAGCCGGTAAGGAAGCCGACCGTGATTTTTCAGCCAGTAAAAAAACAGCGGGCGCCAATGCGCCCGCGATGAACCAGCTCAGATATCCTTCAGCGTGCCCTTCGGCAGAGCCGCACCAACAGCAACTTTCTGAACCTTGATTTCAACGTTGTCAGCAACTTCCAGAACGATGAAATCGTCGGTCACTTTAGTGATGCGCCCGGCCATACCACCGGAGGTAACCACTTCGTCGCCCTTGTTAAGGCCAGACATCAGGGCTTTATGCTCTTTCGCGCGCTTTGACTGCGGGCGCCAGATCAGGAAATAGAAAATAGCGATAAAGCCGGCAAAGAAAATCACCTGGCCCATAACGCCCATACCACCAGCAGCTCCGGCATCCTGTGCCATGGCAAATGCAGGCATCACAGACAGCAAGCCGGCGATAAGCAGTTTCATTGATTTCATTCAGGTTCTCCGTTGATTAACTGATCGTCGATTAAAACTTGTGCAGAATCAGCCGAGAGGCGGTACTGTTTCACCCCGTAAGGCATAGAATTCGCTTGTAAAGTCGGACAATGTACCTGCTTCAATCGCACCACGCAATCCACTCATCAGGTTCTGGTAAAAACGCAGATTGTGGATGGTATTGAGCTGGGCACCCAGCATTTCCCCGCACTTGTCCAGATGGTGCAGATAGCTTCTGGAAAAGTTCTGACAGGTGTAACAATCGCAACGCTCATCCAGTGGGCCGGTGTCATGGCGATTCTTCGCATTGCGGATTTTGACAATGCCGGTGGCTGTGAACAGGTAACCATTACGGGCATTGCGCGTTGGCATCACACAGTCGAACATATCGATTCCCCGGCGTACCGCTTCCACGATATCTTCCGGGCGCCCCACCCCCATCAGGTAACGCGGCCGGTCTTCCGGCATTTTCGGGGGCAGATCATCCAGAATGCGGATCATGTCTTCCTTCGGTTCGCCTACCGACAAGCCACCGATAGCGTAACCATCAAACCCGATATCGGTCAGTCCCTTCAGTGATTGTTCACGCAACGATTCATACATACCGCCCTGAACAATGCCAAATAAGGCTGCCGGATTGCCCTCATGAGCATTTTTGGAACGTTCCGCCCAGCGCAGAGACAGCTCCATGGATTCTCTGGCCTGTTTTTCAGTGGCCGGATACGGTGTGCATTCATCGAAAATCATCACAATGTCCGCACCCAGATCCCGCTGCACCTGAATGGCGATTTCCGGAGACAGTTCCACTTTGGAGCCATCTACCGGAGAACGGAATGTAACGCCTTTTTCAGTAATCTTGCGCATATCTCCCAGGCTGAACACCTGGAAGCCACCGGAATCGGTCAGAATAGGCCCCTGCCACTGGGTAAAGTCATGCAGATCGCCATGGGCCTTCACCACTTCAGTACCGGGCCGCAACATCAGGTGAAAGGTGTTGCCAAGAATGATCTCGGCGCCGATGTCCTTGATGTCTCTGGGCAACATGCCCTTCACGGTGCCGTAGGTACCTACCGGCATGAATGCCGGCGTTTCCACCGTACCGCGGGGAAAGGTCATGCGGCCACGTCGGGCTTTGCCATCCTCACCCAGTTTTTCGAATGACATGAAACAGGAATTACTCACGAATTGTCTCCCAGTGCATCAGAATTGCCTTCCGGTGCGTCAATAGTGCCGGCATTGTCTTGATCATTCGCTGACAACCTGCCCAGACTTGGTTCCCTGGCGGTCAGGAACATGGCGTCACCGTAACTGAAAAAGCGGTAACGTTCTTTCACGGCTTCACGGTAGGCAGCCATCATGTGCTCATAACCGGAGAACGCACTCACCAGCATGATCAGTGTCGATTCGGGCAAATGAAAATTGGTAATCATGGCGTCTACCGTCTGAAAGCGGTAGCCGGGGTAAATAAAGATGTCTGTTTCGCCCCGGAACTCATGCAGCTGCCCTGCCCGGCTTGCCGATTCCAGCGAACGCACTGACGTGGTACCCACTGCAACCACACGATTTCCGCGCTCACGTGCCTGCTTTACCGCCTGCACGGTTTCCTCAGGCACATGGGCAACTTCGCTGTGCATCACATGATCTTCGATATTATCGACCCGAACAGGCTGGAAAGTGCCTGCCCCCACGTGCAGGGTCACATAGGCAGACTCGACCCCCATGTCTTTTAACCTTGCCAGCATTGCGTCATCAAAATGCAGGCCGGCGGTAGGCGCTGCAACGGCGCCGGCTTCCCGGGCATACACTGTCTGGTAACGCTCACGATCCGACAGCTCGTCGTCGCGCTCCATGTAAGGTGGCAAAGGCATATGGCCCAAGCGCTCGAGCAAATCAAGAACGGGCTCGGAACCTTCGTGGACAAACCGGAAAAGCGCGTCCTCCCTGCCTGCCATCAGCAATTCCGTGCCATCTTCCAGCACGACTTTCTGGCCTTCTTTCGGCGCCTTGGAAGCCCTGGCGTGGGCCAGAAATTCATGGTCGCCAAGCAGGCGTTCCACCAGGATCTCCACGCGACCACCGGTTTCTTTCTGTCCGAACAGGCGAGCGGGAATAACACGGGTATTGTTAAACACCAGCAGGTCGCCGGGCTCTAACAGGTCGGGTAAATCTGTGAACTTCAGGTGCCGGGTCTGGCCGGAAGGGCCGTCAAGGCTCAGCAAGCGGGATGCGCTGCGCTGTTCCAGGGGGTAACGGGCGATAAGCTCGTCCGGCAGATCAAAATGAAAATCGGAGACGTTCATGGGCCGGGCTGTTCAGAACGCCGCAGGGAGCGGCAAATAAATGGTAGCGGCGGGCGGACTCGAACCGCCACGGGTTTTACCCCAACGGATTTTGAATCCGTCGTGTCTACCAATTTCACCACGCCGCCATTGGAGAGTGGGGGAATTATACTGAGACTGAATCTGAAAGCAACCGGGCCGCGGCTAAAATTAACCGCAGCCTCATGCTGTTACAGACGATCAAACAGAGACATTTGGGATACTTTCGAAAAGGACTGCTGAGCCGCCTGCAACACAAAGCTCTGGAAGCTGAGGTTACTGATGGCTTCGGCGTAGTCCACATCCTGCAACTGGGAACGGATTTCCTTGGTGTACAGGCCGGAATCCTCCAGAAATGCAGTGGTGGATTCCACCGCATTCAGTCGGCCGCCGAGTTCTGTCTGCTTGAGGATGATCTTTTCCTGCGCGTTGTCCAGATTGGTCAAAGAATCAGCAATGAGAGCATCGTACTCGGCATTGCCCTTAGGTGACCCTTTGGCAATACCCTCAAGGCCATCAATGACGTTTTCGATGGTGCCGAAAACGGATTGCCGGTCACTGATGCCTAGCGTGAAGCTTTCTCCATCCAGAGCATCATTCACGGTCAGCTCAATGCCGGCCACCTTGAACTCCTCACCTACGACGGCTGTTGCAGGTTCGGTGGGAATTACGGCGCCAGTCCGCGGATCGGTCACGGTAACTTCAAGTTGCCCAGCGTTATTGGCAACACTCACCTCGAGATCATCCGGCACACGAGGACTAAACGCGTCTTTCAGATCCTTGGGCGCGACCAGTTCAAGGTTGGAGATATAGCCGTTCGCCGGATTGCCGCCTCCATCATCGGAACCGGTCACCGATATTGCTTTGGCCACATCAACAAAGATCCCTTTACCGTGATCACTGATCGGCACGGTCACACCATCATCAATTTCCAGAACCCGCTGGCCTTCATCACCCTGGTATTTCCAGTCACCCGCCCCATCTTTAGCAAAAGCCGGGGTCTGGCCCTGGAAACCGCTGAAAATATACTCCCCGGAGGCATCGCGGGTGTTGGCAATATTCGCCAACTGCCCCAGCCGCTCTTTGAGCTCGGCGGAAATGGATTGCCGGTCATTCGGAGACAGTGACCCACTACCCGCCTGAACGGTCAATTCCCGCACCCGCTGGATGATATCCACCGAGCTTTCAAGGGCACTTTCCTCTTGTTTCAGACGATTGTCCGCCAGATTGGCGTTGCGCTGATAAGTGTCCACACGCCGCAGTTCCTGGTCCAGCTTCAGAATACGGGCTGCGGCTACCGGATCATCCGAAGGCTTGTTGACCTTCTTGCCGGTAGAAATCTGCTGCTGGGTATCCACCAGATTGCTGTTGATACCCTGCAGCCGGTTGATACCGCCGGAAAAAATCTGTTGTGATGAAATCCGCATCATGATCGGTCACCTCACCTTAACGGAAGCTCTGCAGCAGCGTATTGAACAAATCCTGCGCTACTGACATCACTTTAGAGGACGCATTGTAAGCGGCCTGGTACTGAATCAACCGGCCGGCCTCTTCATCAAGGTTGACGCCGGAAACCGATTCACGCTGATTATTGGACTGCTCCAGCAGTGTTGAACTGGCATCTTTGTCGAGCTGGCTCTGACGGGTTTTTACGCCGATATCCTCAACCAGGCCGGCATAGCCTTCGGTGAAGTTCTGGCTGCCACCATTCATGGTGTTCTGGGTACCCAGGGCCGCCAGCAGTTCGGCATTCCGGTTGTCAGAGATGCCGTTGTCGTTGTATTCAATCGTAAAGACGTCGCCATTGGCCGGCTCGCCAGTCAGTTCAAACTGATAACCCTGGTATTCGCTGTCCGACGGTGAATCGCTGAAAAATGTATTTATCTGCTGGGGATCGTAATCGTTCCCTGAAATGATCTCAGTATCTGTATTGTCATAGATGCTGTACTCAAGCGTACCGCTGGCAGTTTTGTCCCCAAAAGTAATCCTCAGTGGGCCGTTGGCCAGTTCACCACTGTTTTTGAATCCCTCGAGCAGGGCGTTGGTGTTAGGGTTACGGACATTCAGCATCTTGCCCTGGCTGATCTCGCCAGTACCCAGGTTGTTCTCCCGGTTTTCAGTGGTGGCGGGGTTATACCCACCTTCCCTGGCACGAATCGGACTGGCAAACGCCAGATCCTCTTCCCGGCGAATATTCATGCCAATGCTCTCAGCAGCGTTTCGGCTGGGCTGAATCAGGAATTTGTCACCGGCGTTAAACTGGCCACCCTCAACACGGATATTAAAACCATCCATGGAAATCTCTGACTGAACCGGATCCGGCAGCCGACCCTGTCGCTCAGTTTTACCGGTTTCAGTATTAATCAGCTCAAAATTACGGCCATCGCCACTGAATTGCAGCGACCAGGTACCTGCTGGAAGCTCAGTGCTATCCGTAATCTCTACCGCCAACTGAGCGTTCTTCGGCTCTGAGTTGTTGGCATTGGCCACTACCCGGCTACGCTCTACAGCTTCAGTGTTAATGTCCGTAAAAAAGTTACCGCCAAGGTCGCCTTCCAGGTCCATGCCAATTTCATGCTGATGGTTGATGGAGGCAGACAGAGCAATAGCCAGACGGCCCAGTTCGTCAAACGCCGGCTTGAGAGCTTCCTGATCAAAACGGCGCAGGCCGCCCAGCTTGCCGCCTTTAATCTGGTCGTCTACTAGCAGTGTCCGGCCCGAGCTTTCCAGAGTAAATTCCAGCCGACTGGGGTCCTCGGCACTGGTGCGGGTAGCAAACTCGGCTGAATTGTTGCCGGTTACCAGAGCCAGGCCATTCGACAGGGAGACATTCACCTGGCTGCCTTCGGTCTCACTGACCTTGATGCTGACCAGTTCTGACAGCTCTCTTAGCTTTTCATCCCGCTGATCCATCAGTTCCAGCGGCATTCTGCCCTGGGCAACGCCTGGAGATTCCGAAATCGACAGATTCAGTTCGGCAATGCTTTTGAGCAGCGAATTGGCGTCTTTTACGCCCTGTTGCATCTGGGTCTTGACGGATTCCCGTTGCTGAATCAGCTCCTCATTCAGGCCCTGAAAGCGATTCACTACCTGCTGCCCTTCACTCAGTACCAGCTGGCGCTGGGGTAACGAGGTCGGATCTTCCGCAGCATTCTGCATGGCGGCAAAGAAATTGTTAAGGGCGTTGTTCAGGCCGGTATTCTCACCACCCAGCAGGTTATCAAGCCGGCTCAATTCGGAGTTGAGAGCCTGCTGTTCACTGTTAAGCGTGCTGTCTTCACGCAGTTGCTGGGTCAGGTATTCGTTCGCCATCCGGCGAATATTCGAGATAGAAACACCGCTGCCAATAGTGCCTGCGCCGGTGCGCTGGCCTTCCTGGGTTTCAAACTGCACTTCCTGGCGGCTGTAACCCGGGGTATTGGCATTGGTAATATTGTTGGCGGTGGTATTCAGAGCAGCCTGATGGCTGAGCACGCCCGTCAAACCCGTTCCGATCAATCCTGCCATGATCTGTTACTCCTCTGTACCTGTGCCGCGCATAGACAATGTCATCAGCGAATCCCGGTTCATGATGCTGCGAATCTTGGAACCATATTCCGGATCCGTGGCATAGCCGGCTTCCTGAAGCTTGTCTGCAAACACATCCGGCTGGTCAGCCGAGGACAGCACATCCCGATATCTCGGGTTGTTCTGCAGGAAATCCACGTAATCCCGGAAGCTGGCTTCATAATCCGGGTAGGCGCGGAAATCCGCCTGTTCTTTCATTGGCAGACCGTCGCGGAATTCGGTAGTGGTAATGGTTCCCGAGTCTCCACTCCAGCGACTGTCCGCCTTGATGCCGAACAGGTTAAAGCTGGGCTCGTTGCCGTCACCCTTGATCATCTTGCTGCCCCAGCCAGTTTCCAGAGCGGCCTGGGCAACCATCAGTTTCGGATCAATACCGCTGTCTTTGGCAACCCGTTCGGCAAAGGGCATTAATTGAGATACGAACTGCTGAGCAGACTCGAAAGTTTCAGGTAATGCCTTCGCCACCTGGCGCCCTGCCGCATCAGATTGTGATCGTGCTGCGTTTTCAGCCTCTGCGGATCGGGAAATATCATCCACTTCGGACAGCTGTTCAGGCAGCGCTTTTGAAATGGCAGGCATACTGCGTTCATAGTCCGTCAGCGCGCCTTTGTGAGCGGCCATTTTTTCGCCATTTTCGTTAATGCCCGGGATTTGCTGGCCAAGCTGGCGAACCAACGCTTCAGCCAACCCGGTACCGGTGCCCCCGGCCATGCTCAGGCTTACCTGGCTGTCGAACATATCGCGGTAGGTTTTGCTCTCGTTGCTGTTGAGATAGTTGTCCTCAGAGAATACTTCTCCGGCTTTACGCATGGACTTGAGCATTTCCTGCAGGAAAAGCCCCTCAAACTGCTTGGCGACCTGTTCCAGGGCCGCATTTTTGTCGGTGCGAGCCTGGGCTTTCATGGCATTGAGGCCCTGAAAGTCGGTATATACCTGAGCTTGCTGTACGCGATAGTCCTGCATGGTTACACCTAGATCACAATCAGCTCGGCACGTAATGCGCCGGCCTGCTTAAGTGCTTCAAGAACCGCCATAACATCCCCCGGGGCCGCGCCCACCTGGTTTACCGCCTGAACAATCTCGTTCAGCGTGGTTGCCGGCCCGAACTGGAACATGCGGGCAGGATCTTCGGTTATGGCTATCTGGGTATTCGGCTCAACCGCCGTTTCACCTTCGGCGAACGGGTTAGGCTGTTCTACTTCCGGATTTTCCTGAATGGTCACCGTCAGGTTGCCATGAGTAATGGCTGCCGGGCTGACTTTTACATTCTCACCCACAACGATGGTGCCTGTGCGGCTGTTAATGACCACTTTGGCAGACGCTTCTGCCGGGTTAACCTCAATATTTTCAAGAATCGACAGAAAACTGACACGTTGTGAGGGATCCCGCGGGGCCTTTACAGACACCGAGGTAGCATCGTGAGCGTAAGCCATATTCGGCCCCAGGCGGTCATTAATGGCTTCCACGACACGTCGTGCGGTAGTGAAATCGGAACGCATGAGGTTAAAGGTGATGGTATCGCCACGAGTGAACGGTGAATTCACCTCACGCTCGATAGTGGCACCGTTGGGAATGCGGCCGACGCTGGGTACATTCACGGTAATGCGCGACCCGTCCTGCCCCTGGGCGCCAAAACCACCAACCACCAGGCTACCCTGAGCCATGGCATAGATCTGGTCATCAGCGCCTTTCAATGGTGTCATCAACAAGGTGCCGCCTCGCAGGCTGTCGGCATTACCAACGGAGGAAACTGTTATATCAAGCTCCTGACCTGCCTTGGCGAACGGCGGCAGATTGGCGCTGACGGTAACTGCGGCAACGTTATCTGAGCTCGGGTTCACGCCTTCCGGCAGGTTGATACCGAACTGGTTCATCATGTTCCGGAATGTCTGATTGGTGAACGGCGCGGAATCACCGGTACCGTCCAGGCCAACAACCAGCCCATAGCCGACCAACTGGTTGTTACGCACGCCCTTCACCTTGGCCATGTCTTTAAGACGGTCAGCCATGACCGGGGCGGAACATACCGTCAGCATTACAAACACCGTAACCAGCTTGCGTATCATAGCGGCCACCACTCACTGTTAAAGAAGCGGGCCAGCCAGCCCATCTGGTTAGCCTGATCAAAATCACCCGTACCGCCGTAAGCGAAGCGGGCATCGGCGATGCGGTTGGAAGCAACCGTGTTATTCGGCTGGATATCCTGGGGGCGCACAAGTCCGGTCACGCGAATGTATTCATCGCCATTGGTTAACGAGAGCCATTTCTCACCACGCACTTTCAACACGCCATTGGGCAGCACTTCCACAACGGTCACACTGATGCTGCCTGCCAGGCTGTTGCTCTGGTCAGCTTCCGCCGAACCTTCGAATTCCCGCTCCAGGTTTGCAGACGCGCTTAAACCAAGCTGGTCGTAGCCAAAGATATTGGGCTCCGCCAGGCCCAGCTCCTGGTCCTTACCAATGCTGGTTTCGGCATTTTTGCTGGCGCTGGTGGATTCCTCCAGTAAAACCGTCAACACATCGCCCACATTCAGAGCCTTGGTATCGCCATACAGGTTGTAGTTGCGGGCTACCTGAAAGATCGCGCCGGAATCCGAGTTGCGCTGCTCCATGGACTGCGCCCGTGCCGGCGCATAGGCCGGATCATTCGGCTCAGCCCGCGGGCGGGTCATGGCAGTACAGCCCTGAAGCAAAACCAGGGCACCCACCAACGCCAGGGTGGCGGGACGCTCAGTGTTAATGATTCGACGAAGGCTTTTCATAACTTACCCGATATTATTGGTAATGAACTGAAGCATCTGATCGGTACTGGACACCACCTTGGAGTTCATTTCGTAGGCGCGCTGGGTGGTGATCATGTTCACCAGCTCTTCCACGACTTCCACGTTGGAAGACTCGATAGTGCCCTGTTCAATGCTGCCCAGACCGGCCAGACCCGGCTCACCTTCACCCGGATCGCCACTGGCCGCTGTTTCCTTGAACAGGTTGTTACCAATCGCCTGCAGCCCCTGCGGATTAATGAAGTCCACCAGGGTAACCTGGCCCAGGTTGATCGGTGCCGCCTGGTCGTCTGTCACCGCAGTGACCGTGCCATCCTTGCCAATGGTAATATTGGTGGCGTTCTCCGGCACATTGATGTTGGGTTCCAGGGCAAAGCCATCCGGAGTGACGACGTCGCCATCAGAGTTCAGCTGGAACTGGCCATCTCGGGTGTAGGCGATCTGGCCATCCGGCATTTCAATCTGGAAAAAGCCCCGACCGTTCACCGCCATATCCAGGGGCTGTTCAGTCACCTGAAGGTTGCCCTGGGTGAATTGCTTGGCAGTACCCACCACACGGACACCAGTACCCAGTTGAAGCCCGGAGGGCAGCTGGGTGTTTTCGGTATTCTGTCCGCCCGGCTGTCGGTTTACCTGATACAGCAAATCCTGGAATACCGCGCGGTCCCGCTTGAAACCGGTGGTATTAACGTTCGCCAGGTTGTTGGAGATCGTGGACATGTTGGTGTCCTGAGCGCTCAACCCGGTTTTGCTGACCCAAAGTGCTGGATGCATGACTCTACTCCTTACCTTCTGCCTATTGGCCGACAATTTTTTGCCGCTTTTTGGGCAGCCGGTGCGTTTAATTCGGTGTTATCAGAGATTCTGCAAAAGCCGTGCCGTGGCTTCGGAATTTTCGTTGGCAGTAGACATTACCTTCACCTGCATTTCGTATTGCCGGGACAACTGCAGGTTGGAAATCATTTCTTCCACTGCGTTCACATTGGAGCTTTCCAGAAACCCGGTCGCCACACGCATGGCGGCATCCGCTGGCTCCTCTCCATCCAGAGCCTGGTCCGGTTTCCTGCGAATGAAGCCGTCCTCACCTTTCTCCAATGCATCTGCCGGAGGATTAACCAGCTTCAGGCGATCGATTTCCACCATCTGATCCGGTGGCCCACCGGCCGGTACGATTGACACAGAACCGTCATTACCAATCTGAATGTTGTCGTATGGGGGCAAGGCAACCGGGCCGCCATTACCCATAACCATTTCACCACTGGACAGACGCATCAGGCCGTTCACATCCACCTGCATACTTCCGCTGCGGGTAAACACTTCCTCGCCCTGATCGTTCTGAACCGCGAGCCAGCCGTCACCTTCCAGGGCGACATCGAGCTTACGACCGGTTTCCTGCAAAGCGCCGGAAGAGAGATCCGTGCCAGGACGTTCGGTCATGGCATAAGCGCGGGTAGGATGATGCTCCCCAAAGACCGGCATGCTGCGAGCCTGGGCAAAATCCTTCTTGAAGCCAGTGGTATTAACGTTGGCCAGATTATTGGCGTGGGCACGCTGGGCCATCATGTTCTGCTTGGCGCCAGACATTCCAATGTAGAGGGCTTTGTCCATGGGCAAACTCCTGCCGGAATCTTGACTGTTTCAAGTATTCCTGCAGGAGTCGTGCCATGTTTACATGGAGGGGCTGTTAGCGGAGGTTGATGATGGTCTGGGTAACCGCATCAGAGGTTTCAATGGTCTTGGCGTTCGCCTGATAGTTGCGCTGGGCAATAATCAGATTCACCAGTTCCTCGGAAAGATCCACGTTGGATTCTTCAACCGAGCTGGAGGCAATGGAACCAAGGGTACCGGTATCCGGCTTGCCGATAACCGGCTGGCCGGATTCAAAGGTTTCTACCCAGGCCGTATCACCCACCGGGGACAGACCGTCAGTATTGCCGAAGCTGGCCAAAGCAACCTGCCCCAGAGAGTTGGACTGGCCGTTGGTATAGCGCGCGAAGATTACACCCTCATCGGAGACATCAAGGCCAGATAGACGACCCGTGGTATAGCCGTTTTGCTGTTGGTCATTCACACCGAATGCTGCGCCGTACTGGGTTGTTTCACCAAGATCCACTACGAATGCAGAACTGCTAGGCGGATCGGGAATCGGGCTGACGACAGAGTCCGGATCAGCAGGAGGGCCATCGGCACCGTTGGGGTCACCATTGGGATCTTTGGGCACCCAATCCGCAATAATAATC
>JAVLAV010000037.1:0-2507 GCA_031580735.1 Marinobacter sp.
GCGGAGGCGCGGATGGCGAAGTAGCTGAGTTGTTCCATGGCCACGTCGGCGAATTCCACCGCTTCGGGGCTGGTATATGGCATTCCGAGTTGGTAGAGGGCGTCCTGGAAGCCCATGATGCCGAGGCCCACCGGGCGGTGTTTCAGGTTGGAGTTTTTCGCCTGGGGCACAGCGTAGTAGTTGATGTCGATAACGTTATCGAGCATGCGCACGGCGGTGTTTACGGTGCGTTCCAGGCGCTGCACGTCCAGTTCGCCGTTGTGGATGTGGGCGGCCAGGTTCACCGAGCCCAGGTTGCACACGGCGATTTCATCGCTGCTGGTGTTGAGGGTGATTTCGGTGCACAGGTTGGAGCTGTGGACCACGCCCTGGTGCTGCTGGGGCGAGCGCAGGTTGCAGGGGTCTTTGAAGGTGATCCACGGGTGGCCGGTTTCAAACAGTACGGTGAGCATTTTGCGCCAGAGCTGTTTGGCGGAGACTTTCTTGAACAGGGTGATTTCGCCCTGCTCCGCCAGCGCTTCGTAATGCTCGTAGCGTTCCCGGAAGGCGTTGCCGTACAGGTCGTGCAGGTCTGGCGCGTCGCTGGGGGAGAACAGGGTCCATTCGCCGTCTTCGCGCATGCGTTCGATCAGCAGATCCGGCACCCAGTTGGCGGTGTTCATGTCGTGGGTGCGGCGGCGTTCGTCACCGGTGTTCTTGCGCAGTTCCAGGAATTCTTCGATGTCCAGGTGCCAGCTTTCCAGGTAGGCGCACACCGCCCCCTTGCGCTTGCCGCCCTGGTTTACGGCCACGGCGGTGTCGTTCACTACTTTCAAAAACGGCACCACGCCCTGGCTTTCGCCGTTGGTGCCTTTGATGTGGGAGCCGAGGGCACGCACCGGAGTCCAGTCGTTGCCCAGGCCGCCGGCCCATTTGGAGAGCATGGCGTTGTCGCGGATGGCGCCGTAGATGCCTTCCAGATCGTCCTGCACGGTGGTCAGGTAGCAGGAAGACAGCTGGGAATGGCGGGTGCCGCTGTTGAACAGTGTCGGCGTGCTGGCCATGTAGTCGAAGCTGGACAGCAGGTTGTAGAACTCGATGGCGCGGGCGTTGGGGTCGTCTTCACGCAGGGCGAGGCCCATGGCGACGCGCATGAAGAATACCTGCGGCAGTTCCAGGCGGGCTTTGTTCCAGTTCAGGAAATAGCGGTCGTACAGGGTCTGCAGGCCGAGGAAGCCGAACTGGAAGTCGCGCTCGGGTTTCAGGGCGCTGGCCAGTTGTTCCAGGTCGAAGGCGGCCATGGCTTCGTCCAGCAGTTCGTAACGGATGCCGGCAGCAATAAACGCTTTCAGAGCCTGTGGATAAACCTCCGCCAGCGGCAGATCCCGGGGCAGGTCCAGCGCCTGGGCGTTTTCCAGACGCAGCTGTTCCAACAGCAAGCGTGCGGTGACGGCGCTGTAGTCCGGCTCCATTTCTATACGGCCCCGGGCGGTCATTACCAGGGCGGAAAGCACGTCTTCCTCGACAATGCCGTCGTAGAGGTTGGTGATGGCGTCTTCAACCAGGGAGTCGCCGTCGATGCCTTCGAGGCCGGTGGCGGCCTGCTCTACCTGGAGTTTCATCAGGCCCAGGTCCAGCGGGGCGATTTCGCCGGTGGCTTTTTTCACGGTCAGGTGCGGGTGGGCTTCCACCGGGTCTTCGATGGCGCGCCGGCGGGCGTGGTCTTCGCGGTAGAGCACGTAGGCGCGGGCCACTTTCTGTTCTTCCGCCCGCATCAGGGCCAGTTCCACCTGGTCCTGAATGTCTTCGATATGCACTTTGCCGCCAGCTTGCAGGCGGCGGCTGATGGCCTGAATAACCTGTCCGGTGACTTGCTGAACGGCGTTGTTGATGCGGGCAGAACCGGCGGCTTTGTCGCCTTCCACGGCCAGAAAAGCTTTGGTGACGGCTACGGCGATTTTTGACGGGTCAAAGCCAACGAGGGTGCCGTTGCGCTTGATGACCTGGAGGGCTTCGGTTTGGGTGTGAGCGGCAGGCTGAGATTCAGCCAGGGCAGAGGCGGACATCGCACTTCTCCTTTAAACGCGTTGGTGTTGCAGACTTCGCGTTTAAAGAAGGTGGGTTAGCCACGGAATCCACGGAAGAACACGGAAAAAGCAAAAGATAAAGACCTTATTGGCCACGAAATCCACGAAAGAACACGAAAGTAAAAACAAAGACTTCTTTAGTCAGTTAATCTTTGTTCGTGTTCTTTCGTGGGTTTAGTGGCTAAAAAATCTTTTCATCTTTTCTTTTTTCTTTCCGTGTTCTTCCGTGGATTCCGTGGCAAAAAATCCGGAACCCGCCTGCTCACCTTTAAAGCGCGAAGGTGCAGTTATATTCCCTGGCAGGTCTTCGGACTCAGGGGCGTGAACCTGTTGGTTCGGCCTTGCGTGGCGACTTCCCGGCGGTTGCCAGTGTCTTGCGTGCCACGCTCGTTCCCCAATACCGCTGCGCGTCAGTTCCGGATTCTCACCGGATTCCCGACT